>DEFH01000018.1:46899-47203 GCA_002350705.1 Ruminococcaceae bacterium UBA2857
TCGGGTTGAACTCATGCAGAGAGCTGATGATTTCCTTAATTCTCTCAACAGTTTTGCCCTGAGCAGCAGCGAGCTTCTCAATGTCAGCTTCTTCTGTCGGAACAAACTCATGCAGAGGAGGATCGAGGAAACGAATGGTTACAGGATTGCCTTCCAGAGCCTCATAGAGAGCCTCGAAGTCACCCTGCTGTACAGGAAGAATCTTAGCAAGAGCTGCTTCTCTTTCTTCCACTGTATCTGCACAGATCATCTCTCTGAATGCGTCGATTCTGTCGCCTTCAAAGAACATATGCTCTGTACGGCA
>DEFH01000018.1:47257-48216 GCA_002350705.1 Ruminococcaceae bacterium UBA2857
GTACGGCAGAGACCGATACCTTCTGCACCAAGCTCACGAGCTTTCTTAGCATCAGCAGGTGTATCAGCGTTAGTTCTTACTTTGAGTTTTCTATACTTGTCGGCCCAAGCCATAACAGTACCGAACTCACCTGCGATAGTAGCAGGAACTGTCGGGATAATACCGTCATAGATATTGCCTGTTGAGCCGTCGATGGAGATGAAGTCACCCTCGTGGAACTCTTTGCCGGCAAGTGTAAACTTCTTGTTTTCTTCGTCCATAGCGATTTCAGAGCAGCCTGATACGCAGCAGGAACCCATACCACGAGCAACAACGGCTGCGTGAGATGTCATACCGCCACGAACGGTGAGGATACCCTGAGATGCTTTCATACCTGTAATATCTTCCGGAGAAGTCTCCAATCTTACGAGAACAACCTTCTTACCGTCAGCATTCCAAGCTTCCGCATCTTCGGCAGTGAACACGATCTGACCGCAGGCAGCACCGGGGGATGCACCAAGACCCTTGCCGATCGGTGTAGCAGCCTTGAGAGCTTTTGCATCGAACTGCGGGTGGAGAAGTGTATCAAGGTTACGAGGATCGATCATAGCAACTGCTTCTTTTTCTGTTCTCATACCTTCTGCAACGAGGTCTACAGCGATTTTGAGAGCAGCCTTAGCGGTTCTCTTACCATTTCTGGTCTGGAGCATATAGAGTTTGCCGTGTTCAACGGTAAATTCCATATCCTGCATATCTCTGTAGTGCTTTTCAAGAGTTGCACAAACTTCATTGAACTGAGCAAATGCTTCAGGGAACTTATCAGCCATTTCCTGAATCTTCATCGGAGTACGAACGCCTGCAACAACGTCTTCGCCCTGTGCATTGGTGAGGAATTCACCGAAGAGTCCCTTTTCACCTGTAGCAGGGTCACGGGTAAAGGCAACACCTGTACCGCAGTCGTCACCCATGTTACCGAATGC
>DEFH01000046.1 GCA_002350705.1 Ruminococcaceae bacterium UBA2857
GTCGCTTGCAAACTCCAATGAAAGCACAAAGGAGTATTTTCCGCATAAGGCTATTCCGATTGCCCGTATCATTTCAAGGGGCTGATCTTATGCTGACAGTCGGAACCGACACATATATCACCATTGAAGAAGTCGGCACTTATGCCGTCGACAATCAATTTTATCAGGCATTTCTTGCACTCTCCACAGAGGAAAAGGAATCACTTATCCGTAAGGCAGCTATGAAAATAGACTGCCTTTCCTTCACGGGAAGAAAAAAAGACAATTCTCAATCACTGGCATTTCCGAGAGATTATCAAACAGATGTACCAAATGAAGTGAAAACTGCACAGGCTCTTGAAGCTCTTGCATATCTCGACAGTGAAAAACTGAAAAGACGGGATTTGCAGAATCAAGGGGTTAAGTCTGTAACTCTCGGACAGGTCAGTGAAAATTATGGTGACAGTATCAAGGCAGACTCAATGTCAATTTTCGGAAATCCTGAAACATATCTGTTGCTGAGGAAGTACATTGCCGGAAGTGCGGTGATAGTATGATTGCGGAAAAATATTACACGAATACGGCAAAAGTAAAGATGTATCAAGGCACGAATGACAGAGGTGATACAAGCTATGCGGAAGAAATCTCTGTTCCATGTCGTTTTGATTACGACACAAAGGAAACTATCGACAGTAAAGGAAATACTGTTACAAGCACTGCAAATATGCTTTGTGGAGCATTTATACCGCCTTTAAGTATCGTTTTAGACGAATGTAATAACCGTTTTACAGTGAAGTCCTGCAAACAGATACAGAGTATTTTCGGAAAAATTGACCACTACGAGGTGATGTTGTAATGGCAAAAAGAATTGATATTGCAAGAGAAGATTATCTCAAAGGCTTGAATAATGTTATTGAAAACTTACAGGAAGAAATTGACAAGATGATAGTTCAAAGCACGGAAGGCTTGGAAAAGGCTTTGATATATGCTGCAAAAGAAAGTCAGAAAAAAGCACCTGTTGATACAGGTGACTTACGAGGTTCTGTTCTGGTTGAAATGGATAATACGGTTATTGCAAAAGGCAATGAAGACGGCGGTCTTACTGTTACAGGCGATGCACCCGAAAACAGCACAAAAGGTTCTGTCAGTTACAATACACCCTATGCGGCTAATCAGCATGAGCATACTGAATATGATCACCCTCTGGGTGGTCAGGCAAAATATCTTGAAAGCGTTTTAACGGGTGATGAAGATTGTATTTTACAGCTTATCGCAAACGGTAAAATTAATGAATAAGGGGAAATATCATGCTTGACAGTTTAAAAACATATCTTCAAAATCAGGGAATTGATAATATTTTCCTTGATTTCATGCCGCCTGTTGAAAAGTGTGTTAATGCTGTTGATTTGGCGGAATGGAATAATGTTGTAAACAGCGGCGATAATTCAAGTCAGCACTATATTCAGGTGCAGGTCAGACGTGAAAGCTATGACCTTGCAAAAAGTGACTGTCAACATATACTTGAACTTCTTGACAGCGGTATTGATGAAACTCCCATACAGCTTACCAACAATACTTTCTGTATATCAAGAATACGCAGACGGGCAACAATTCTCTCTCGTGGAGAGGGCTATACAACCTTTTACGGCGAAATTGCCGTATGGGGCAATAAATGAAAGGAATGAAAATAATATGGCTAAATATTTGAAAGGCTTTAATAATTTTGGTGTAAGAAGTGTTACAACGAATACAAATTCAACATATCTTGCCGATGACACATCATATCTTGCAATTCCGGGAGCTCAGAGCTGTTCTCCGACAGATAACAGAAGCGATTACAAGATATATGCAGATGACGGCGTTTGGGACAGCGGTGCGGAATGGGAAACTACAAACCTTGACATTACCGTTGTAGAAACGGAGCTTGCGACGATCGCATTTATACTCGGTTTGACACTTTCGGACGGTGTACTTGAAGAAAGTGTGCTTGATAATGCACCGGAACTTGCATTGACATTCTCCGCTCTCCGTGCTGATGGTGGTTACAGACTTTACCGTTACTATGCCGCAAAATGCACAGGCTACAAAGTATCTCATACTACCAAAGGTCAGAACAACAGCGAACAGGCGTATACATTCACATTTGAGTGTACTCCAAGAAAATCTGATGGTGTTGTCAGAGCCACAAAGGACGTTGCACAAGGTACGGCTCTGACATGGCTGACAACTTTCAATACAACAACTTCATCAAATCCGTGAGGTACTGAAACATGAGAGATGAAAGTATAAAAATGAGTTTGCCCGAAACGAAGGAGCTTCACGGTGTAAAAATCGTGAAGCTCCCTGTTGCAAGGTATATAAAGGCATTGAATACACTTGAAAATCTGCCCAATATCATCATCAATTCTGTACTGCCTGAATTTGGCGGATTAAGCGGACTACTTGTTCAGCTCCAGAGCGGAGACGGTAATATCATTGAAAAAATCGTTGTAAGGCTTTTGACGGCAGTTCCGACAGAGTTTTGCAGACTTGTTTCGGAATTGCTGAACATACCCGAAGAACGTCTGCTTGATGTGGATAATGAAAATCCGCTGTCGCTGAATGACCTGATAGAAATAATCATAGCTTTTTGGGAAATGAATGATATGACGGATTTTTTCGGGAACGTGCAGCAGCTGAAAAAGCTGACTGCACCGAAAACAGCAGATACTGGTTACAAAGATGGCTTGCAATCGCTCAAAGCATAGGACTATCAAAGTCTGAATTATTGAACAATTACTATTATGATGAATTTATTGCCATGATGGACGAATACAACGATATGCACACGCCTGACAAAGATAAAGATGAAGAAATCTATGCAGACGATTTTTAACAAGATGGTGGTGACGGAATGGCAGATGTACATTTAGACAGGCTTGTTGCCGAATTTACATTAGACCACAGCAAATTGATAGAAAATGCCGAACAGTCTGAGGAGATTTTGCAAAAGCTCGGTCAGGCTGTTGCTGAAAATAAAAAGCAGCAGCAAAATTCAAATCTTGTTATTGCAAGAGCGGCAAAGGAACTGAAAGCACTGCAAAGACAAGCTGAAGAAAACGGCGGTGCAAATGAGGAACAAAAGAACAAGATAGCACAGCTTAACAGAGTTATTGACGAAGAAAAAGCAAAAGTCGAACAGTTGAAAGCCGAACAACAGAGGTTAAATCAGGCAATGAGTGTTGTTCAAAGTCAGCACGAAAGATTAACTCAGGCTGTTTCGGACACTTCACAATCAACTCAACAGCTTGGAGAAAACAGTGAAAATCTGAATAAAACATTTTCTTCCATGACTGTTGCTGTCGGAAATTTGATAAGTCAGGGCATTAACCTTTTGATTTCAAAACTCGGCGATTTGGCAAAGGACGTTATACAAACAGGCGAAAGCTTTACAAGCTCTATGTCAGAGGTGCAGGCAATTTCGGGTGCAACGGCTGAACAGCTTGAAATACTTGAACAGACCGCAAGAAAATACGGTGCTACTACCAAATTTTCCGCAACAGAAGC
>DEFH01000014.1 GCA_002350705.1 Ruminococcaceae bacterium UBA2857
CAAGTTTTTCTGTAGACCATACAGCCATTATTCCCGGTATTTTTACCAGCCGGCTGGATAAGGTCGGAGACAGTGTGATTACAACTTATGACATAAGGCTTACAAGACCGAACAGGGAACCTGCAATTGATGTGGCAGCAATGCACTCCCTTGAACACATCATAGCCACTTTCCTTCGCAACGATCCCGCTTGGAAGGATGAAATCATCTATTGGGGACCAATGGGATGCCTGACCGGATTTTATCTCATTCTCAAAGGCAACCGTACTCCCCGGGAAATTTACGATCTGATCATAAGAGCCTTCCGATCAGTGGAGAAGACATCAAGCGTTCCGGGTACCACACCGGAAAACTGCGGACATTACCTCATGCATAATCTTGGAATGGCAAAATGGTATGCGGCAAAATTTGCAGACTACCTCACCGAAAATTCCGAAAATCCCGGAATTTTTGAGTATCCCAAAGCAGAGCGACTCGTAACAGACGATGGGCAGCAGTTCTACGATTCATAATCCGCCAAAAAATAAAACAGATGATATTCCCACATTCACACGGGTTATATCATCTGTTTTTCGTTGTTCTCTATGAGGCAATGCTTTATTTTGATGTCAAATCTTTGTGAGCACTTTTATGTCAGGATGATTGGTACACTATAATAGACTTCTTCTCATTCACCTGAACCCGCTTTGAAGTTGTAGATAGGCTTGATAATATCATCTATATCTGCTGTGTCACCAATATTCGATACAATATCATCAATAGACTTGTATGCCATCGGAGATTCATCAATGGTGTCACGGCTGACGGATGTCGAATAAATGCCCTCCATCTGCTTCTTGAATTCCGAAAGCGTCAAAGTTGCTCTGGCCTCTCCTCTTGAAAGAATACGTCCTGCTCCGTGAGGTGCACTGTAGTTCCAGTCGGGATTGCCCTTGCCCGTACAGATTAGGCTTCCATCACGCATATTAATGGGAATCAGCAGAGTTTCACCCTTCTGAGCGGAAACAGCTCCCTTGCGGAGAAGCATCTTCTCGGTGTCGATGTAATTATGAACGGTTGTAAAGCGGTCACGGATATGCAGTCCCATCCCCTTGATAATTTCATCCATCATAGCCTGACGATTCAGCACAGCATATTCCTGCACAAGCTTCATATCATGAATATACTGTTCAAACAGATCACCTTCTGTATAGGCCAGAGCCTTCGGAATATCCGTATGCTTGGTGTTTGTCAGCTTTTTCAATTCTTTTTGAATTTGCTTTTCCTTTCCTTCGGCCTTCAAACGGCTGATAAGCACATCTATTTCCGCCTTGGAGCAGCTATTTAAACGCTTATATGCTTCCTCCTGATAATACTTTGCGACTTCAAGTCCCAAATGACGGGATCCGGAATGGATAACAATGTAAATGGAACCGTCCTCTCCCCTGTCGGCCTCAATGAAATGATTGCCCCCGCCCAGTGTTCCGAGACTCTTTTCACCCCTGATAAGATCGACATGATGAGAACAGTACAGGTCTGTCAAATCAAGTTTTTCCATATAACAATGTATCTTTTTTCTTATGCCAAAACCGGACGGTATCTCTGCCCTTATCAGCTTATCAAGCTTTTGAACTTCGATGAAGCTTTCCTTCAGGCAAACGGTTTCCATACCGCAGCCGATATCTACTCCCACAAGATTTGGGACCGCCTTATCCGTTATAGTCATCGTTGTACCGATAGTACAGCCTGCACCGGCATGAACATCGGGCATGATCCTGATCTGCTGTCCCTCAGACATCGGCTGGTTCAGCAGTGTAATGATCTGAGAAACTGCGTTTTCGTCTATCAGATCAGTAAATACCTTTGCGGTGTTATATCTTCCTCTTAATTCTAACATAAATATTTTCACTCCTTACAACTAAAAAAGCACTCCTGTCCGAAAACAGAAGTGCTTACAAATACATATAAAACTTGCTGACGAAGGCAATCCGCTCTGAACTTTCACCGAAAAAGACTGATAAGTTCGGTATTTTTACTGTGATTCAACTATACTGCCGTCGAAAAAGCAAATTTCATGCTTCTGTTTTGGTATTCGATAATTATCGTTCGAGTATAACGGTTTGTTATTAAGTATGGTCATGAAACTCACCCTTTCGTAAAAATATAGTATTTATATCATACAACCTTATATTAGATTTGTCAAGAAAAAGTTTTGTTTTACAACTTAGCTTGACAGAATATAAAATATTGGTAGAAATATTAATAAATAATATGATATAATATAAAAGATTATCATGGAGGGACTATTTTGATGGCTGTATTGCCATCATGCAGATAATATCAGTAAAACATGCAAAATTCTTTCCGATAGCCACAGATTAATAAAGGGGAATTTTTAAGATGAAAAAAATCGTTATAGGTATGCTGGCACACGTCGATGCAGGCAAAACGACGCTTTCAGAAGCTATGCTGTATTTGTCGGGAGCTATACGAAAATTGGGCCGTGTTGACCATCGTAATTCGTTTTTAGATACGTTTTCGGCAGAACGTCAGAGAGGCATTACCATTTTTTCCAAACAGGCAATGTTTGATTACGGAGATACCTATTTTACACTTCTTGATACACCCGGACATATTGATTTTTCAGCCGAAATGGAACGTACAATACAAGTGCTTGATTATGCTGTTTTGGTCATTAGCGGAACGGACGGTATACAAAGCCATACGCAGACATTATGGCTGCTGCTGCAAAAATATCGTGTGCCGTGTTTTATATTTATCAATAAAATGGACTTGCCGGGAACCGAAAAAGATGATATTCTGCACCGGCTTCAGGTAAAATTGAGTGACGGCTGTATCGACTTCACCGAAATATACAATGACATTTGGTATGAAACTGTTGCGGCAGTTGACGATGATATGCTTGATGAATATTGTCTTAATAATACAGTTACAGCTTTATCCGTTAAAAAAGCCATAAAACAGCGTAAATTATTTCCATGTATTTTTGGTTCTGCACTCAGAACGGAAGGTGTTGAGGCTTTTTTGAAAGTTCTGGAGGAATTTACAGAAATGCCGCAGGATGACGGTATCTTTGGTGCAAAGGTATTTAAAATCTCAGAGGACAAACAAGGGCAGCGGTTGACTTTTATGAAAATAACCGGAGGAACTTTGCATATCAGAGATGTTTTGAAAAGTGACAAAAATACCGAAAATGAAAAAATCGCCCAGATAAGATTGTATTCGGGTGAAAAGTTCACGACCGCCGAACAGGCTGATACAGGCACCATATGTGCCGTTACCGGAATACGTTTTGCACAGTCCGGTGACGGTCTCGGAAAAGAGAAAAATACAGCCCTGCCTATCATAACGCCCGTTATGACATATTCACTGATACTTCCTCCGGAAGTAAATCAGCATACAGCTTTTGAAAAGCTGCGTTCACTTTCGGACGAAGATCCTATGCTTCATATCAACCGCAGCGGCGGGAACGGCAGTATTCAATTAGATGTTATGGGAGAGGTGCAGGCGGAGATTCTTAAAACAATGATAAAAGAACGTTTTGGTTTTTCCGTGGATTTCGGCAAGGGCAGTATCATATATAAAGAAACCATTGCCAATACCGCAGAGGGTGTCGGACACTTTGAACCTTTGCGGCACTATGCGGAAGTACATCTGATACTGAAACCTGCCGAAAGAAACAGCGGTCTTGTCTTTAAAACGGAATGTTCCGAGGATGTTTTGAGCCGTAATTGGCAGAGACTTATATTATCCCACCTTTACGAAAAAACACATATAGGTGTTTTGACAGGTTCGCCCATAACCGATATGGAAATCATACTGACCACCGGCAAGGCACATTTGAAACATACTGAAGGCGGTGATTTTCGTCAGGCAGCTTTGAGAGCTGTCCGTCAAGGTCTGCGGTCTGCCGAGAGCGTCCTGTTGGAGCCGTATTATGATTTTATTTTGGAAGTGCCTGTTGAATGTGTAGGCAGAGCAATGACCGATATACAAAGAATGTCAGGCAGTTTTGAACCGCCTCGAACCACTGCCGATAATACAGCAGTGTTCACAGGAAAAGCTCCCGTTTCTGAAATGATCAATTACCCAACGGAAGTGATACAGTATACTCATGGCAAAGGACATTTTCAATGTTGTTTCAGTGGTTATGAACCTTGCCATAATGCCGAAAAAGTGATAGCTGATTTTAACTATGACCCCGAACATGATACGGATAATCCGTGTGATTCTGTTTTCTGTTCGCATGGAACAGGATATATTGTTAAATGGAATGATGTTCCATCAAAGATGCACATCGGCAGTACACTTGATTCCAAACCACCTGAAACTGCAAGAATACGTCCACTATCTGAGTACCGTTCCCAAAAAGATATTTTTGCACTTGACAAGGAACTGATGCAGATATTTGAATCCACTTATGGTTTTAAACGTAAACAGCCTCCTCAGCCAAGTACAGTTTATGTGGCTTCGTCTGAAAAAGACAAGACTGTAAACATCAAAGAATCATCCGATCATACAAAATATCTTTTGATAGACGGTTACAATGTCATATTCGCATGGGAAAATCTCAAAAAGCTTGCGGAAGATAATATTGCTGCCGCTCGTGACAGGCTTGTCAATATTTTGTGCAACTATCAGGGATATCATCAATGCAATCTGATTCTGGTATTTGATGCCTACAAAGTCAAGGGACAAAAAGAAGAAGTGGAACGAGTCGGAGGTATCAGCATCGTTTATACTAAGGAAGCTGAAACCGCTGACATGTATATTGAAAAAGTCACACACCGCATTGCCAAACATCATCGTGTTTATGTAGTCACATCAGACCGCATGGAACAGCTTATTATTTTAGGAAATGGTGCTTTGCGTATTTCTTCAAGGACTTTTCTCGAAGAAGTCAAGCAGACCGAAAATGAGATCAGACAAATCATAGAAAATGACAAACTGAATGAATATTCATCACTCTGACAGCTTTTTTACATTTTATACTCCCGATATTTATTTGATTTTCATTGCGTTCACGTTTGTTATTTCTTCCTAACATAAAAAGTCCCATATAGCAGCCTAAAAAAAGTTTTGCAAGCGTCTGCTATATGGGGTGTATAATTTTACTCTGACTCAATATGATGCAAGCAATTCATTCAGAAAAGCTTTTGAGTTTTTTTCGATACAAGATGAATAATACTGCGGTAAGCGAACCAACGATCATGAACAAGAAAACGGGGATATTCATCTTTACGCCGGTCGGCAATATCCCATTAAGTGTATTGGTAACTGCAAGCGTAATATCGTTGTCAAGAGTAAACGTCTTTGTGTTTACGGTTTCTGCGGCCGCAGCTCCTAACCGGAATGAAGCGGTATAATTCTCACTGTTTTCGTATACCGTTACATTTTTTCCTTTAGGGAGAACTATCATACAGGTATCGTTATGCTTAAGAGTGAAGGTTTCGCCGGAACGCAGCTTGACTTTCTGTAAAATTCCGTTTTTTGACCACTCGTATTCATCAGCATCAGATGCCCCTTCAACCGTAAGGGTAAATGTAAAGTCCTTGTTGATATTACCGAAGTTTCCCTGTACGGTTTTGGTGACAGTAAGCTCTGCAAGCGGAGGAACATAGGTGTTGGGGATATTGAGGGAGTAAATGACCTCGTCTGTCACGTCAGTCGTAAGAAAACTTTTGTGCTCTGCACTGTTGATGATAAAATCGCCTGTTTCCGAAAGCGTAAATATAATATCTGTCTCCAAGGGCTGATAGTCCTTCGGAGGAGCGATCTCGGTAAGATAATATCTGCCCGGAAGCAGTATTTTGTCAGGAAATGAAACCATTCCGTTGCTGTCGGTAATAAGGTTATCATAACCGGAAACAGGTCTGATGTCCTTTACATAGCCGCCGATTCCCTGAATACCACGATAAAGGGCAAAATGTGCATTGCCGAGCGGTTCATGCGTCAGACCGTCCTCCTTGATTACTTTCAGTGTATATGGCTTGTTGAATAAGTCGATATATGCTGTGATTTGGTTATTCACATTTGTCGGACCATGCCAGGACTGCCATTGATCTTCGTTTCCGCTGAGATGAACAATGGCATTACTGTCAACGGAAAATACGGTCGGGTTAGGCAATCCGATATATCCTGCCGGAGGGTAGGTTTCAGTCAGTGTATAATCGGTATCATGCAAAAAATCATACATGATCAATATCCTGCCGTCGGAATCGGAAGTAAATGTGCCAAGTTCCGTATCACCCTGTTTCAGAACAAAGACACCGTTTGACAGCGGCTGCCTTGTATTCATGTCATACAGAGTGATCACAATGCCGCCTTCACGGACATTGGTGATGGTATCTATTTTGACATTATCTCGCACTTCTTCAGAATATTCCACAGTATAAGAGAACGTATCTGAAATTCCTTTTTTGGAAACAATTCCGATGCTTGTACGCTCACCATTGTTTAACTTTGTGATACTGTCATAACTTGCGACTGTTTCGCCATCGGAAAGAACAGGATTTTCAACCGTTACTTCACGTATGGAATAATCACTAAAGACTGTACCCTCTTTGAGTGAATCAAAATAATAGCGTACAGAAGTATTCGGATGAGAAATTCGTTTTACTGTTCCCGTAACGAGTTCTTCTCCGGCATAAACTGCCGTATAGATCGGATCATGTGAGGCGGCACAAACAGTGTCGCTCCATATCTTATTTGCTTCCATTCCCCAACCACGCTTATTTTTGATAAGCATAAACGGAGAATCGTTTTCTCTGATACAGCCGATATTTTGGTCATCTCCCTGTGCAACGGAATACGTGTCACCGACTTTCTCATAGGAAATGAATTGGTAGCCAAGCGGAATTTCATTGTTTCTCTCTTCTACCATGAATTTTATACCGACAGGCAGATTCGGCACATGAACCGTATAGCCTGCGGGTATTTTGGAAATGGCACCGTTCATGGAAGTTTCAAAGGTAACCTGCTCCTTTTGAGAATCGGTCAGCTTTGCTATGTCAGAGAATTTTGTTTCGGTAGAAGTGAAGCTCTGAGAAAGTATGTCCCATCTGCAAAGATAGCCGTCTGAATCTGTAACATGGTACTTACACATATTGGCAAGAGAAAGCGTATCCTCTGAATTTTTAGATAATGACAGACGGAAACTAAAGGCGGTAGGATCCTGCTGCGTTGTAAGCGCATTGCCGGACCGGTCGTACAATACCTTCTTGAAGCTTAGTGTACGAAGGGCATCCGGGGCAACATGATTTTCAAAAACCATCGATGGTCTGTCCTTTATCTTCTGCCAGCCGGAATCAAAGGATCGGTGGTTCGTGCTGCCTGTACCGTCGGCTTCAACACCGTTTACATAAACATGATCATAAACATCGCTGTTGATACCACATTCGATAATACGGTATTCAATCGTTTTTTCCGGGAAATGTATATCCGTGCTCATGCCGGGATGCAGGAAGTATACCGAGTCATATGAAACAGTGCTGTTAGGCGGAGTATAGGTTGCGGCATAATTGACTTTTTGAGTCGAATTTTGATAGGTGACATTGGAAACAGAATCGGTGTTTGTCAGCAGTTTGGATTCCCCTAATTGCTGATCCTTGTACCATATCTGGAAAGGGTATTCCACCAGGTTGAAGTCCATATCTTCCGAGCCGGTAACATTTTTTGTCAGCATCACTTTTGTGGAGGTGATATGGCTGATATTAAATCGCATATGCAGGTTTGAGGCACCCGCTCCACGCTCCATATAGAACAGTTTCATCGTATGCGAAGAATAATCCTTGAATACATTCTCTCCGTCTTTAAAATACTGTGCTAAATAAGCATTGACTTCAGCCGTTGCCGCATCGGGATTACGGGATTCGTAGTTTGACTTGAACAGTTCCCGCAGGTTGGTATGTTGTCCTTCGACGACAACATCGCCTGTTGCGAAGTTTACATTTCCTGCAAGAGCAGAATGGATGCCTCCGAGATCAATCACAAGTTCCCCGTCAACATAGAGCCAAAAGTCATCATCTCCCGTGAACTCAAAGATAATATCATGTCCCCAGGCATCCTTACCGTTTGGTGTCTGTATAAAGCTTGTTTCCATTTCCATACCATTGTAGTAATTCGGATGATTACCGACGGTATGCAGTTTTTCGTATTTTCGGGGATCGGATTCCGGCAGAATTCCGATATCGGGGTGTTCGGGAACCGCAACAGCACCGTAAAGATTTTCAGGATTCACCGCTGCGTATTTACCGGCTGTAATGATATCATAAGGAAAGAACTGACCGTGTTTCAGAGTAGTTTTAGAGGTGTTGTCCGTAGTGCCCAGTTCTTTATATACAGTGAAGTCGCTTACAAGATTTCCCTGCTCATTGTAAAGAGTGGCAAAATTTTGACAGCTGTCAAATTCAAAATATCCGCTGTCGTTGTAAATACTCTCTGTAAAAAGATGATTTACGCTGTTTGCTCCACGGTAAAGCTCGGCTAAATTGGTATTGGTTCTTACTGCTGTCGGATAGCCGTATTCATCGAGATCGGTGGAAAGCAGACCTTTTGTCGCAAAGTCTTTGGAAGCAGTATCTGTTTTCAGAGTTGCGTTCTGTCCGGTCGAATCGGGAAAGTCTATCATCTTCATTTTGATACCGTACAGATCGTTATCAATCGTTTTGATTTTTGTCAGTGTAGGAACAGGTACTTCCACCACGGCAAAGTAATAGGTTTCTGCTCGTGAACGTGATGCAGAAATAATATTTTTGTTTTTGTCATCGTTTCTCAGACCGGCATAGACATAATACGGATCGTCCCATGCAATAATATCGGTATAGTATTCCCCTTCACGCCGACCGGGCATATTGATACCGATTTTGTTGTCGGAAAGCACTTGTCCGTCTTTTATCTGAGGTGCTATATATTTTCTCGAATAGGGATTATAAAGTTCATAGTAATAGTTCGGTGTCCCATCAGCATAGGTGTATTCGATAAATTCCCACTGCATGGTGTTGATACGGTTTCCCACCCACATGATACTGTCGCCGCGTTCATAGCAGGGATACAAAGTTCCGTCATGATCGACCGCATAGAAATCATATCTCTTGTCAACATCATTCCAAACACGGGTATATATGATGATCATCGATTTGTCGGTGACATCCGAAACGCTGATCTTATCGGCAGAATAGCAGATATAATCGTCATTTTCAAGACCGGACAGTTTTGTCAGATACAGCCATTGATTTGTATCATTCGTATTGGTAGTTTTAAGAGAGAAATCGTTTCCGTCAAAACTGATACTCTTATCTTTTGAAGAAAGCATGATACTGCTGCCGTTTGAGGTAAGTGTCAGAGGCGTTGCGTTCTGCATATCATCAGCCAGCGACAAAGTGTTACCGCTGAAACTGAGATATTTCGTAATGCCGTTCACATTTGCGGAAAGTGTATAGATATTTTGGTATACCGAGTGGAATGTCCACATGGCGATATCACAGTCCTGAGCAACATACAGAGTCTTGCTGCCTTTATCGTTACGTACAACCAGTGAGGTCATATCGACTGCATTATTTTGAGAGTCTGTCATAAGACCATAACCGAGTGTACCGCCGGGATACTGCATAAGACCGTAGGTTCTGCCGTTGAAATTGTACATATCGGCCGGAGGATTGACCGTATCGGCATAGATCATTTTGATATGCGGATTATGTGGGTCACTGTGTCCATTATAATACCGGATACCGTTGCCGCTGTTGGAATGCTGTATATACATCGTACTGCCGCTCTTATTCAAAAAGAACGAATTATCCTCGGAGTTGAATGTAATCTCAATAAGATCGGCGGCTGTATCGTTCAGTTCCACATCGGTCTGATTTGTTGTGACCGAAGCACTCTGACCGTTATTTGACGGTATATTATGCAGATACTTTTTTACTCCATTGACATAAGTATACAGCTTGTTTCCATTGCGTTCCGTTTCAAAATGCCATACTGCTGCTTCAGAAATGTTTGTCGTTTCAATCAGACATTTTTTACCGTTGATATCAGCGGAAATATATTTTTTGTCGGACATGGAGTCTGTTGGATTGAAGAAAAGATAGAATCCTGCATCGGCTCTGGTGCCTGTCAGTGCATCAGCAGAAGTCACTTGTTCGATATCCTGATAGACATACGGCTCCGGTGCGTTGACGATGGCATATACACTGAATCCCGTGGCATAAAAGCTGAGCTTACCGTCTTTTATTGTAAAGTTATATATCTGCTCGTATTTTCCATCGTCGGTTATATGCCAAAGTTCGGTAATACAGCCTGAACAAATTTTGGGATCGACAATCTCTACAAGGATAGGACTGTCCTCAATAGGCTGAAAATCTCCCTTACTGCCGGTAATACTGATGTCATAGGCTGCCAAGATTGCTGCTTCTCCGGCATTGCCGGTGAGTTTGTTGTCATCCGAATCGGTGCGGAAGCCTTCCATATCCGAGTATTCCGCAGTGACATCAACTGCCTCGGCGAAAGCGTTTTCAGGCATAACACCGTTGAGAGTAATGTATTTTTCATTATTCTTTTCGTCGGGATACAGTTCAAAACTCTGTTCAAAGTATTCTTCCACTATTGCATTTGTCGTCATGGACGACATAGGGATACATGAAAATACGATGGCAACGGCACAGATCAGACAAAGCATTCGTTTTATCTGTTTTGGACTTACCTTTATCAACTTCATAAAGGGAAACACGTATCCTTCGGCCGCAAAATTTTTTTTACAGATCGTTTTCATACGCTTGTCATCCTTTCCCGTACTTTTGCGTTGTTTTTACGTAAGTGTCAGGGGGGAAATACTGTCGGAAAGAGAATATTTGCCGTAAGAATCCTTATTCGGATATTCCCTGATTCAGAACTGTATTTGATACATCTTTCCCCACCTTAATGCAAATCATTATAATCTAAACTTCATTAATTGTCAAGAACAAGACCATAATCATCACCGAAATCATTTTTTGTATAAATCTTCGTCAATTTAACCAAATTATTATCATTATTATTACCATTGATTAAGCATTTAAGTATAATATCGAGGAATTTTTTATTATCATTTTTTGTTATTTGGGTATTTTTTACAATTTCAACAGCTGATATTGCAACTAATTTTTTAAATTGATTGCCATGTTACATCAGGATATTTTTCAGATATATCAATCGTTAGGCAAGCTGCACCATATATATTATACAATATTTTATTGTGTTTTTAACAAAAATGTGATAATATCACATAAATTTATAAGGGTACTGCCGGCACCATTTTCTGATGGATAGAAATCAAATCGTACCCTAAACAGCTATATCTTTGAGCGAGATAATGAGCATAGTTATCTATTTTCATTTATCCAGCCAAAAAATAATATGTCATTTGTTATAGAGATATAAGTGACATACTCCCCCGCTTACGCTACGCTTAGAGGCGGGGGCTTCTTGCTCAAGTACAGCAACCTGTACAGTATCAACAAGCTATCCCCGTGTGTCCCACGGTTATTGTTTTTATGTTATGCTAATGCTATTCTCATACCTTCATTTCGTATGTTTAAAGCAGCATTCATATCTCTGTCATGATGTGTTCGACAGCAAGGGCAAATCCATTCCCTGACAGACAAGTTTTTTGTATCGGGATTTTGGTATCCACAGACATTACAAACTTGTGAACTTGCAAAAAACTTATCAATTTTTACAAGTTTTTTTCCGAGGTCTTCCAACTTGTATTTCAGAAATGCTGTGAACATTCCCCAACCATTGTCTGAAACAGATTTACCGAAATTCAGCGACTGTGCCATTGCCTGCATATTCAGATTTTCAATGCACACACAATCATAGGCATTGGCTATCTGCCTTGACTGTTTATGAAGAAAATCCTTTCTTTGATTAGCAACCTTTTCATGCATTTTTGAAACTTTGATACGCTGTTTTTCTCTGTTTTTGGAGTCATTAACCATTTTTGACAGCTTTCTTTGTTCCTTTTTGAGTTTCTTTTCGGAAAGTCTGTAATATCTCGGAAATTCGGGGCAATTTCCGTTGCTGTCAACATATAATTCGTGCATGGAAAAATCCAAGCCCAAAAACTTCTGCATTTCTGTTTGAGGTACTTGATTCTCGTACTCAAACAAGATACTTGCATAGTATTTTCCGCTTGGTGTCTGACTTACCGTAACCGATTTTAAGATATAATTATCGGGAATATTTCGATGCTGTTTCACTTTGATTTTTCCGATTTTGGGCAGTGTAACAGCTCCGTTTTCAAGTTTGATATTGTTGTTTACGCATATCGTTGTATAACTTTTCTTATGATTTTTCCTTGATTTAAATTTTGGAAATCCGACTTTTTTATCTCTGAAAAAGTTCTGAAAAGCCATATCAAGATGTCTTAATACCTGCTGTAACGATATGCTGTCTACATCCTGCAAAAATTCCTTTTCTTTTTTCAGCAGTGTCAGGTCATTGGCACATTTTGTATAACCAAACGTGATTTTTTCTTGTTCATACAGCTTTATACGCTTATCAAGATAATAATTATATACCATTCGTGTACAGCCAAAAGTTTTTGAGAACAATATTTTTTGTGTTTCATTCGGATATATTCTGAACTTATATGCTTTGTTCACTGACCTTCACCACCTTTTTTTAGATATTTTATAATTACATCTTATCATCAGACTTTTGAGTTGTCAAGATTTTTGCAGCCCTTACGGGCTGGCGGCAATTCATCTCCGACTTATAGAAGTCGGAGTCTTCTTGCCGCATTAGGATAAA
>DEFH01000059.1 GCA_002350705.1 Ruminococcaceae bacterium UBA2857
ATTCTTTCGTGCGGTTGCCCTGTGGAATATATTTAAATTTATTGACAATGCAAATTATATTCAGTATAATATAAAGAAAAAAGGGGTTGTTTTTTTATAGCACAGATCAATGTAAATATTCGTATGGACGAAGAATTGAAAAGACAGTTTGACAAGTTTTGCAGTGATGTCGGCATGAGTATGACAACAGCGTTTTGTATTTTTGCCAAAACAGTTGTCCGACAGCATAGGATTCCGTTTGAAATTTCCTCGGACAGCGATCCGTTTTACAGTTATGAGAATATGGCAAGACTGAAAAAATCCATTGCACAGATGGAAGCGACAGGCGGAACCGTTCACGAGGTAGATTACGATGATTAAGGCATGGTCTGATGAAGCAAATCGTATTGTTTACCGTATTGAGAATAATGTGATAAAAATTGTACAATGCGGTTCTCATTATCGTGACAAGTAATATAGAATAGAAACCTCCCGTAAACCGTGTGTTTATGGGAGGTTTTTGTTGACACGGCTTTGAAAAAGTGATATTATGGCAAAAAGGGGTTGACAGTATGAAAAATTCACAGAATCCAAAAATCTTAATCATAGTATTGATTGTTTCGGTGACAGTGCTTTCTTTACCATATGTTTTGGGATTGGGAATTGTCGGCTGTGTGTCATGGTCGAAATGGAACAGACAAATGTATCTGCAAAAAATAGCAGAAGAGTATGTCAGCGATACTTACGGTAATCACTATTATGTAGTAAATACCGACATCAGCAGTGCGGCTCCCATAGCTTTTATGGAACATATATACGGTATCACTTACACATTTTCGGATAAAAACAAACAGGAGCCGTCTTTTCAGGTATATGTTTCCAATTCGGAAGAAAAGGTATTTGACATACGCTACCGTTCGGAAAATCTATCTCTTTACAAGAATTATGTGAATGAGTATGCAAAAAATTATCTCCTTGAATACGGTTTGAGTGAAGACAGGTATCATTTCAAGGTTACGGTTTTGAGTATGGACAATGAAAAGCCTTTTCCGTGGGAGTACGAAAGCTATGAAAAAATGGCAGCCGATGAAAATGCCATGAACCGTTTGAATGTCAGATTTGAACTGGATATTCCCAAAACAGATTTTGATGTGGATATATACAAATGGGCATATGCTTTGTACCGTTCCCTGAATCAGGCAAAATATGAGAAATCGGAATTTGAACTGTCATTCCATCGTGGTGTGCAGACGTTTACATACAGGGGCGTTTACCGCAACGGAAAATATGATGCCGATGCCGTTCCGGATTACGGAAATATAGAATATGCCATTTCTCCAATATCATAGTAAACCGAAATTCAAGAAAAGCATCCTATAAAACCTCCCGTAAACCGTGTGTTTATGGGAGATTTTTTGTTGACACCGTTCTGAAAAAGTGATAATATGGCAAAAAAGGAGATGAGGTCGTGAAGCGTTCAATGAAATCAAAAATCGGGATTGCAGTGCTTATTGTATTAGTGACAGTGCTTTCTTTGCCATATGTTTTAGTGTTCGGATTTAAGGGAACGGAAGCTCTTTCAAAATGGCAGAAGCAGTCGGAACTGCAAAAAATAGCCGAAGAATATGTCAGAAATACCTACGGCAATCATTATTATGTCAGTGATACAAAAGTCAGTTTTTTTTCGTACATTTTGACGGAGAAAGTATCGGGTATTACCTGTTCTTTTTCGGATAAAGATAAAAAAGAAACAACCTTTCAGGTAGAGGTTAGCGATCATGATAAAAGCGTTGTTGACAGACGGTATTTGTCCGAAAATCAAGCTCTCTATGAAGGATATGTGAAAGAATACGTAAAAAATTATATCAGTAAGTACGGATGGAGCGAGGACGAATACAGCTTTCATATATCTTCTTTGAGTATAAAAAGTGACAAGCCGCATATTTTGTGGAAGTATGAAAATTATCATGAAATGGTATCCGACGACGAGGCAATGAATCAGATGGAAGTGGAATTTACACTGGATATTTCCAACACAGAGATGAATTTTGAAAAATACGAATTGGCATATAACCTGTATCGTTCCCTGAATCAGGCAAAATATGGGAAATCCGAATTTGAACTGTCATTCCATCGTGGTGTGCAGACATTTACATACAGGGGAGTTTACCGCAACGGAAAATATGATGCCGGTGCTGTTCCTGATTACGCTAATATAGAATATGTCCGCTAATTATAAAAGTCATTGCTCCAATATCATAAATTTTTTCAAAAAAGACTTGCATTTTCCGACAAAATGTTATAGAATATTCATTACATCTCACATGAAACTTGACAACTGAAAATTGGAGGGATTGTTAATGTACACAAATTCGTTACCCGTTATTGACCTGACTGCAACAGGACAGAATATTATCCGTATCAGAAAGGCACTGGGGCTGAGTGTCAGAGATATACAAAATTTCTTTGGCTTTGAAGAGCTGCAGGCGGTGTATAAATGGCAGCAGGGCAAGAGTCTCCCGACAGTTGACAATCTTCTTGCATTGAGTACTCTTTTCGGAGTGCCGATGGAGCAGATTCTTGTGATAAAAACACAAAACAAACAGCAGGCGAAAGCCTGCTGTTCTTATTTGAAGATATTCGGCTGTGAGCGGTACGTCAGAAGGTCCAAAACATTTCCGTCAATTTTCACAGTCAGATGTGCAGTCTGAAACCGAAGTTTCTCGCTGAACAGAGACTGTCATCACAAAAAACCAAAAAACGGTTTTCATTAACCTCAGAGGGCTAATTCCTATTTAGATGATGTTATGGAGACGTAATTTCGATTTTGTCGAAAGAGTATGGGAGCGAATAGGGACATTGACGCATTAGCGTATAACGTGTCCGGAAACGTCTTGCGTGTGAACTTTTTCGTTAAAATCATATATCAAGAAAAAATTCCTTTTACAAGAAATATGCAGCATTATAGTTCATCTGCATCTGAACCGACAGATAATGAAAAGGTTGTTCTGCCGCACCGCACACAGCCGAATTTGATGAAACGGGGGATGCAGGGAATCAAATAAGGAGGTGTTTTATCGGAAAAGGGGGATCAGTCAAGTTCTTTTGCAACGTACTTTTCAAAGACGTTGGCAAAGCTGGCGTTGACATCGAACTTGGCAACATAATCAACTTCATAGTTGATAAGGCATTTGTCAAGCTCAACAGATACCTGATCGGATTTCTGATTAAGTTTTGCCAGCATATTTTTTATTTTGTTGCGGTCGAAGTTGATAGTAACCACTTTTTTAACGGGGCACTTGTAGGAAATCTGATTACCCTCGGCATTAAAGCGATAGCCGACGCCGCCGTTATAGATGATATTTTCGGAACTTCTGGTATCAGCCATATTGCGGAAGAGAACAGCGATTTCCTGACGCTGACCGTTGAGACCGATTTCACTGTCCATGTCGATAGGAAGAGACTTTTTGGTCTGCCGGATAGCTTGAGAGAGCTGTTCCTTGTTTTGCAGGAGGTACAGCATAAACTCAGCGAGTTCGGTGATATGTTCGGCGAATTCGGGATTGCTGATTTCCTCGACAGTCACTTCGTTTTCGGCATCGGGGACAACCTTGTTTCTGAGATATGTATTGGTTGTCTGAGTAATGTTGGTACGGTCACGAAGTATATCGGCTGCCTGAGAGATAAGGCTTTGCAGTTTGTTCTGAAAGCGGAAAGCTTCTTTAAGATTCATGATAACTCACTCCTGTTCGTATTTACTGACATCAGTATACACCATATTTTTGGATTTGTCATTAAACCGTCGGTTTAATTTTTGTATATTTCGGAATGCCATGATTTCTGCCAAAAAACAGCTGGAGAGAATCATGGCATTTATAATATATCTGGTGATACAAATGATATATCAGAGAATAAAAGACTTGCGGGAAGATAAAGACATGACGCAGCAGCAGATAGCAGATTTACTGCACATTAATCGCAGGACATATTCCGCCTATGAAAACGGTGTCAATTCGATGACACCCGAAACTTTATGCAAAATAGCGGATATTCATCACACGAGTGTAGATTATCTGCTGAACCGGACCAATAATATGACACCATACGAAAAATAATGCTGTATCCAATGTCTTGCATGGAGAAAGCATTTATTTTTTTATGGAGATATAGAGGAGTTAAAAAATTGATAGAGCGAATATTATCGTTGTTTTTTCCGAAGAGATGTCCGTACTGCCGGGAAGTGATGGCATCAGGTTTGACGGAGTGTGAGAAGTGTCGGAAAGAGTTTCCGAAAGTTCCTAAGAAAATGACTTTGCGTTCGGGAATTTTGTGTACAGCCCCGTTTGCGTATGACGGCAAGGTAAGGGAATCCGTTATTCTGTACAAATTCAAGGGACTAAAGTTTAACGCCGACAGTTATGCGAAAGCGGTTTGCAATGCGATCGTATACGAGCAGATGAAGGATAGTTTTGATATTATCACGTATGTTCCGCTGACGGCAGTCCGCAGAAAAGAACGAGGATTTAATCAGTCGGAGCTGATAGCTCGGAAAGTAGCGGCATACTTTGAAAAAGAGTGCGTTCCTCTTTTAAAAAAGGTCAGGACAAACAAAAATCAGCATGATTTGTCCGTGATGGAGAGGGAAAACAATGTCAAAGGTGTTTTCGGAGTGTGCAGTGAAGAGAGGATAACAGGGAAAAATATTTTGCTGTTTGATGACGTGGCAACAACAGGATATACCATGCAGGAATGTTGTGCAAAGCTGTATGAGCATGGAGCAAAGAGTGTGCAGTGTATGTCGATAGCGATAGCGGGAGCGGTATAAGAATATTTTAACGGATTTATAGTTGACATCGGAGATGGAAAAATGTAAACTATAAGAATGATGTCAAGATAAAGGTGAAGTGTAGATATGGCTGAAAAGGAATTGCTGCAGCTGTGCGGAACGGTAGAAGAAGTCATTTTTCGGAACAGTACCAATGGCTATACGGTTATGACCATTATGAATCATGGAGTCACGGCAACAGCAGTAGGAAATATGGCAAGCGTGAATGTCGGAGACGAACTGAAACTGATTGGCGGCTGGAAAAATCATGCTGTTTACGGAGAGCAGTTTGCCTTTGAGTGCTATGAACAAGCACTGCCGACGGGAGCAGAGGGGATTCTGAAATATTTGTCATCGGGAGCGGTGAAAGGAATCGGACGAGCCTCAGCAAAAAGAATTGTCGAGACATTCGGAGACAAGGCACTGGAAATTATGCAGAATGAGCCGCAACGGATTGCAGAAATCAAGGGCATTTCCAAAGAAAAGGCACAGGCATTGTCTGAGGAATTAAAAAAGACGTTCGGAATGCGTCAGATGATGCTGGAACTGGGCGGTTATCAGATTTCGGCACAGGAAGCTGTGAAAATATGGAAAGTATTTGGTTCACAGGCGGTGGACTTGATTAACGAGAATCCGTATATTTTATGTACGGAAGGTGTGGGAATCGAGTTTCAGAGAGCCGACAGCATAGCGGCACGCCTGAAAAAATCCGCAGAGAATGAATATCGCATACGGGCAGGACTGGCGTATGTCCTTTCGCAGAATACACGCAACGGACATACTTGTTTGCCGAGGGATGTGGTCATTAAGGTCAGTGCCCGTTTTTTGATGCTGTCGGAGGAGCTTGTCGAGTCAACTGTCAAAGCAATGGTACTGGATGGAAGCCTGATACAGCATAAAGTGGATGAGAAAGAATTTTTATTTTTGCCGCCGCTTTACAGAAGCGAGAGCTATACAGCGGAGAGACTGTATATCATGCAGCAGTTCCCTCCCGAGGAAATAACGGGCGTTAGGGCAGCACTGGAAGAATTTGAAGCAAAGCAGAACATTGAGTATGCGGAGTTACAGAAGCAAGCTATTATGCAGGCATTATCGGGAGGTTTGCTGATTCTGACAGGAGGTCCCGGTACAGGCAAGACAACGACACTCAATGCCATTATCTCATTGTATCGGCAGTGTGGTCTGACAGTGTACCTTGCAGCCCCGACGGGCAGAGCCGCACAGCGTATGTCGGAGGTGACAGGGCATAGTGCAAAGACGATACATCGTCTTTTGGAAGTGGAATGGGATAAAAACGACCGACCTGTTTTCAAGAGAAACGAAAGAAATATGCTGGACTGTGATGCCTTGATCATCGATGAGTTGTCAATGGTAGATGCAGCATTGTTTGAGGGAGTTATGAGAGCATTGCCGCTGGGATGTCGTCTGATTATGGTAGGTGACAGTGACCAGTTGCCGTCAGTGGGAGCGGGAAATGTATTGGGAGAGCTGATAGCTTCGGGACAGATACCGGTTGTGGAACTGACAGAGATTTTTCGGCAGTCGATGCAAAGCCTGATTGTTACGAATGCCCATCGGATTGTACAGGGGACAATGCCGGAAGTGACACGGACAGACAGTGATTTTTTCTTTATTTCGTGTTCGGACAGGGAGCAGATTGCCAAAAAAATCACAGAGCTTTGTTCGGTGCGACTGCCCCGTACATACGGATATTCGGCATTTGATGATATACAGGTGCTTTGTCCGGGACGCAAGGGAGAACTTGGTGTTGCAAAGATAAATGAACGGCTTCAAAATGTTCTGAATCCCGTTACAGAAAATGTCACCGAGGTGAAAGCAGAGCATGGCACATTCCGTACAGGCGATAAAGTGATGCAAATCAAAAACAATTATGATATTGTGTGGACAAAGCAGGACGGTACACCGGGTACAGGGATTTTCAACGGTGATATCGGACGAATTTCGCTGATAGACAAGAAAAGCAAAATGTTGTATGTGCAGTTTGATGAGCGGACAGCGGAGTATGATTTTGAAACGCTGAACAATCTGGAATTAGCGTATGCAACGACGGTGCACAAAAGTCAGGGAAATGAGTTCAATGCCGTACTGATACCAATGCATTCGGTTCCGCAGCAGCTTTGTTACAGGAATCTGCTGTATACAGCGGTAACGAGGGCGAAGAAAATACTGATACTGGTAGGAGAGATTTCATCCATGAAAAACATGGTCATGAATCAGAAAAAGACAATGCGATATTCAGGCTTGAAAAGCTTGTTAAGGGAATATACGGAAAAGCAGTAATGCAGGAGATGAGGAGAATGCAGCCTGATTTGGCGATAGATTTAGGGACATCCAATGTAAGGATATGGGTAAAGAATAAGGGAATCGTAATAGATGAACCGTCTGTGCTTACGATTCGTGCAGAGGACGGAGAAGTGCTTGCTGTAGGCCGGGAAGCCTATGAGATGATGGGGAAGACCTCGGCAAGAAAGAGAGTATTGTGTCCGCTGAACGGAGGGCATATAGCAGATATGGAGATGGCGGAAGCCATGCTGAAGGCCTTTTTGAAAAAAGCAGTATCTTCTTCTGTGGGAATGCCCAAAGCAGTGGTAAGTATTCCAAGCAAAATGACGGAAGTAGAGAAAACGGCCATAGTGAATACAGTCAGCGGAGCCGGAGTGAGAAGAACAGCCGTAATTGAAGAACCGGTAGCAGCGGCAATGGGAGCCAATCTGGACATCGGCAGTGCCCATGGAGCATTGATCGTGAATATGGGCGGAGGTGTAACGGATATGGCGGTCATTTCTCTGGGGAGGACAGCGGTTTCCCGTGCGGTGCGTTATGCAGGCAATCTCATGGATGAAGAAATCATCCGTTATGTGAAGAATACATATAATATGTTGATTGGCAAGCGGACAGCAGAACGGGCAAAGATAGAAGCAGGCAGTGTCATTGAAGGAACCGTGCCGGGAAGTTATGCCGTAAAAGGAAAGTGTCTGATTACAGGCAGACCGATACAGGCAGATATGGATGCCGAAGAATTGGTAGCTCCGCTGAAGAAGTGTGTACAGCCGATAATGTCAAAAATAGAAGAAATTTTGTTGGAAACACCGCCCGAACTGATAGGAGACATTCAGACAGACGGTATTTTACTGACAGGCGGTGCGGCACAGTTGAGAGGTATTGACCGTTTGATACATCAAGCAACGGATTTGAAAGTGCGTGTTGCCGAAGAGCCGTCTTTGTGTGTCGTAAAGGGCTGCGGAGAGGCACTGCGTTATATGGGGATGAGCACATCACCGAAAAACGGTATCAATCCGTTGCTTGCCCAGTACTGAAAAAAGAAAAATGTTGACAGAAAGCAGTTTTGCACCTACAATAAAACAGTAATCTATAACAGAAAAGGAGAATTTTCATGGCAGAAATCAGAGCGTTCAGAGGGTTGAGATTCCGCACGGATACGGCAGGTAAGATAGAAGAGCTTGTATGTCCGCCGTATGATATTATCAGCGAGGAACAGAGAAAAAATTATCTGGAGAAGAATCCGAATAATATTATCCGTCTGGAGCTTCCAAAGGGAGAGCAGCCGTATGAAACAGCAAAAGCAACTCTTGAAGAGTGGCTTGATAAAGGAATATTGAAACAGGATGACAAAGAGGCGGTATATATTTATGAAGAGGAATTTTCGGTGAATCAGATTCATGCGAAATTCAAAGGCTGTATTGTGGGCGTAAAGCTGGAGGAGTTTTCCAAAGGAATCGTATTGCCGCATGAAGAAACGCTGTCCAAAGCGAAAGAGGACAGATTCAATTTGATGAAAGCGACCAACTGCAACTTCAGCCAGATTTATTCTTTGTATATGGACAGTGAGCATAGTATCACTGACCGTTTGGACAGACTTTCAGAGGGTACGCCTGATATAGAACTGACGGATCATGAAGATGTGACACATCGTTTGTGGATTGTAACGGATGCCAAGGAAATACAGCAGCTTTGCCAAGACTTTGCAGATAAGAAACTGTATATAGCAGATGGACATCACCGTTATGAAACAGCCCTGAATTACCGCAATTACTGCCATGAAAACGGTATCGGCAATGGCGGAGAGAATTATGTCATGATGATGCTGGTAGACATGGAGCATCCGGGACTGGTAGTGCTTCCGACACATAGACTGGTGCGTGATTTGGAGAGTTTTGATAAAGAGAAGCTGTTGACAGCGTGTGAAGAATATTTCTCTGTTACAGAAGAAACAGATGTGCAGACAGCAGAAAGCAAACTCAAGGAGTTGTATGATGAAGGCAAAAAAGCATTTGCCTTTTACAGCGGAGGAGAAAGCTATCATTTGTTGGTGCTGAAAGATGAGAATGTGATTGCCAAGCTTCTTCCGGAGAAAAGCAAGGCATCGCAGGGATTGGATGTTACCGTACTGCATACATTGGTTTTGGAGAAAATATTTGGCATAGACGCTGAAAACATGGCAAAACAAATCAATCTGACATATACGAAACTGTTTGAAGAAGCCATAGAAAGTGTGCGGAACGGCAAAGCCCAGTGTGCGTTTATTCTGAATCCGACACGAGTAACGGAAATCAGGGATGTAGCGGCAGCAGGAGAAAAAATGCCGCAGAAGTCAACGTATTTTTATCCGAAACTGATTACGGGACTTGTGATGAATCGTTTGTTTTAAGACAATCAACATCAGCCACAGCATTTCAAAAAGTGCTGTGGCTGATGTTATTGTTCGGTGGAAGGCTGCGGCATTTCGGACTGCATGATCAATTCAAAAATTCTGCGGCAGTTTTTGTTATCCTTGTAGGCAAAGAAACTGTCGGAGCGTCTGCGATATTTTTCGGAGACGGTAAAGCCATTGGGAATGTTGTTTACAAGATATTGTATAAGAGCATCATGCTCACAGATAATTTCTCCGAGAGAATGTCTGGGATCGGCAGCATTTTTATACTCAGCCTGTAAGGGAAGCTGCTTGGGAAAGTAGCAGACAACGGATTTATTAAGATATGCCATTTTGTAAAGGAGTTCAGAGTAGTCTGTGACAAGAACGGCAGCTTTGCTGACGAGGAGAGTGAGATTTTTTTCGGTATAGGAGTATAATCCGACAATATCATTGGAAAGAAAGGCATTCATATATTTTTCGACAGCAGGGGGCATGAGGACAGCCAATCGAAAGTTGTGTGCTTTCATAGCGTCCAGCAGACGACTGTCGGTAATAATGGCGTTGTATACTTTAAAGAAAGCACTTTCGGAAAAGCGGTAGTAATCGGAATAGTTGTAAGTACAGAATTGTCGTCTGCTGCCCGGAGCGATAAGGATAAGATTTTCCTTTTGGTCAAGGGCAGAGTCAAAGACAGGATAACCGGTGATATGGATCATATCTTTGCTGAAATCAAATTCTTTTCTGAGAAGATGTTCCTGTTCGGTTGCAGAGGCACAGAAGCAGGCGGAGAAATTGTCTGTCAGACGGTTCCCGGAGAAAGCGGTTTCATAGTTCATAAAGAAGTTTTTAACAGAAACGATTTTGGGATTGAAGAGGTCTTTGAGAAAGAGTTTGTCAGAGGCCGTGAAGCCCAGAGAATCGTATACATGGCAGTTGGAAGCAAAGATAACATCAGCGGCAAGAATAATGGTTTTGGCTTTTCGGGAGCCAAGTTCAAGAATATTGTCATAGCCGGCATGGATAAGGAAAGCATATTCGGGAGAGTCCTTGTGTGTGATGAAAAAGGGAATGAATTTTTGTCGGTTTCTTGCTTTGGAGAAGTAGCGGAATAAGAGATTGCCGTTAGAGTTAATGCCGAATTCATCATAGAAAATAAAATACTTGCAGTCGCTTTTGTCTTTTTTGAGACGTGCAACACTTTTCCTGAGCTGACGGCAGTGCAGAGCATCGGAGAAAGAGAGGAGCTTTGTCATTTGAGAGAGGAATTTATTTTCGTAAAAAGCAATGAGATTTTCAGTAGCCTGACGAATGACAAGAGATTTGGTTTTGCGGTCGTAGGTGAGAACCTTGTCCCGAAAGCACCAGAAACTGAAAGGAACAGCCGGAGACAGCCGAGCAAAGAGAGAATCAAAGTGCATATCGAGACGGAACGAGAGATTCTGATATTTCATTATGATGCAGGCATTGTCAATTTGTTTTCCGGTGCTGACAGGGATAAAGAAACGGAACGCAAACTTTTGAACGAAAGGAGTGTCAAAAACAGTTTGTACAGTGTCAATACCGGAAGGAAGAATTTCCATTCGTTTCTGATTGACGAGTGTGTAGAGAGAAAAGTGATTTTTAAGATAGGAGCAGTTTTTGAGATAGGCATCCATCCATAGACCGCTGCTGTCAGTATTGACAGCAGCAATCTGTACAACGATTTCTTCGGAATCGGAGATAAAGGATTGATGAATACTGGCGACAAATTCACCGTTAAGGGTATGAGTGATCATCAGTCCGTTGCTTTCAAAGTAACCTTTTTCGACAGTATCTTTAAAAAGCACGAGGTCAATATCAGGCATAAGGTTTTGATTTTTGTATTTCATCCGTATGAGACTGAAAGGAAATTCGGTATCGAGCCCGCAGAGCATACACAGACGTTTGTTAAGAATCACATAGTCATCAATCAGCTGCAGAGCGTTACGTATTGCGTAGAAAAAATCATTGATATAGTTTTCGGCAACGGCATATTTGTAATGTTCATTCCGGTTCATAGCGAACTTGATGTCAATGAGATAGAGCATAACAGACTGTACCAGCAGAGAGCCGGCATAATCCCGGAGCATGGGGATGATAAAATCATTGACGGAATTGATATAGAAATTTTTGTTGTATTGAGGGGCGAAACGGAGAAAATCACGTTCGGTGGGAAAAGAGGTGGTATAACTGCACTCGTCAATGAATAGAAATGAATAGGTTTTGAGGAGAGCCTCAATAATCCATTTATCTTCGCTGTGAATTTTGAGAGAGGTGTCGAAAGAGAGGGAAAGAGCAGTCTGCCTGTCAAAGAAATAGCATCCGAGCAGAAGAATAAATCTGTCGGGAGCCTCTTTGAGAGAGACATAACCGGAGGGAAATCGGTCAATATAGGGGACAGGCTGAGAGCCGTCAGAGGAAAGCATGGGAAGAATAGCCGTTACCGGCACAGAATCCTCACTGAGATAGCGATACACAATCGGAAGAGCGTTGGCTGAATACTGACCGAAATTGTCTGTAAAAGCAATATATTGACCTGTGCAGAGGGAAACAGCATCATTGTAACAGGCGGCAGGCTTTTTTCCGGATGTATCGACAAAAAAGATATTGTCAGGAAAATTCTCACTGTATTGGGAGCAGATGGCAATGCTCTTGTCACTGCAAACGGAGTCCACTAAAATGAGTTGGACGTGTTCGAGAAAAAATGTTTCGTCGGCGGTAACGGAAGATACCGCTTCTTCAATATGGTCATCATTTTTGATAAGAAGATTGATACTAAAAAAATATTGTTTAGGCATGACAGCCTCCCGGACTCCTGCAAAGAGACGGTATGCAGGAGAAATGAATTTAAATTTATTATAGTATAAAGAGCGGTAAAAGTCAATTTTTTGATGGGAAATGAATGGTACAGATAAAAATTATATCATGAGAGGGTTAAAAAATATCCATAAATTTGTCAACGCAGAGAACAAAAAATTGTATGTCTTACAAAAAGAGCGATTTTGACAAAAAAGGCTTGACTTGAAGCGAAAGATGATTTATAATTTCATCAACGACAGCAAAGGTGCTGTAGGTTGAGCGTATGAATGACGAAAAACCTACGGTGCCTTTTTGCCATTTTGCAGATTTTGTAAATTTTGAGAATGGGGAGTATGAACTATGCCGAATGTACCTGAAATTTTCGGATGCAGAGTGTTTAATGATGCAGCAATGAAGGAGCGTCTTCCGAAGGGAACGTATAAAGATCTGAAAAAAACAATCGAAGAGGGAAAAGCCCTTGATATTTCGATTGCAAATGTGGTAGCACATTCCATGAAAGAGTGGGCGATAGAGAACGGTGCGACGCATTTTACGCACTGGTTCCAGCCGATGACAGGTATCACGGCAGAAAAGCACGACAGCTTTATCTCGCCGACACCCGACGGCAAAGTAATCATGGAGTTTTCGGGAAAAGAACTGATAAAAGGTGAGCCTGATGCGTCCAGTTTCCCATCAGGCGGTATCCGTGCAACATTTGAAGCGAGAGGCTATACAGCATGGGATCCGTCATCCTATGCGTTTATTAAAGACGGTTCGCTTTGTATCCCGACTGCCTTTTGCTCTTATACAGGGGAGATTCTTGATAAAAAAACACCGCTTCTGCGTTCCATGGAAGTGCTGAATACACAGGCACTGAGAATTCTGCGTGTGTTCGGAGATAACAGTACAAAACGAGTGGATACGACAGTCGGACCGGAACAGGAGTATTTTCTGGTAGACCGTGAAGTATTCAAAAAGCGTAAGGATTTGATTTACTGCGGCAGAACACTGTTCGGAGCAAGACCGCCCAAAGGACAGGAACTGGACGACCACTATTTCGGTACGATCAAGCCGAGAGTATCGGCATATATGAAAGAACTTGACGAGGAGTTGTGGAAGTACGGAATTCTTGCCAAGACAAAGCATAACGAAGTAGCTCCTGCACAGCATGAGCTTGCCCCGATTTTTGATACATCCAATATTGCAACAGACCATAATCAGCTGACAATGGCAGTAATGAAAACGGTTGCCGAAAGACACGGATTGGTATGCCTGCTGCATGAAAAGCCGTTTGCAGGTGTAAACGGTTCGGGCAAACATAATAACTGGTCCATGTCCACCAATAAAGGAAAGAATCTTCTGGATCCCTCAAAGAATCCGAGAGAGAATACCCAGTTTTTAGTATTTCTGGCAGCAGTTATCAGAGCGGTAGATGAACATCAGGATTTGTTGAGACTGTCTGTAGCCAGTGCCGGCAACGATCACAGACTGGGAGCAAACGAAGCACCTCCCGCTATTTTGTCAATGTATCTGGGAGATGAACTGACAGACGTTCTGCACTCCATAGAAAAGGGAGAGGCTTATCAGACAAAAGACGAGGCAATCATGAAAACGAATGCCAATGTATTGCCGAACTTTGTGAAAGATACATCCGACCGTAACAGAACATCGCCGTTTGCGTTCACAGGCAATAAGTTTGAATTCAGAATGGTAGGTTCTTCCGAAAATATTGCCTGCACGAATACGATCATCAACACGATTGTGGCAGATGTATTGCAGGATTTTGCGGACCGTCTTGAGAAAGCCGAAAATGTGAAGGAAGCAGCCGAGGCATTGGTGAAAAAGACGTTGGAAGAGCATAAGAGAATTATCTTCAACGGAGATAACTATTCTGACGAGTGGGTAGCCGAAGCGGAAAGAAGAGGCTTGCTGAATCTGCGTTCCTTGCCGGATGTTATGCCAATGTATGCATCGGAGGAAAATATAAAACTGTTCGGTAAGCATGGCATTTATACAGAGGTAGAACTGCGTTCCAGAAGTGAGATACTGTTGGAAAACTATTCCAAGATCATCAATATTGAAGCCCTGACAGCCCTTGACATGGCAAAGAAAGATATTGTACCTGCGGTAGCAGCGTATGTGAGAGAGCTGGCAGAGACAGCTAATCTGATCAAGTCTGTAGATGCGGAAATCGTAACGACCCCTGAAACGGAACTGATGAAAAAACTGGCAAATCTGCTGTCCTGTTTCCTGAAAAAGATAGACGTGCTTGATAAGGCAGTAGTAGGTGCAAAAGAAGTAGAGGGCGTAGCCGAAAATGCAATGTACTATAAAGAAAAAGTATTGGCGGCTATGCAGGAACTGAGAGCCGTTGCAGATGAAATGGAGTCGAATATGTCTGCAAAACTGTGGCCGTATCCGTCATACGGTACGATGCTTTTCAGTGTATAATCTCACGAACAGGGCAGAAAGAAATTTCTGTCCTGTTTTTTGAAAATGGATATTGCAAAGAACAGGAAATTAGTGTATGATATAGAAAGAATATTGTCTTTTGGAAAATCCGGAAGATTTGTTCATATAAAACAAGGAGGAACTAATTTATGGCTGTCAGACTGAACGATAAGCACGTAAAGGCATTTATCTCAAATGAGGAATATGAGGCAATCGCCCCTCAGATCAGAGCATCCCATGACATTCTGCATAACAAGACAGGCTTGGGCAATGACTTTTTAGGTTGGCTGGATCTTCCCGTTGACTACGACAAGGAAGAATTTGCAAGAATCAAGAAGGCTGCCGAAAAGATTAAAGCAGATACAGATGTATTTGTTGTGATTGGTATCGGTGGTTCTTACTTGGGAGCAAGAGCCGCTATCGAGTTTTTGAAATCCCCGAATTATAATGCCCTTCCGAAAGATACGCCTGACATTTATTTCACAGGCAATTCCATCAGCTCCACAGCATTGTCAGAACTGCTGAAAATCTGTGAGGGTAAGAGAGTTTCTATCAATATGATTTCCAAATCGGGAACAACAACCGAGCCGGCAATTGCATTCAGAGTGTTCAGAGAACTTCTGGAGAAGGAGTATGGCAAAGAAGGTGCCAGAGAGAGAATCTACTGCACCACAGACAGAGCCAAAGGCACATTGAAGCAGCTTGCTGCAAAGGAAGGTTATGAGACCTTTGTTGTACCGGATGATGTAGGCGGACGTTTCTCCGTGCTGACAGCAGTAGGCTTGCTTCCGATAGCTGTTGCAGGAGCAGATATCGACGCATTGATGGCAGGAGCGGCTAAGGCAAGAGAAGAACTTTGCAATACGGACCTTGACAAGAACGATTGCTATAAATATGCCGCTATCAGAAATATTCTTTACCGTAAGGGAAAAGCAATCGAAATGCTGGTAAGCTATGAGCCGTCGTTCACAATGATGAATGAGTGGTGGAAGCAGTTGTTCGGTGAGAGTGAGGGCAAGGACAATAAAGGCCTGTTCCCTGCATCTGTTGTATTCTCCACAGACCTGCACTCAATGGGACAATTTATTCAGGACGGTACCAGAACAATGTTTGAAACAGTGGTACAGATTGAGAAGCCGAAATATGAGCTGACAATCGGTACCGATCCCGAAAACGTAGACGGTCTGAACTTCCTTTCGGGAAAGACCGTTGATTTCGTGAATAAAAAGGCATTTGAGGGAACCGTGCTTGCCCATACAGACGGCAAAGTGCCGAATGTGGTGCTTGACATACCGGAAGTCAGTGAAACAGAGTTGGGTTATCTGATATACTTCTTTGAAAAGGCTTGTGCAATCAGCGGATATACGATGTGTTTGAATCCATTCAATCAGCCGGGCGTTGAAAGCTACAAGAAAAATATGTTTGCTCTTCTCGGCAAGCCTGGCTATGAAGACCAGAAAGAGGCTCTGGAAGCCAGACTGAAATAATCTGCAACAAAAAGTACAAAATCCATTGACAGAAATGCAGATTTATTGTAAAATTCAATTAGGCATAAAAATTGCTAAGGAGGCAAAAAATAATGGTTACACTTATTATAGGCAAAAAGGGTACAGGCAAAACAAAGAAGCTCATCAATCTTGCAACAGAGGCAGTTGAAACTTCCAAGGGTAACGTAGTGGTTATCGAGAAGGGTTCCAAGCTGACTTATGACGTATCTCACAAGGCAAGACTGATTGACACCGAGCAGTATGCGATTACAGGTTATGAAGCCTTTTTCGGATTCCTGAGCGGACTTTGTGCAGGCAACTATGACGTAACAGACGTGCTGGTTGACTCTACCCTGAAAATCGGCGGTCAGGATTTCACCGCCTTTGCAGAGTTCATTGAGAAAATCAATGTACTTGCCGCAAAGACCGAGACAAAGTTCACATTCCTTGTATCGGCAGATGAAAGCGAACTTCCGCACAGCCTTGATGCAGTGACAGTCAAAATCTGATAAAGTTCTATAAAACAAAAAATAATCTCCGTTGCAGAGAAATCTGTAACGGAGATTTTTGTATATTATTTTCTGACAGGGATATTTTGCCGGTCGAGATAATGCTTGAGTTCTCCGATGGAGATTTTACCAAAATGAAAAAGAGAAGCGGCAAGTACAGCGTCAGCCTTTCCGAGAGTGAAAGCGTCAGAGAAATGCTCCAAAGCTCCCGCACCACCCGAAGCGATAACAGGAATACCGACATTTTCGGAAACGGCTCTTGTCAGTGCAAGGTCATAACCGTTCTTTACACCGTCACAATCCATACTGGTGAGGAGAATCTCACCGGCACCACGCTGTTCGGCTTCAACAGCCCATTTGACAACATCTTTTCCGGTATTGATACGCCCGCCGTTGATATATACGTCCCAGCCGCTGTTGTCGTTTCGTCTTTTGGCATCAATGGCGGTGACAACGCACTGACTGCCGAATTTGTAGGCGGCTTCGTTGATAATTTCGGGACGGTGTACGGCGGCGGAATTAACGGATACTTTGTCGGCACCGGCACGGAGGATGGCGGTAAAATCTTCCACGGTACGGATACCGCCCCCGACAGTGAAAGGAATGAATACACTGTCAGCCACAGCGGTTACAATGTCAACGATAATATTTCTGGCATCGCTGGAAGCGGTGATGTCGAGTAAAACGAGTTCATCAGCCCCCTCTTTGTCATAGAGTTTGGCACATTCCACAGGATCGCCCGCATCACGGAGATTGACAAAGCCGGTACCCTTGACAACTCTGCCGTCTTTCACATCCAGACAGGGAATAATTCTTTTAGCATACATAAATTAGGACCTCCTTGTGATATCAGCAAAATTTCTGAGAATTTGCAGACCGACAGAACCGCTTTTTTCAGGATGAAACTGAGTGGCAAAGATATTTTCAAACTGTACGGAAGCGTCAATATCCACACCGTAATGTGTTTGGGCGGCAACGATATGTTCATCCTGTGCTTTAAGATAGTAAGAGTGTACAAAATAGACATAAGAGTTTTGAGGGATATTTTGAAAAATACCGTCATTTTTGAGAATATCAAGAGAATTCCATCCCATGTGAGGAATTTTGAGGGTATTGTTTTGGTTGGGGATTTTGGCAATACTGCCTTTGAGAAGTCCGAGTCCCTGCACGCCCGGACTTTCCTCACTGCCGTCAAAGAGTAACTGCAAGCCCAGGCAAATGCCAAGAAAAGGCTTGCCGCTTTTCACAAAATCAATCACAGCCTTGTCGGTTTGAGAGGTTCTCATGCAGGACATTGCATCAGCGAAAGAGCCGACACCGGGAAGAATGGCACCATCAGCGGAGAGAATCACATCACGATTGTCCGTGACAACACAGTCACAGCCGATATATTGCAGAGCTTTGACAACGCTTTGCAGGTTGCCCGCACCATAGTCTATTACAGCAATCATCGTTTATCCAACTTTCTTTTAAAAATTTCAACTTCATTTTAACATAAATAGATGAAATTGGCAACAAAATAACAGTTATAATTCAAAAAATATTACAGATAATACAAATGGGAGATGAGCGAGATGAAGAAATATGTATACTTATTTTTGGGGACATTGGTGATGATTGGTGTCATAGTGATGTCCGGCTATATGGTGAACGGAAGTACGGCAGAAACGGAGATATTTACATTGAAGCCGCAGGAGATGAGCAATACCGTGACAGCATCGGGAAAACTACAATATCAGTCGGGAAAAAGCGTTCAGGCGGAGGAATGGGGAATTATCAAAGAGATAAAAGTGAAAAGCGGAGATAAAGTCAAAAAAGGAGATGTACTGTTTTCATATTATCAGGCGGAGATGGCATCACAGTATGCGGATATGCAGAATGTAGAGGCATTGTTGGGGAACAGTTCGTTAAAAGAGCAGATTCTGGAGGAAGTGAAAAAATATTGTACTGTCAGAGAAATTTGTGCAGAGATGGAGGGAAAAGTGTCGGGAGTACCGTATCAGGCGGATGATATTGTGAGTAAAGGAGCAGATGTGATCAAGCTGTCGAATACAGGGGTACTGGAAATACCGGTAAATGTCAATGAAAATTATATCGACAGAGTGGCAGTGGGACAAAAAGCAGAGATAGCGTTTCGTGCCGTGCCTGATAAAGAATACACAGGCAAGGTCACCAAGATATCAGACGAGGCAGTACAGACAACAGGATTGAGCGGCAAGGAAACAACGGTATCGGTAACGGTGACGCTGGAAGGTGAAAAGGATGATAAATTAAGAATAGGCTATAGTGCAGACTGTACGATAGTTACGTCAACGGATAAAAATGTATTGGTATTGCCGTATGAGTATATACACTCGGATGATGAGGGAGATTATGTCTTGACGGCAGTGAAAGGCAGGGCTAAAAAAGTCTATTTCACAGCGGGAAAGGAATATAAAGACGGAACAGAGATTGTATCGGGATTAGACCAAGAGGATAAAATTATCAAAAATACAGAGATCAATGATGGTCAGGGAATCATCATCAAGGAATGAACGGAGTGATGCAGATGCTTGATTTGATAGTGAATTCAATCAAAGTGCTTTTCAGGAAAAAAGGAAGAACGATTCTGACATTGATAGGAATAGCAGTAGGAGTAGCATCTGTCATCATGATTAATCATATCAGTGAGTGCGGGAATAGTGCCCTGACGAATGAAATTGACGGCTTAGGGATAGGCGGAATTACAGTAAGCCTGAAAAAGCAGTCAGCCCGTTTGTCAGAGGAAGAATTAGCGACAATCGAATCGTTGTCGTATGTAGATTATGCAATGCCGGTGATGTTTGAATCGACAGATGCCTATATCAGAGATAAGAGAAGCAGTATTTATTTGTGGGGAATTGATAAAACAGCGAAAGATGTCATTTCCTTGCAGCTTTTATACGGCAGGTTCATTAATTCGGGGGATATCTCGTCGGATGCAAGGAATTGCATGGTTGACCAGACGCTTGCCAAGGCATATTACGGAAGTGACAATGTTGTCGGAAAGAAGATACTGATTAACAGCGGAGGTTCGGGAGCGGAATATGAGATAGTGGGTGTTATTAAGACAGGGAGCGGCATATTGCAGAATATGATGGGTTCATATATACCGAATTTTGTATATGTGCCGTATACAACCATGCAGAACAGTATGGGAAGCAGTAATTTTTCACAGATAGCTGTCAGAGTCAAAGATGAATATGATAATGAGACGGCAGGGAAAAATATCATTAAGACAATGGAAAGGAATTCCAATATCCAGGGAGCGTATTCGTTTACGAATATGGCACAGCAAAAGGAAAATATCAGTCATATTATTCAGATTTTTTCCGTTGTGCTGACAGCAGTAGGAATCGTGTCGCTGCTGGTAGCAGGACTGAGTATTATGAATGTGATGTTGGCGGCAGTAACGGAGCGGACGAAAGAAATCGGGATAAAAAAAGCACTGGGAGCGTCAAAAAGAGTGATCGTCACAGAATTTTTGGCAGAGTCGATTGTTCTGACACTGATAGGAGCGGCAGCAGGAATTCTTTTTGGAACGGCCGTGTCATGGATAGGAGTATCGGTGCTGGGATTGACGCTTGTTGTCAGGATTGATATAATGATAGAAATATTATTGTTTTCAATGGGAGTAGGAGTCATTTTCGGGATATATCCCGCACTGAAAGCGGCAGCATTAAAGCCTGTCGAAGCATTGAGGGCAGATTAAAGGAGTTTTCGGAAAGTGTCGGAGAGATGGATAGAAAAGGCAAATTTGCCTGAAAACAGGGTAACGGAAGTTGTAATGTCGGATTATAAGCCGATTTTTAAGAGAGAACTGGAAAGCATGGGCATTTTGGTAAAAGTGCCGAAAAGAATCGATTCCGTGCAGGGTTCGGAGGCATACCATGCCGATATGAGTGTGTGTCATCTGGGCGGAACAGAGGTATTTTATGCGAATGAACTGGATGAAAAAGTAACGGCAGAAAGACCGTTATTGAATCTGTGTATATTCGGAGAAAATGTTTTATGTCATACAAAAAAAGCATATCAGCCGATACTTGCTGTTTTGCGGGAAAGAAAGAAGAACATTTTGCATACGAATCAGAGTTATGCAAAATGTTCAACGGCAGTTGTGGGAGAAAACGCAGTGATCACTGCTGATGCGGGAATTTGTAAAATTTGCGGAATGAATGATATAGACGTGCTGAAAATATCACAGGGAGATATTTTGCTGGATGGGTATGCATATGGATTTATAGGAGGGTGCTGTGGTCTGATTGATAAAGATACGCTTGTATTCAGCGGCAACGTGAAATTACATAGAGATTATGAGAATATAAAAGCATTTGCACGGAATTATCACGTTGAGTTGGTGTCGCTGGGCAATGAAAAGCTGTACGATATAGGAGGAATATTGCCGCTGAAAGAGTTGAAAAATGTCGAAAAATAGGATATAATGGAAAAAAACAGGAACGGAGAAAAAACATGAAAATCAAAACATTAGTGTTGAGTGTAATGATAGTATTGTTGTTGATGTTCCTGTATGCACCGGATTGTGATGCAGGGGGAGAAATCGGGAACGGAAAATATCTTTCAGACGGAAAAGGCAGTCTGTATTATGTATTCCATGAGGGCGGCAACACAAAGATATGGAAATATTGTGAAGAGAACCCGAAAAGTATTTCAACGAGCAGTGAAAATTTTGATGCGGTGTTTGTGGGAGATCAGCACTTATATCTGATTAAGAATCAGGGACGGTTGCTGTATATCATGGCAGACAGTAAGCCTGTCATGACAGAGGTGAATCTTGGCGATCGGTTTCAGATGGCAGTATCAGGTGAGGACTGGTATTTTGCGGAAGAAAGCGAGCCTTGTCAGGTGATAAAATGTGATAACAGGGGAAAGTTTATGAAGAAAATGGAATTTCCCTTTGATATCAAAATGTTGGTCAGTGATACAGAAAGTCAAAAGGTGTTTGCTGTAACAGAGAATGGTGTGATAGATGCCGAGAGTAAACAGAGGATAGAATGTGCTGTTCCTGTCATGCCGCTGAAAGTCAATGGAAATATTTATACAGACAGTGTGGGAGATTGTTATTTATTCGATAGCCGGAGTGGATTTCAAAAAATTCTGGATACAGAATATGAACATATTTGCGGAACGAAAAATGCTGTATATGCTTTGTATGGAGATGAGATCTATGAGCTTGACGGCACAGGGGAGCCGCAGGCAGTGTGTCATATGGATTTTACGGTCTCGGACGTGACGGCGAGCGGAAATGCCATATATGCCATGACAGAAACAGAAGCGGTATATATTCCGGAAAATAAGTTTGAGAAGATTGTGAAAGAGCCGTCAACGGTTTCTGAAATTTTTAAAGCAGAGTTTTCGCAAAGAGAGGAAAGCAGAAAAGAAAGTACTGTCAGTGAGCCTCCGAAAAAGCAGGATGATACAATCAGCAGTGATGTGTATGAGATGGTATCGAACAAAATGTATCTTCCCGAGGGAACGACAGTGGCACAATTCAAAAAGAATGTGTATTACGGAGATAACAGTGTGTCGTTTGTGAACCATAACGGAAAAACGGTGACATCGGGAGAGATGGGAACAGGCTGGCAGGTAAATTTCAACGAAAAAAGCTATGATATAATTGTGCGTGGGGATATAACAGGCGAGGGCAATGTCAATACAAGAGATATGTATTTGCTGAGAGATTATCTTTTAGGGAAAACGGAATTGTCACCATGTCAGCAGGAAGCGGCAGACCGGAAGAGCAATCATAAGATTGATATAGCAGACTTGTATGTTTTGACGTGTGAACTGCACGACAGAGGAATTGTGTAAAAAATCAGCTCTTTTGGAGCTGATTTTTTATGTCAGAAAATATTGTTGATATTGGGATATTCCACATTTTTGAAATTGTCGATTAAAAGGATAGCAGTGTTGCATTTGGCCAAATAGAGTGAAATTTCATTGCTTTTAATGTAAGAATCGGCAATGTTGATGGTTTCTTCAATCTGGTCGAGTTTTCCGTGAGAGACGAACAGGAGCATGGTTTGCATCTGAGAGTCCCATAAATTTTTTGCTTTTTGCAAAGAGAGTTTGGCTTGAGGAATATGGTTGTTTTGAGCATAGCTGACGGATTCGGAAAGCAGAGCATTGACAGAAGCGGCCGTATTGGTATTGATACAGAAACCGGTAATGACAGTGATGAGTGAGGCAAAGAGTACAGCTAAAGCCCCGAAAAATCTGTTCATGGATTAATTCCTTTCTTTTCTGATAATTTTATAATTTTTATACTTATCGGCGGTCATGATAAAGACATCTTTGAGTGTGAGATTTTCATTTTGCAGAGTAGCATAAAGCCAATTCGTACCCACGCCGCAAAATCTCATGGAAGAATTGGCAATTTCTCCGTCACTGATAATCACGACCTGCAGAGTACTGTCATCTGTTTGGATTTCTAAATCATGAGGCGTAACGGAAAGATATTCAGCTTTTTTAAAGACGCTCATTTTGCCGTTGGTTTCAAGAATGGCATAAGCGACCTGTTCAATATCAAAGACATCTTTCTGACGGAGCTGTTCATAGAGATCTTCGGTGCTGATACGAAGCTGAGACATTGCCTGCTGTTCAATTTTGCCGTCATTGATGACAATGACAGGCTTTCCGCATATCAGACGACGGACACGAGCTTTTTTGAGCATGAGATAGGAAATAAAGATTTCACAGGAAAGCAGTATCATGATAGGGATGACACCGCTGAGCATGGACTGATCCGTGTCCTGCATGGGAATGGAGGCAATATTGGACATTAAAAGGGTAATTACCAATTCACTGGTTTGCATTTCGCTGATTTGGCGTTTTCCCATCATTCTGACGGCAAAGATAATGATAATATAAAGCAGTACGGTTCTGATTGTAGAAATAATCATGGCAAGCCCTCCCGACAGGAATTATTTTGTGCGGAGGAGCGGCAAAATATACCTGGTATAAAAATTTTTGGCGGGAGCAAAATGTATACAGACAGCATAGGAGGGAAAATTTCATGTACCAATTTGTCAGAGATTTGCAGGAGATTTATACACACTCACAGGGCGAGCCGTATCAGGCGAAACATACACCCCTGTCAAATTCACTGGAAGCGAATATCAATTATCTGAAAGCATCTTTTTCGGAAAGTGCGGATTTGACGGTAAGGGAAATCCGCCTGTCAGGAATCAACGCAGCGGTGATTTCGATAGATAACATGATTGATAAACAAGTGCTTGCAGAGGGAATCCTGACACCGCTGTTCGGATATGATTTCAGCGGAAACAGCGCAGAGCAGTGTTATCAGGCGATAAAATATCGGGTATTGTTTACAGCGGATATGGTGGAACTGACAAGCTATGAAGAGGTAGAAAAGCAGATTATGTCAGGGTTTGCCGTGATAGCGGTAGAGGGCTGTGTCAAAATGCTGGGAGCGGGCATACAGGGCTATGCGTCAAGAGGTGTTTCGGAGCCTGAATCGGATGTTGTTCAAAGGGGTTCCAAAGAGGGATTTGTGGAATCGGTGAGAGTGAATATGTCTATGCTGAGGAGAAAACTGAAGAATCCGAAACTGCATTTTGAAACGATGGTAATAGGAGAGATCAGCCGGACAGAAGTATGCCTGTGTTATTTAAAGGGGACAGCGTCTCAGGAAATCATAGATGAGCTGAAACGGAGATTAAAGAACGTGGACAGTAAAACGGTGCTGACATCGGGATATTTAGTGCCGTTTTTAGAGGAAAGGAATGAATTTTCGTTTTTCAGCGGAGTAGGAGTATCAGAGAGACCGGATACGGTATGCGGCAAGATTACGGAGGGAAGAATTGCAGTTTTAGTGGATGGAGTGCCGTCCGTGTTGATAGTGCCGTATTTGTTTGCGGAGTATTTTCAGACACTGGATGATTATTCAAATCGGGCGTATTTTGCGACACTGACACGACTGCTGAAATACTGTGCATTTTTCATATCCATGCTGCTGCCGGGAGTGTATGTTTCGCTGGGGACATTCAATCCGGAGATGTTTCCGACACTGATGCTGAATAAAATCGCAGGTTCGATAGGAGCAACACCATTATCATTGATGTCAGAGACAATACTGATACAATTTGTGTATGAGATAATGAGAGAAGCAGGTTTGCGGATGCCGCAGCCATTGGGGTATGCAGTGAGTATCGTGGGAGGATTGGTTGTGGGAGACACGGCGATTCATGCAGGATTGATAGGAGCTCCAACGTTGATGGTAGTGGCAATGACCTCTATCAGTTCGTATGTGATACCGAATCTGTATGCACCGTCAGCGGTATTGAGAGTCATATTTACATTTGCGGGAGGACTGTTGGGGATATGGGGAGTAGCGGTGATGCTGTGTGTGGTGCTGGTGAATCTCTGTGGAAAGAATAGTTTCGGAGTACCGTATACAACACCTATCACGCCATTCAGTGCGGTAGCAATGAGAGATGTTGTCATACGGGCAGGGTGGAAGATACTTTCCAAGAAAACGGAAACGGTGCAGGAGCTTCCGGGAGCAAACGTGAAAGGAGATCGGTAATGGCTGAAAGAAATGTTGTAACGGTAGGACAGATTTTCACATTGCTGCTGATAAGCCGCCTGTCTGTGACGGTAATTTATTCAGTGTTTGTAACGGGGATAGAATCGTTGTGGAGTCTGATAATACCGTTGTTGCTGAGTATGGCAGCATTGATGGGATTGTTGGTGCCTGTAAATCTGTTGTACGGAAAAGGGAGAAAGCAGTCCGTATGCGGGATAGCGGTTGAAAGATGGGGAACAGTGGGATTGATAATATCCCTGATGTATGGAATTTATTTTTTAGGCTCGTGTATATATGCGGTAATGTCACTGCAATATTTTTTAGAGGTGCTGCTGCCGGAAGGAATTCCGGCAAAAGCGGTGCTGGCGGTGCTGGTGGGAGCGTGTATTTATGCGGCACTGAAAGGGATAGAGGCATTGTCGAGAATGTCGGCGATTGTATTGGGATTGATAGTGCTGTCAGGTGTGCTGTTGGTAATTTATTTAATGCCGGGCTTTTCGTCGGACAATCTGATACCATCGGAATATATGACAATGGGTTCGGTGACAGACGGGATTGTGCTGATTTTATCAAGAATGAACACAGCAGCGGCACTGAATGTATTGCTGCCGCTGTCAAAGGGGCGTGTATGGAAAAGCAGTTTGCTGTGGACAGCGGGATTGTTTTTGATAATGATATTGATGATAGTGCTGTTTCGCGGAGCATTGGGAGATTATTCGGACACCAGAGAGCTGCCGGTTTATCAGTCGATAGAGGGAGCCGGGAGCCTGCAAAGACTGAATCCGTTTTTTATTTTTGTAAGTATGTGCAGTGTTTTTTGTAATGTGTCAGTGCTGTTGTTTTCGGTGTCGGAGAGTGTCAAAGCAGTGTTCCGGAATTCGTTTGGAAAGACAATTACCGTCATCAGCGGAGTAATACTGTTGGGTGTGGTATTGTGGCTGCCAAAGACAGAAATGATTTTTCATAAAGAAATGTGGTGTATATTGGGAGTGCTGTTTACATTTGGAATACCGTTGGGAGTGTATGCGGCGGAAAGAGCACAAAGAAAGCATTCCCCAAAGGTTCGGAAAGTCATCCGGACGGCAACAATGACAATTATATTGTCGGTAGTGATGTTAAGCGGCTGTAACAGTATGCAGCTGAATGAAAGGCTGATCGTGCAGGGGCTGGGGATAGATAAAGAGAAAGACGGCTATGAGATGACGCTGATCGTGCTGGATACGGAGAACGAGGACAAAGAAAATGCCGTAAAGCTGATGTATACAGACGGAGCAACTGTCAGTGAGGCGTTGAGTACACTGGAAAATCAGAGAGGAAAAAAGCTGTTGTTAAGTCAGTGCCTGTTCATTATGATGGACAGGGAGACAGTGAAGAACTATGATAAAGCCCTGTCATATTTCGGGAATCTGAAAGAGATGCAGAAGACAGCAAATTTAATGTCCACGGATGGCAGTGCGAAAAAGACGATTTTTGAAGGGATAGAAAATCTGGGGTATCATTCGGAGAATATCAATGTATTGGCGGACAGTCGTGCAGTGGAGCAGACAGAGGTGCATTGTTCTCTGTCGGATTATATATCTTGTCAGAAAAGCAAAGAAAGAGCGATGATATTTCCCAATGTGATTGTCAGGAAGGATATTCAGGCCCTGAGTGTCAGTGGAAGTAATGTTTCGGACGGGAACGGTAATATTTACAGTATGACGAAAGAGGAAACGATAGGGACGCTGTTGGTAAATCAGAAAGTGACAGATTTCACAGATACGGTTGCCATGCAGGGGAAAGAGTCAAGTTATCGAATAGAGGGAGTAAAATCCCGTGTGATTCCGAAGTGGAAAAACAGCTATCTGGATGTATCGTTTGAAATAGAAGTGAATCTTGATAAAAAATACGGGCAGGAGATCACCCGTCTGATAGAGGAAAACATCAAAGAGAAGATAGATACAGCAATCGGTAAGACACTTTTTGAAAACGGGAGTGATATTTTTTCGCTGGAGAAGCACATCAAAAATGTATATCCCGAACGGTATCGTGAAACGGATATAAAGGAACTTTTGCAAAATGCCGTGACACATACGAAAGTAACTTGTGTATAACAAAAAATATCTGCTGATATTTCAGAGGAAGTATCAGCAGATATTTTTATTTTGTGTAAGGATGTCAGAAATCAGTTGTCAAAGAATTTTGCATGGATAGCACTGACAGCGGCATCGGCATCTTTTTCGTCGATAAGGACAGAAACTTTGATTTCGCTGGTAGCGATCATGCGGATATTGATCTGAGCGTCATAGAGAGCCTCGAACATTTTGGTAGCCACGCCTGCATGGGATTCCATACCGGCACCAACGATAGAGACTTTTGCAACTTTGTCATCAGCGAGGACAGATTTGCCGCCAACGACAGCGATGTAATCTTCCATAGCAGCGACAGCCTCGTTCATATTGTCCTTGGCAACCGTAAAGGAAATATCTTTTGTACCGTCACGACCGATAGACTGAAGAATAATATCTACATTGATGCCCTTGGAAGAGAGCTTCGAGAACATTTTGAAAGCAAGACCGGGAACGTCAGGTACACCTACGACTGAGATTCTTGCCACATTGGTATCCTTTGCAACACCGCTTATCAACATTTTTTCCATTTTAGCAGCCTCCTTAACGATAGTACCGGGTGCTCTTGTCAGACTGGAGAGCACCTCAAGCTCGATATTATATTTTTTAGCCATTTCAACGCTTCTGTTGTTGAGGACCTGAGCACCGAGAGTAGCCAGTTCCAGCATTTCATCATAAGAGATGGTTTTCAGTTTGGAAGCGTTTTTAACTTTGCGAGGATCAGCCGTATAGACACCCTCCACATCTGTATAGATCTGGCACAGATCAGCATGCATAGCCGCAGCGATAGCAACGGCACTGGTATCGGAGCCGCCTCTGCCGAGAGTAGTGACATCTTCGTAACGGTTGAGACCTTGGAAACCGGCAACAACAACGATATTGTTTTTGTCAAGTTCCTTTTCGATTCTGTCGGTTTTGACTCTCTTGATTCTTGCCGAGGTGTAGGCAGAAGAGGTCTGGAAACCGGCCTGCCAGCCGAGCAGAGAAACAACAGGACAGCCGAGCTTTTCGATAGCCATAGCAAGCAGAGCAATAGAAATTTGTTCACCGGCAGCAAGGAGCATATCCTTTTCACGCTTGGAAGCATTGGGATTAATTTCGTTAGCCTTGTCAATCAGATCGTCAGTGGTATCGCCCTGAGCAGAAACGACAACAACGACTTTGTTGCCGTTTTTGTAGGTATCGGTAACGATCCTTGCGACATTAAAGACTCTTTCAGCGTCAGCCACAGAGCTTCCGCCGAATTTTTGAACAATGAGACTCATTTTTTCTCCCCCAAATCAAAAAACTTTTTATTACAAATCCGAAATACGGATTTTTGACAATACATGGATGCCGTCCTGCTCCAGAGCATTGACAGCATTTTCCTGTTCATAGACAAGCATATCGTCAGTGACGAAAGCGAACTCATTTTCAGGAGCATTGGTTCTCAGGATAGAGCGGGCATTTTTGAACAAGGCAGTCACCTTTTCGGTAACAGCCTGTTTGCCGAGACTGCTTTCCAGACGGATGTAGACAGGATAAACGGTCTGACTGTAAGGCTTGACAATATCATCGCCGCCGTCAATCCAGTGGAGATATTTTCTTGCCTTGAGATGTTTCACACAGTCGATAATATCGGCAACGACCGCACTGGCAGTCGGAAGCTTTCCTGCTCCCTTGCCGTAGAAGACGACATCACCGGTAGCGTCACCTCTGACGAGGATACCGTTAAAGACATCATCTACATTAGCGAGCTGACTGTTTTTCTCAATGAACATAGGTTCAACGGTAATATCAAGCTGACCGTCATCAAGGCGTTTCACCTGACCAATCAGTTTGATAACGCCGCCCCAGGAAGAAGCATAAGCCACATCTTCAAGTGTCATGCCGGTGATACCGTTTGTGTGAACATACTGAGGATAGACGTGTTTGCCGTAGGCAAGAGAAGCGAGAATACAGATTTTACGGCAGGCATCATGCCCTTCCACGTCAGCGGCAGGATTTTTTTCGGCATAGCCGAGTTTCTGAGCCATTCCGAGAGCGTCATCGAAAGACATATTTTCACGGATCATTTTGGTAAGGATAAAGTTGGTGGTACCGTTGAGGATACCGGCAATTTCAATCACTTCATTGGCGGCAAGACACTGGCTGATAGGGCGGATGATAGGGATACCGCCGCCGACGCTTGCCTCAAAGAGATAGTTGACATTGTTTTGTCTTGCGATTTCAAGGAGTTCGGCACCCTTGGTAGCGACAAGCTCCTTGTTGGAAGTAACCACGCTTTTGCCTTTGAGGAGGCACTGTTTTGTGAATTCATAGGCAGGATGGACACCGCCCATCACTTCTGCAACGACTTTCACGTCATCATCATTGAGAATGTCATCAAAGTTTTTTGTAAACCTGCTGACAAAAGGACTGTCAGGGAATTCTCTGATGTCAAGTATGTATTTAATATCAATTTGTTCTTTTGCTCGTTTGGCAATACTTTCGGAATGTTCGGAGAGGACTTCAACGACTCCGGAACCAACCACACCGTAACCCATTACTGCAACCTGTACCATAAGACCAAAAACTCCTTTTCATTTTCTGTTATTATAAAATTATTCATCATCACCGTCATCATCACCGCCGCCGTCATCATCATCGCTGTCACCGTCGTCGTAATCATCACTGTCGTCATCGTAGTCATCATAGCTGTAGTCATATTTTTTTGGTGTATAATACGGATCATAGCTTGTCCAGCCGGGCATATTGTCGCTGGTGTAGTAGCCGACACCCACAGCGGAACCTGCACGGGCATTTGTCAGCAGACCGCTGGATTTGATGAAGTTGTGTTGTTCGACATCACCGCCGAGTTCAAATTCCTTGTGTTCCTTGTCCTCAAGGAATTCGGCCATAATGTCACGCCAGAGATAGTGCACCTTGCTTTGTTCGCTGACAGCGATAGAGGAGTGAATATCATGACCGGTCCAGATACCTGCGACAGTATAAGGAGAAGCCCCCATGAACCAGTTGTCGAAAGCGGCATCAGTGGTACCGGTTTTTCCGATAATATCCCAGCCGTTGATGATGGCACGATAACCGAGAGCCTCACCGCCGGAGTTAACGACATCATGAAGCAGTCTGTTCATGATCGTGGAAGTTTCGGTAGAAATCACACGTTCCTTGCCTCTGTCACGGTTGTCAAGGATAACATTGCCTTCATGGTCAGTGACATAGTAGAAAGTGTAAGGCTCATAGCAAAAGCCGCCGTTGCAGAAAATCTGATAGCCCGCTGTCATTTCTTCGATAGTAGTACCGCCATAGAAACCGCCGATAGAAAGACCTGCTTTGTTGTATCTGTCCTTTTCGGGATCAAGATGTTTAAAGTGCAGTTTTTCGGTAAGGAAGTCGTAGCTTGTTTCGAGTCCCATTTCATTGATAAGGGAGACGGCAGTCGCATTGGTGGAGAGGTTCAGAGCTCTTGTGACAGGAATATCGCCGTAATAGGAGCCGTACCAGTTTTCGGGACCTGCACGGTAAACACCGTCAACCATATCCCATTCATAGTCGGGACGGTCAGAGACGAGAGAAGTATAGTTGATAAGTTTTTTGTCAAGAGCGATAACATAAGAGGAAAGCGGTTTGATAGTAGAGCCGGGCTGTAAGACAGACTGACTGCAAATATCCCAGAGGAGCCGTCCGTCATGTTCCTCACGGCCGCCGACAGTGGCACGGATACGTCCGTCGAAGTCCATCATAACATAGGCGACTTCCAAAGTCGGGTCATCGGGTGTAGACCATTCATGGATATGCCTTTCAGCAATTTCCTGAGCTCTTGTGTCGATGGCACTGTAGATGCTCAGACCCTGACTGTATATCATATCCTCTGCTTCGGAAGCGGAGATATGGAACTCTTTTTGAAGAGCCTGTGTCACATCACGGAAAAGTCTGTCATCATACCAGCCCCAGCCCGTATCATCTTCATCATCGGAATCGACGATATAGCCGATAAATTTCATATTTTCGGATTCGGTTCTGGCCTCGATATATTCTTCCATATCGAGCATACCCTGATCGAACATTTCCCAAAGAACGACATTGCGTCGAGTTTTGTTGTTTTCGGGATAGGTAAGGGGATCAAAAGCGTAGGGATT
>DEFH01000017.1:0-2282 GCA_002350705.1 Ruminococcaceae bacterium UBA2857
AACTATTATTGACAATTTCATATTCACTCTCACGCTTGAATCAAGTCCAAATTGCTGTGCGATTCTCGGCACTTCGTTTGCCGCAAGCATTACACCAAGTCCCAAAAGCATATTGCCGGGGAATGTCATCAAACCAAGATACAGTAAAGTAGTCTGCATAAAAGCTGTCAGACACAATGCCGCAACCTGTTTGATCCACTGATTGAACCCGTCCTGATATCCTCTCGGAACGCTGAACATATACAGCGAGCCGACCGCCATTTGTATCACCAGAATGCCGCCACGCTTGATGTTGGCAAAAAATATCTTAATGACACAATATGCAAAGGCTATCATGCACAAAAGCATGAAAAGCTGTCCAATATTCGACACACCCATGCTGAAACATGAATTCAAAATCGTCATACAAGATATTCCCAAATCCTGCGACTGCGATTGTGCGGTAATGACTGACAAATCCCTTGCAAGTGAATTTTGCAGTGAAATGCAGAATTTATACAATTCTACAGGCACAACTCCTATCATCGAACACGCAAAAAAGCCTTTCAGAATGTTCAGAGCCGTTGTTTTGATGTTTGCTCTGCCACTCTGATATTCTATTGCAACATCGAAAACTGCCACAATAATTCCCGTCACATACAATGCCCAGCCGAAAAGCACGAACAGATTTATGGTTGCCTGCACCCATGCAAGGTCGAACAAATCTGCACCCATGTTTCCCATGAGTGTGAAAAAATCGGCTATCGCATTGTAAATCGTTTCGTAATACCATTGGAGCATGGCTTCCCATATTGCCTCGGAAATTGCAGAGCCGACACCATTGAACGCACCGCCAATTGCATCTCCTATACCGTTAAAAAAATCTCCCAACCAATCAAACAACCAATATCACCTCCGAAAATTGCCGAACATGATATACTTTTCGTATTTTATATACCTGTTGTATAATTTGTTCGGCAATTTCAAGTTTTCAGTCGGGATTTTTCAGAGAATTGTCCAGATATAAAGCGGTGCTGTCAGTGAAAATATCAGACACGCAAACAAAATTGCCGGAGCCGTGAAGTCAAACTGACCATGCTTTTTATATTCCATATAAGTTGTCGCCACCTTGACAAAGAACAAAATTGCCAAAATCATGTCCACAACGGGAAACACAACATTGTTTACGACTGTCTGCACCTGACCTTTTGCAGCCGTCCACGTGTTTTCTATCGCCTGGGCAACATTTCCGGTATCGCCCTCCGCAAACACTTGAATTGCCGCAAACATACAGATTATCATAACAAGCACCGTACAAAGTGAGATTTTAATGAGAGTGTTTTTTCTTATTTTTTTCAATTATTGTACCTCCTAAATTGTCCTCCGAAAAATATCGGATTGTGATGTTTAACTTTTCCGCAAAGCCTGTTTCCATTTTCATTCCCTCTGTGATTTCATCACCGAATACCCAGCATTCGTCACACTGCCACATCAGTGAAATGGCAGCTCGTAAGCCTGTTTTTCTATCTTCGGCGTCGTCATCATCAAGAATTTCCGCATAAAAATGCGGCACGACAGGAGCCGTACCGCACTCGAATGCGTATTTTGCGTAACGCTTTGCATTTTCAAGATTTTTCTGCTTGTCGCCTTTCAAGGGCGAACAGATATACACATTTTTCATTCCTCGTCCTCATCCTTTTTTCTGAACTTAATGAGAAGAAATGAAACGACACCGCCCAATGCGACACCGATTATGCCTATCCAGATTCCTGTCAAAGAACTGTCACCTGTTGTGGGTGTTTTGGGAATTTCGGGCTTTTTGTGGAGATGGACAGTTTGATTATCATCGTTAATATCCGCATGGACAGCGATTTTATTATCCTCGTGGAACAGATTTTCAAACACAACGATGTCGGTATCTTTGCCGATAACAGAGCCGTCAAAAGTGAAATTCATCTGAATTTCTCCGTTGGAATTTTCGGCTGTGAATTTAACTTCTGCGGTTATTTCCTGACTGTTCACCATGAACGGCTTGCCTGTCGATTTGTCCATGAGAACACCTTTGACGGTGTATTCTTTGCCGGCTGTCAGATTTTCATATTTAATAACATCGGTAACGGTTATCGTCTTTTCTGCGGTAACATCTTTTTTGCCGTTGATATTGGCGGTTGTGTGGATTTCGGGGATTTTTACCGTAACCGTCTGATTCTCGTCATTGATATCCGCATGAACAGCCAACGCCATATCGTTATGATACAGCGTTTCAAACACTACCACTTCGGTTTCGGTTGTAACAGAAAGTC
>DEFH01000017.1:2293-2663 GCA_002350705.1 Ruminococcaceae bacterium UBA2857
AGTCCGTCAAATTCAAAGTTTACAGCAATTTCTCCATTTGCTTTTTCTGCTGTAAATTTAACTTCTGCAGTGACTTCCTGACCGTTCACCGTAAACGGCTTGCCTGTCAACTTGTCCATTAACACACCTTTGATGGTGTATTCTTTTCCGACTGTCAAATTTTTATAGTTTACGGTGTCAGTGATGGTGATTGTTTTTTCTGCGGTGACATCTTTTTTACCGTCTGCTGTAGCTTGGGTGTGGATTTCGGGGATTTTTACTGTAACTGTTTGATCCTCGTCCTCGATTTCCGCATGAACAGCCAATTCTATATCGTTATGATACAGCGTTTCAAACACTACCACTTTGGTTTCGGTTGTAACAGAAAGTC
>DEFH01000017.1:2678-7392 GCA_002350705.1 Ruminococcaceae bacterium UBA2857
AGTCCGTCAAATTCAAAGTTTACGGTGATTTCTCCGTCAGCAGTTTCGGCTGTAAATTTAACCTCTGCGGTGATTTCCTGACCGTTCACCATGAACGGCTTGCCTGTCGATTTGTCCATCAAAATTCCTTTTACGGTGTACTCTTTCCCGATCGTTAAATTTTTATAGCTTACGGTGTCAGTGATGGTGATTGTTTTTTCTGCGGTAACATCTTTTTTACTGTCTGCTGTGGCTCGGGTGTGAATTTCGGGGATTTTTACTGTAACAGTCTGCTCTTTATCCTCAATGTCCGCATGAACAGCCAATTCCAAACCATCACTGTAAAGACTTTCAAACACAACAATGTCTGTTTCCTGCTTTATTTTGGAAGCGTCAAAAGTGAATGGAACAGTTATAAAGCCGTTGCTTTCTTCTGCCGTAAAAGTGATTTCGGCAGTGATTTCTTTGCCGTCCTCTGTGAAAGGCTTGCCGGTGGATTTGTCCATCAAAATGCCCTTGACGGTGTATTCCTTGCCGACAATCAAGTGCTTGTACTCAACTTCATCTTCAAGCGTGAACACATCTGTTGCACCGACTTCTTTTCTGCCCTCAATCGAGGCAGTGGTTCTGATTTCGGGATAACGGTCGTTCACGGCTGTTATCTCAACAACTTCCTCATTCTCCGAAATCGTCACCGGATAATCCGTTTCATTCGGCATGAATCCATCGGCAGGCTTGATTTCATACACAAGATAGTTTCCGAAAGGCACATCTTCAAATATGAAAATACCGTTTTCATCGGACACTGCTGTCAGAATAGCCGTTTCCTCGGTCAGTTCTTTTTCCTCCGCATTGAACAGTCCGAACAATGCACCCTCAACGGCTTCTTCATTTTCCCTGTTGATTTTCAAGCCTTTTACACTGCCGTAAATTATCTCGTTGACGATTTTTTCACCGCCATTTGCAGTGATATTCACGGTTTCCGTATCCTGATTTTCGTATTCAAATACAATAGGATATTTCTTTTCGGACAAAATGTAATGTTCATCGGTTGCGATTTCCCGAACATAATATTTTCCGAATGGAAGGTCTGTTTTAAAGGTCGCAAAGCCGTTTTCATCACACTTTACTTCTTCAAGCAGTCCGTCTTTCGGGATAGAGTTTCCATTTGCGGCGGTAATATCTTCATCCGCAAACAATCCGAATTTTACATTCAGAATTTCATTGTTCATGCCGAGTGCAAATTTTTCATCAATACCCATGATTTTGGCAAGGTTTATCTGCACTTTCTGTCTGTTGTTCTCAAAGGAAACAGTATCAAAAATTACTGTTTCACTCTGTCCGTCATAATTCAGTTCCACAATCTGCGGTTCTCTGTTCAAAGTCATGCCGTAGGGGGCTTTTTGTTCGACAATTCTGTATCTGCCAAGATACAACTCTTTGCTCTTTGCAATGCCCTGATTGTTGGTTATCAGAACTGTAACGAGCGTGTCTTTTTCAATTTTGACAGAACCGTGAACAATATCCTCGTCAGCATACACGCCAAAGACAGCACCATTCAAATACTGAACATCGTATTCAGGCTGATAAACAGTGGGGAGAACGATGATGTTTCCGTCACGGTCAATTCTGCTGCCTGCTATCGCAAGTACATTTGCAAACACTTCGCCAACCTTTTCAACTTGAATGCTGCCCTTTTTCAGAATGTTCTTGAAAATAACAGTTGCAGTCTTTTCCGCTTCAACCTTTACTTTCTGCGGTTCTTGCTTTTCATACCTCTCATCAACAATTTCCGTCACCGTGTAAGTGCCGGGAACAAGGTTCTCAAGGATAATTTCGCCTTTGCTGTCTGTTTTCACTGTCTGTTTGAAATTCTTGCCTGTGACAGTGAACTCAATGTCAGCGACAATATTATCTTCCGAAGTCTTGATAATCTTCAAATCACCTTTTTTCAGAATATTTTTGAAAGTAACTGTTGCTGTTTTGTTGGCTTCCACCTTTACGGCTTTCGGCTGTTGAGCTTCGTATCTTTCGTCAACACTTTCCGTCACCGTATAAGTTCCAGGGACAAGATTTTCAAGGACAATTTCGCCTTTGCTGTCCGTTTTCACGGTCTGCTTGAAGTTCTTTCCTGTGACAGTAAATTCGATATCAGCAACGATATTATCTTCCGAAGTCTTGATTATCTTCAAATCACCTTTTTTCAAAATGTTCTTGAAAGCAACGGTTGCAGTCTTATCGGCTTCCACCTTGACCGTTTTGGGTTTCTGAGTTTCGTATCTTTCGTCAACACTCTCTGTCACGGTATAGGTGCCAGGGACGAGGTTTTCGAGTACAATTTCTCCTTTGCTGTCGGTTTTCACCGTCTGTTTGAAGTCCTTGCCTGTAACAGTGAACTCGATGTCAGCAACGATATTATCTTCCGAAGTTTTGATGATTTTTAAATCACCCTTTTTCAGAACATTCTTGAAAGTAACGGTTGCAGTCTTATCAGTTTCCACCTTGACAGTTTTGGGTTGTTGCAGTTCGTATCTTTCTTCAACACTCTCAGTCACTGTGTAAGTGCCGGGAACGAGGTTTTTAAGAATAATCTCGCCTTTGCTGTCCGTTTTTACCGTCTGCTTGAAGTTCTTTCCTGTGACAGTAAATTCGATATTCTCAAGAACATTATCTTCAGACACTTTGATTATCTTCAGATCACCTTTTTTCAGAATGTTCTTGAAAGTTACTGTTGCTGTTTTGTCTGCTTCGACCTTGACCGTTTTGGGCTGTTGAGCTTCGTATCTTTCGTCAACACTCTCTGTCACCGTGTAAGTTCCAGGGACAAGGTTTTCAAGGATAATTTCGCCTTTGCTGTCGGTTTTCACCGTCTGCTTGAAGTTCTTGCCTGTAACAGTAAACTCAATGTCAGCAACAATATTATCTTCCGAAGCCTTGATAATTTTCAAATCACCTTTTTTCAGAACATTTTTGAAAGTTACCGTTGCTGTTTTGTCGGCTTCTACCTTAACAGCCTTTGGCTGTTGGACTTCGTATCTTTCGTCAACGCTTTCCGTCACTGTGTAAGTGCCAGGAACGAGGTTTTCAAGCACAATTTCGCCTTTGCTGTCGGTTTTCACTGTCTGCTTGAAATTCTTTCCTGTAACGGTGAACTCGATATCGGTAACAATAGAATCTTCGGACACTTTGATTATCTTCAAGTCGCCTTTCCTCAAAATGTTTTTGAAAGTAACAGTAGCAGTCTTTTCGGCTTCCACCTTAACAGTCTTTGGCTGTTGAGGTTCGTATCTTTCGTCAACACTCTCTGTCACGGTATAGGTTCCGGGGACGAGGTTTTCAAGAACAATTCCGCCTTTGCTGTCCGTTTTTACGGTCTGCTTGAAGTTCTTGCCTGTAACAATAAACTCGATATCGGCAACGATATTATCTTCAGAAGTCTTGATAATCTTTAAATTGCCCTTTTTCAGAATGTTTTTGAAAGTAACGCTTGCGGTCTTGTAAACTTCGACCTTGACGGTTTGGGGCTGCTGTGGTTCGTATCTTTCGTCAACGCTTTCTGTCACCGTGTAGATGCCGGGAACAAGGTTTTCAAGCACGATTTCTCCTTGGCTGTTGGTTTTCACCGTCTGCTTGAAGTTCTTTCCCGTGACAGTAAACTCGATGTCAGCAACAATATTATCTTCCGAAGTCTTGATGATTTTCAATTCGCCCTTTTTCAGAATGTTCTTGAAAGTTACCGTTGCCGTCTTATCAGCTTCTACCTTAACAGTCTTTGGCTGTTGAGGTTCGTATCTTTCGTCAACACTTTCCGTTACCGTGTAGGTGCCGGGAACAAGGTTTTCAAGCACAATTCCGCCTTTGCTGTCCGTTTTCACCGTCTGCTTGAAATTCTTGCCTGTAACAGTGAACTCAATGTCGGCAACGATATTATCTTCAGAAGTCTTGATGATTTTCAAATCACCTTTTTTCAAAACATTCTTGAAAGTTACCGTTGCTGTTTTGTCGGCTTCTACCTTAACAGTCTTTGGCTGTTGAGGTTCGTATCTCTCGTCACCACTCTCCGTCACCGTGTAAGTGCCAGGAACGAGGTTTTCAAGCACAATTTCGCCTTTGCTGTCCGTTTTTACGGTCTGTTTGAAGTTCTTTCCTGTAACGGTGAACTCGATATCGGCAACAACAGAATCTTCGGACACTTTGATTATCTTCAAGTCGCCTTTCCTCAAAATATTTGTGAAAGTAACGGTGGCAGTCTTATCGGCTTCCACCTTGACGGTTTTTGGCTGCTGAGATTCGTATCTTTCATCAACACTTTCTGTCACGGTATAGGTGCCGGGAACGAGGTTTTCAAGGACGATTTCGCCCTTGCTGTCGGTTTTTACGGTCTGCTTGAAGTTCTTACCCGTGACAGTGAACTCAATGTCGGCAACAATATTATCTTCCGAAGTCTTGATGATCTTTAAATTGCCCTTTTTCAGAATGTTTTTGAAAGTTACTGTTGCAGTTTTATCAGCTTCCACCTTGACCGTTTTCGGCTGCTGTGGTTCGTATCTTTCGTCAACACTCTCGGTCACTGTGTAAGTTCCGGGGACGAGGTCTGAAAGAAGAATTTCTCCGCTTGCATTGGTTTTGGCAGTTTTTCTGTAATTTTCGCCTTTGATAATAAACAGAATATCCGCAACCACTCCATCTTCCGAAGTTTTGATGATTTTTAAATCACCTTTTTTCAGAATGTTCT
>DEFH01000017.1:7605-9563 GCA_002350705.1 Ruminococcaceae bacterium UBA2857
CTGCTCTTTCTGATGGTGTTTTTAAAAGTGACCGTTGCAGTCTTTTCCGCTTGTACTCTGACTTTTTTAGGAGCCTGCGGTTCATAGCGATCATCGGCACTTTCTGTCACCGTGTAAACTCCGGGCAAAAGATTTTCAAGGAATATCTCGCCTTTTGAATTGGTTTTTGCCGTCTGCTTGAAATTCGTTCCCGCAACAGTAAATTCGATGTCGGCAACTTGTCCATCTTCGGAAGTCTTGATGATTTTCAAATTTCCCTTTTTCAAGATATTTTTGAAAGTCACGGTCGTTTCCTGATTGGCAACAACAGAAACAGTCTGTGCAGGCTGTTCTTCATAACGATCGTCCGCAACTTCCGTTATTTTGTAATTTCCGGGAACAATATCTGAAAGAATAAACTCACCATCAGCATTTGTCGTCACTGTTCTGCTGTAATTTTTGCCCTCTACGATAAATTGGATTCCCTCAATTTCTCCGTCCTCTGAAACTTTCTTGATTTTCAATTCGCCTTTTTTCAAAATGTTTTCAAATTCAACCGTTGCAGTCTTGTTCGCTTCCACTTTTACGGTTTTAGGAGCCTGTCCAATATATCGGCTGTCTGCATTTTCAGCGACCATATACGAACCGGGCAAGAGGTCGGAAACCAAGATTTCACCGTTCTTATCACTTTTGGTTATCTTCCGATAGCCGTTCGGACCTGTGATAACAAACTCAATGTCTGCAACAATGCCGTCTTCTGAAGTCTTGATTATCTTCAAACCGCCCTTTTTCAAAACATTTGCGAAAGAAACAGTTGCCGTTTTGTTCGCTTCAACATTAACAGTTTTCGGTGGCTGTCCGACATATCGGCTGTCTATGCTTTCAATGACCATGTACGAACCGGGAACAAGGTCTGACAAAAGAATTTCGCCCTTGTCATTGCTTTTTGCCGTTCTCTTGTAGCCGTTTGAACCTGTTATCGTAAACTCGATATCGGCAATTATGCCATCTTCGGAAGTCTTGATGATTTTCAACTCTCCCTTTTTCAAGGTATTTTTGAATGTTACTGTTGCCGTTTTATCGGGTTCGACAGTCACTGTCTGTGTCGGCTGTGACTCATACCTATCACTTGCACTTTCGGTGATTTTATAAACACCGGGCTTTAAGTCGCTTAACAAAAATTCACCGTTGGAATCGGTCTTGACAGTCTTTGTGTAATCATCACCTTGAACAGTGAATTCAACGTCCGAAATAACTCCATCTTCCGATGTTTTCACCAATTTCAGACTGCCCGATTTGGTGATTATTTTGAAATAAGCGTTCACGGAAGCATTTGTCGCACCGACAATGACATCCTGAATGCCGGGATCACCAAACGGAACAAGCACAGTATTCACAGTCGGTAAAGATTTTGATGCACCGAACACAAGCGGATTTTTGATGGCAGTTTTGGAAACAAGTCTTAACTGATTGCCCGACTTGATGACCGTGACACCATTTGCCGATTGAAAATCAAATTTGTCAAGCACATTGTTGTAGTCTGTCAGTGTCAGCGAATAACCTCCGCCAATGCTCTCCATTGAATAAGTGCCTGCACTTTGCATATCTTTCTGTGCAAAACTCGGAACAGTTTCAAAGGTCTGCATACTGTTGACAATGGTGTCATAATTAGCTTTCATGTCTGCATTGTAGCCGCCTGCCGTCATGCCGTCAATGAACTTTCTGTCAACAAGCTTGTAGCCGTTTGCGGACTCTCGACAGCCTGAAACCAATTCCCATACAATCAACTGCGTAGCCGCCCATTTTTCATCGCCCGTTCCCGAAAGAGAATTTTCAGAGCCGGGCTTTCCGCACAGCAAAGCCAAGTTAATTGCTTTCTGCTGTGCAGAAGTGAGATTATCCCATGTACTCGAACCGCCCTCTGTCAAAATATCGCCCGAATAAATCGAGTGTCCAGGCTGAATGCAGTAGGCTTCTTT
>DEFH01000032.1 GCA_002350705.1 Ruminococcaceae bacterium UBA2857
TACTCCCTTAGTGAGCTTGGAGAAAGTATGCGGCCTATTATCAAGTCTATGGAAGCCTTTGGGATGCGGTATAAGGAGCTTGCAGAAAAATAAAGGAGAAATGATGATCGGAGTACGGGAGTGATGAATATTTGAAAAATAATAAGGTGATAAAGGCTTTAAAATTTGCTTTCCCAAAAACATTGCCTATTTTTGCCGGGTTTTGGTTTCTTGGGTTAAGCTACGGCATACTTATGAATGTGAAGGGGTTCAGCTTTGTATATCCCATGCTGATGAGCCTTACCATCTTCGGAGGTTCGCTTGAGTTCGTTACAGTGTCAATGCTGCTTAGCAGTTTTGCACCTTTGCAGACATTTATTCTGACTTTGATGATACAGGCCAGACACTTATTTTACGGTATCTCAATGCTTGAAAAATATAAAAACACCGGATGGAAAAAAATATATCTGATATTCGGTATGTGTGACGAGAGTTTTTCAATCAATTATTCGACTGATGTTCCCGAAGATGTGGACAAGGGTTGGTTCATGTTGTGGGTAACGTTTCTCAACCATATGTACTGGTTCACAGGATCGACAATTGGCGGACTTGTCGGCAGCTTGTTCACATTCAATACGGAAGGCTTATCGTTTGTGATGACAGCAATGTTTGTAGTGATATTCCTTGATCAATGGCTTAAAGAAAAACAGCATATATCTTCACTGATAGGCGTTTTTGCGTCTTTGATTTGTCTGATGATATTCGGCTCTGATAATTTTATGATACCGACAATGATCTGTATTATAGTGACGCTGTCTCTGCTTCGTAAACCTATCGGGGATAAGGAGGACAGCGTATGACAATAACACAACAGATCATTACCATAGGACTTTGTGTTATTGGAACAATGATTACAAGGTTTCTGCCGTTTATCGTTTTTAAAGCAGACAAGCCTACGCCTGAATACATACAGTATCTCGGAAAAGCACTTCCTGCTGCCATATTTGGGATGTTGGTGATTTACTGTCTGAAGGATGTTTCCGTATTCAGCGGCAGTCACGGTCTTCCCGAAGCAATTGCAATAGCAGTTGTTATAGCCTTGCATCTTTGGAAAAGAAAAATGCTTTTTTCCATTGCAGGCGGAACTCTGGTATATATGATTTTGGTACAGTTTCTGTTTTAATTCACTATGTACCAAACTATACATTTTTTGATTAAAATCAATATTACCTACGAATCCATAAAAGGTACTTTTTTGTTTTATGTAATTTGCAAGTTTCAGCCTCGCATCGTGTGGGGCTGATCTTTGTTTTGTTAAAATGCGAAAAAGGGTAGCCGTGGGTGGAGTGAATATGATATAATGGTGAGGGTTGTGGGTAGCAATCCCCACATCTACTCAAATGAAATTTGTGGAGGCGGTATTATGATACGAGAAATAGTAGAAAATGACTTTGATAACCTTTTAAGACTTTATATGCAACTACATGATAATCCTTTCCCCGAAAAGAATGAAAGAGTGCTTGCTGTATGGAACAGCATACTAAACGATAAAAATCATCACATAATTGTTGCGGAAGAAAGTGGTGTTATAGTATCTTCCTGCGTATGTGTGATCATTCCAAATTTGACACGAGGACAGCGTCCATACGCCTTTATTGAAAATGTGATTACTGATGAAAACTACAGGAAAATGGGATATGCAACAGCCTGTTTGAATTTTGCAAGAGAAATCGCAAAAATGGAAAATTGCTATAAAATAATGCTTTTGACAGGGTCAAAACAAAAATCCACATTAGATTTTTATGAACAAGCTGGATATAATCATAATGATAAAACGGCATTTATTCAATGGTTGTAAGGGCTTTTAAGTTAAATTTGCTATATAAAACCTTCAAAACTCTTAGTAGTAAAACCCTCGGTTTTTACTACTATTCTACTACTAACGACTTCCTTAATTTGCCCCGTTTTGCAAAGAATTGTAATTTTCGCCCCATTCTGTCAAAGTAACTATAAACCCCGGACACCCTCGTAAAATGCGGCACTTTATGCCCTTTTATAGCAATTCGAGAAAGGAATTTTATATGATAAAAGTAATGTTCATCTGCCACGGCAGAAGTCGGGGGTAAGGTTTACTATCCGCTGAACTGGGGCGTAGTGTTCCGAAATTTAGCAGTTACACATAGACATTACTACTGTTTTACTACTAACGGAGAGAGGAATAAAAAAGAGTGTGATTTGTTAATAATCCCGGCTGACTATTATTTTTCAAAAAGGCTGAATTGCATTAAGATGTTTTTCGTGTAAAAACAATGCCTCTGAACCACAACGGCTCAGAGGCGTTTTGAATTATTGATCTGATCTCAGCTTGTTTAGTGTAAGTACAAGATTTTGGTAGCCTTCATCAGCATCGTTTATATCGGCAACAGCTTTCTCCATAGGACAAATATCCGTTCCTTGCCTGTTGATAATACGGTCTGTGAGAATATCATAGGAGTGGGGAATATTGTTTGCTTCAAGAAAGGCTTTGCCACTGTGTGACATGGTTTTTCCGTAAACGCCCCTGACTCCTGCCTTGACAAACAGCATAGCAGCCGCTTTGCCGACTATCTGATCGGCAACACAGAAGCCCGTCAGTTCCTTGCCCTCGGCAATAAATCTCATCATCGGAGAGATACCTCTGCCGTCGTCGGTGAAATATTCTCCTTTTTTACACAGGCATATAGAGTGTCCTTTCAGATTGGCTATTGCAATTTCAAGATCAGTCATTTTCTTTCTCCCTGATAAGCAGCTTTCTCAGACCGATAATGATTATCGGAACGATCACAGCCTGCACACCAAGCCCGATAAAGCCTGTCTGTATCTGCGACCATATCATCGCAGCGGTAAAGCTTGTGAAGCTTTGCGTCAGGACAATAAGCCCCAGAAATACAGCTCTGCCCGTTACCTGTGCAAGAATAACTGCCGGAAAAGCCCAAAGACCATTGTCGGCGATCTTCTTTGAAAACAGACCTGATACAAGCGCAAAGACAGCAAGCTCAGCCATCATAAACGGCAGTCTTTCAGCCATTGGCATGGGATTTCCTGATGCGAAGGTGATGATAAAGCTGACAAGGGGAGAAGCAGCACCAACGGCAAATCCCCATTTTGCTCCGAGCAGGCATCCGCCTATCAGAACAGGCAGATACATCGGCAGCCACTGCACACCTCCGGGCTGACCGAGGGCTAAGTGTACGATCTGCGGCAATATGACCGCAAGGGCAACAAGACTTGCGGATATAATGGTTTTGTAGGCTATTTTTCTTCCAGAAGATATATTTCTGTAAGTGAGTGCATTTTCAAACATGAATTATCCCTCCATTTTACGACATTCTTTAAGTAAGCTTATAATTTCAAGGTGCTGCGGACAGGCACTTTCGCACTGACCGCACTGTATGCAGTCGCTTGCCTTGCCCTTGCCCTGTGTAGCAATAGAATAGGCCTGCTTTCCGCCAGATTGAGATTGAGGACGAGCTGAACTCCGTTCTCAAGATCATAGCGGCCAAGAACCCTCTGTATGCGAGAGCAATCGTTCTGAAGGAGTATCGCATGATGAAGGTCTCCGAGATTGCAATCAGGCTGAAAACTACCGAGCGCAACGTCCGCTACTACATAAGCGAGGCGAAGAAGATCGGCGCAAACTACAAGAAGGAGAATTGTTAACATGAGTAAATTTGAGTCAATGTGTGATGTTATGAAGAGCGACAACGATCCCGTTATCGCAGGAGTCGGCGGCATCGTCATCCTGGTTGGAGGGCATATGCTGATGAAGAACCGTTACAAGGCAGAAGTGAAAAAGGGAGACAATTCCTTCACTCTCGCCCCGGCGGTACAAAGAGAAAAAGAAGAAAATGGGCAACCATTTTTATTGTATTATCCATTTCCGTATTTCTTATATAGATCGGGCAGGATTTCTACGAGGTTACGATACTCAATACAGCAGTGTTCAGCCATACCTCGTAAGGTATTATCCGTAATGAGCTTCTTGCGAAGGAAACTATTTTTTAATGATTCTCCCATCCAAAAACGGCTGTACATGAATAAACCATCATCTGTTTTCTTGAAAATGTGTGCCATTTCAGTATGAGAAAACAGATTCTTAATACCAACATGGGCGAACAGAATGAACGCGATATCGTTCTCTTCCATAAGCTTCTTTGAAAAACCTGCGTCTTCAGGGGCACAGAACTGCAGCTTGCAGGTTGTGGTCATATCTCCAACGCGTTCCTTCGGATAGTTGACTGTTGAAGGATGAAATTCGGGCATTTTCTTCTGGGTATAATAATCCGCGTTTTTCTTATCAAACGAAATCGTTTTATGCGCGCCGGGAAACCAGATCTGGTAACGGACATCCGCCTGCGGATGCCACCAGAACCACCATTGTATCATTTCAATAGTAATTCCGGGCATAGGGCAATACATAGCGGCAAGGCCATGTCCTTTATCATCGAAAAATCCATACCCAGCCTGCGTCATAAGTTCCTTATTCGTAAGAAGCTCATTTTTATCCGCAAACGGCGTGAGGATGATACTGTTTCTTTTGTCGATGGTTGCCTTGATATCATCGGGGATCTCAGGCAGTTTTTTGCTCAGTAGTTCTTCAAACATAGTGCTCTCTCCTTTGTACAGGTTGTATTTATGGTCACGGGTTGACAAACAGTGCTTAAAGCCATAGAAGTAATAGTCCCTATGGGATCAGCGATGCAAGAATGGCCCCAGTGATGATCGAATAGCTTCCGCCCAAGATGAGCTCACGTTCCGAATGACGGTCAAGGGCAAGCGAGCTTTTCCAGACCGGTATCATCAGCAGAAGGCCAAAGAGATACCATGGACTGAGCCGGAAAGTGAGGATCATCACCGGGCCGGTTACCCCGGCGGCATGCCCGCTGCTTTTTAGGTGAAAGCAGAAGATAGACAGCGCGATCAGGCCGCCGCTGATCAGATAGATTAAAAAAACGAAAAGTTCTGTGCCTGATCCTTTAGCTATAAGGCAGAATAAGAATCCGAGAATATACCCGGACACAGAAAAGATAACTGCCATTTTTCTCTGTACCGATCGCCCCCCCACTGTAGAGCTTGGGTATTGCTCGCCAGATTGGATAGGACAGTAAGGGCAGCACACAGAGCAAAATGACGGAAGCCTCAAAATGACCGGTCGGATATTGTCTCCGGAGCAAGAGCAGTGTAAAAATCAGCAGCACAGGAGGCAACGTCAGGACTCTCACTATTTTTGCAGCTTTCTCATTCAAACCGGCATCTCCTTTCTGATAAGTGTACATGGCAACCGCATGAAAAA
>DEFH01000040.1 GCA_002350705.1 Ruminococcaceae bacterium UBA2857
TTATATATTTATCGTAGCGGAAAATAATATTTTCAGTACTCGTTGTATCAGAAAATACTGTACAGTGATTGTAAAGATACGAGTCAGTTTTTATATCTCCATTATTTAAGCGAAGCAACTCCGGCAGCGATGGCTGTCGGAGTTGCTTTTTATGCTTGCAATATGCCGTAAAAATGATATAATAAGACAAAAAGGAAAAAGGAAGATGTATTGTGTTTAAAAAAAGAAAAACGATTATACGAGTCGTCAGCATTATCTTATGTATCATGATGGTACTGGGAGTGTTTTCGATACTGATGTATACGATAGGAGGAGGATTCTGAAACAAAATGGATGCTAATCAAAAAATAAGGAGTGTTTTGTAAATATGGAAGAATATGTACTTCAGACACATGGTCTTTCCAAAAGATTCGGTCAGAAAATCGTTGTCAACAATCTGAATCTGAATATCAGAAAGGGCGATATATACGGCTTTATCGGTCCCAACGGTGCCGGAAAAACAACGGCTATGAAAGTGATATTGGGATTGCTGTTCCCGACAACAGGTGATGTGAGCCTTTTCGGGGAGCTGCAGAATATCCGGAATCTGCGTCGTGTGGGTTCGCTGATAGAAGCCCCCGGATTATATGGCAACTGTACCGCCTTTGAAAATATGAAACGATTTTCGATACTGACAGGCGGTTCGGATCTTCAGATACATGAAATACTGGAGCTGGTGGGACTGCGTGAGGCAACTTATAAAAGAGTCAAAACGTTTTCACTGGGTATGAAACAGAGATTGGGGATTGCGATTGCACTGTTGGGAGAGCCTGAAATGCTGGTACTGGATGAGCCGGTCAACGGACTGGATCCGATGGGTATGAAAGATGTGCGTGATATTATCCTGAGACTCAATCGGGAAAGAAACATCACCTTTTTTATTTCAAGTCATCTTTTGGGAGAACTGGAAAAAATTTCGACAGTTTACGGCATTATACGATATGGTATTCTTACAGAGGAAATCACTGCAAAGCAGCTCGAAGAAAAATGCGGCAGAAGCATTATTCTCCGATGCAGTGATCCGAATAAGGCGGCTCAGATCATCACCGAACAAATGCAGATACCGCAGGTATTGATTAATGAAAGTGAAAATCGTTTGAATATCGTAACAGACCTGTCACGTTCCGGAGAAATCAATACCAAATTGGTAACGTCCGGCATAGAAGTGTCGGAGCTTGGCTTTATCAGCACAAGCTATGAAGAATACTTCCTGCAAAAAATGGGACCTGTGAATGTGTGAGGTGAGAGAAAATGGGAAATATGTTGCGGTTTGAATTAAGACGGCTGCTGAAAAAGCCGAGCTTTTATGTATGTCTGGGACTGTGCATGGCCTTTGTATTGCTGACCGTCATAGCTTCCAAGATGAGTTTTGATTCCATGGCGGATTATTACAGAAGATATGCAGGAGAATTTGATGATTCCGGTACAACGTTGGTGGAACAGTTCGCAGAGCAGTTTTCACCGGAAATGCTGGCATTGAACGCTTCCGGCAATTATATCATGGTGATTGTACTGGCGGTTTTTTCCGGTATTTTTGTATGTGAGGACAGAGTGAGAGGCACCATCAAAAATATTTATGCCAGAGGCTATTCCAGAACAAGCGTATTTTTTGCCAAATATATTCTGACAACAGCGGTGGCATTGACACTCAGTGTTCTGATGACACTGGCATCTTATCTGTCGGGCGTTCTGATATTTGCCACGTCCGGCTTCAATGCGGCTCCGATTCATGTCAAAGGATTTGCTCTGCTGATACTGGGAAATCTGCTGAGTATACTGGCAGTCAATACATTTTATTTCATGCTGTCGGAGCTGATCGGAACAACAGGCTTTTCGATTGCCGCCAATATTTTTGCACCGGGATTTATCAGTACAGCCTTTTCCGTGCTGTTTGGTTTGATTATGCTGTTCGGTCAGGGAGACAGTTATGAGCATTATCAGTGGGTGTCAAAGGTCATGGAATACTGGATTTACAATCTGGCAATGGGCGGATTCAGTGTGAATATGGAATTGGGAGACTATATCGGTCATTTGATTGCGTGTGCCGTGTACATTGCAGGCTTCGGTGTTCTGAGCTGGGTGATCGTCAGAAAAAAAGAAGTAAAAAATTAATCATCGGGGAGAGAACAGAAATGTTCTCTCCTTTCTTTACTTTTGAGAGAGAGTACGATATAATATGTTTAACAAGAAATTGACAGGGAAGTGTTAAAAATGCAGGAAAATATTTGCAGTATACCGATTAATGATGTATTCATGCCGAAGGATGGCTGCCCGATGTGCAGAATGAGGGATATGCTCGAAAGAAGAAAGGCGGAATATGTGACAGGTTCGGCAATGATGGAGCCGAATGTACGCATACGTACCAATGAAGAGGGCTTCTGTTACAGACATTTTTCCATGATGCTGCAACTCGGCAAGCGTTTGTCCAATGCCCTGATACTGGACAGTCATCTCCAGAAAGTAGCGGAAAATATTGTGCTGACCAGTCCCAAAGGAAAGTTTGACAAAAAACGTCTTGCCGCTTTGCAGACCATGACAAAGGATTGTTTTATCTGCCGTGACATCAAAGAAAATATGGAAAACATGGTGCGGATCGTTCATGCCATGTGGATCGGTGAGCCGGAGTTCAGACAGCTTTACAGTGAACAGCCGTATATTTGCCTGGAGCATTATGCACTGCTGCTTGACGTTGACCAAAAAGGACTGGGCAAAAGTTTTGACGGCTTTTATCAGGCAACGCTGGCACTGACGGGAAATTATTTGCAGGAGCTGCACGGAGATGTCACGCATTTTTGCAGTATGTTTGATTACAGGAATGCCGATGCAGACTGGGGAAATTCCCGTGACAGCATAGAGCGTTCTGTAGAATTCCTGACGGGAGAGAAAATCATTCCCGAAGAAGCTGTGGAAGAGGAATAATCTATCGTCTTGTTTCCAGCAGAGCCGCCATATAATCGGCTGAATAAAATTTCACACCGTCGGAACAGGCGGTCGGAATGATATTCTGCAGAAATTCTGCACCGCCAATCTCATACAGTCCCGAAAGAAAATATTCACGGGAAAGACAGTCGGGCTGAATCTCGGAAAAAACAGACGGAAGTCGGTATTCACTGAAAGGGGTATTCTGAAAATGGCAGGGCTGACAGGTAAAAATAAGTGCATCATTTTCGGGAAGCGTCTCCGGCGGAGAAACCGAAAGAATGATATGAGGATGTCCCATGTCATCAAAGGAGTTGGAAACAAATACATCTGCCATATCATGGGAGATATTTTCATAGAATCGCGGCATATCGGTAATAACAGTGATATCGGCACTGCATTGTCTGATGAAGTCGGGAAAATCTCCCGTTTTATCTACGTAGCATATTTTCGGAGAAAAGGACAGCTTTCCGACAACCGACAGAACAAAATTCTGCATCATTCTGATTTTAAACGAATCGGACCGAAAGCGTGTGAACGGAGAATTTTGCAGGGAAACGGTACTCTCACAGAGAATCGTTTGGGGATAGCCGAGTGTCAGAGCATACAGCTTTTTAAAATTTACACGTCCCCGATACAAATGATACCGAATGTGTAAAAAAGAAATATTATCCTGTGATTTGACATGACAGGAGATTTTGTACGGACAGAGAACAGACACAAAACTTTTTTTGTGACGAATCACTTCGAGAACAGTCATCATGTATACATCACCGTTTCATGATATGCAAAAAGGAGCTGTAAAAGAATACAGCTCCGCAAGGAAATTATCTGGTCGTGTTTTTAACGGTATCGCCTACATTGTCGGCAATGTTTTCAGCCGTATCGCCTATTTTGTCGGCGGCATTGTTGACAATATCACCGGCATTATGGGCGGCATTGTTCACGATGTCACCGGCATTATGAGCGGCATTGCCGACAGTATCGCCTACTCTGTCGGGATTATCGGTGCGGTCATTGTAAGTTCTTCCGTCTCTGTCGATAATCAGGTCGTCACTGTCACCGATAATACCGTTGCCGTCAGTGACAACACCGTTGTTTGGCATACGGGCATTGGAACTCTGAAACGTGCTGTTTTCAGGCAGATTATTGGTATTGGACTTGCATGAGGCAAAGCATACCGCAATACTCATAGCGGCAAGTACCGCAAAAATTGCTTTTTTCATGTTGCAACAAACTCCTTTCATGCATATTATTTTCCGAAAAGCTTGTTCTATGCGGCATAAAATTATGTAATGATAGCCAAAAATACTTGACCGCATGAAAAATATACAGTAAAATAAAATTGTATTATCTATCAAAATGAAAGGAGAAAAAACTATGTCCAATTTGATTATCACCATTTCCCGAAGCTATGGAAGCGGCGGCAGAGTCATTGGCAGAATGTTGGCAGAACAAATGCAGATGCCTTACTATGACAGAAACCTGATTTATCTGGCATCCGGCAGAACGGGAATTGATTTGAAGTATTTTGCAAAGTATGACGAAGACATGAAAAAGAAACTGTTTGATGAGATTTCTTCCGAAAAAAATAAATATGTCTCGAAAGATGAAATTTTCATGCGTCAGGCAGAAGTCATCAAAGATGTTGCCGATGAAGGTGACTGTGTGATTGTGGGAAGATGTGCGGATTATATTCTGAGAAATACCGCTCATAAAGTGCTGAGAGTCTTTATCAGTGCCAATGAAACGGACTGCATGGAATCCATTATGAAAAAACTGTCCGTCAGCAAGGCGGAAGCAGCGAAAACCATCACCCAGATCAACCGGCACCGTTCGGATTATTATCGTTATCATACGGGGATGGAATGGACAAGTGCTCAAAATTATGACCTGTGTATCAATACATCCCGCTACACACCTGAACAGGCTGTCAAAGCTATTACCGAATATTCGGAAATTTTCAAAAATCTGTAATGCGTATCTGCATATTTTATCGTGAAAATATGCAAATTTGCACCAAAAAATGCCATTATTGCCTGAACCGGATGTTTTTTGCATGAATGTCGGAAAAAAATTGCATTTTCGGACATAATAAAACGATAAAATCTCTCTAATCCGTCTTGACAAAAACAGGGAATAGAAGTAAAATAAGTATCATTGAGAAGTATGTCAAAATGCTTTTCATAAAGAAATGTACAGGGGGCTATGAAAGCTATGTCAACAAAAGCATATTATCCTATATCGGAAATAGGAAAAGGAAAAGTAGGTTTTTCAAAGACACGCTCCATTATCGAGGGAGCATTCTACGGAAATAATGTGGTAGAAGTAACTTCACTGGCAGAGGCATATAACCTTGCCAAAAATACACCGGGTGCCGTTGTTACGGATATGCCTATCTATAAGCCGGAAGAAGTAGGACTTCCCGAGGGTGCACAGGTGCTTCTGTTCAATGACGGAGCTGTAACGGGCAGATATGCTGCTGCAAGACGTATCAAGGGCGAGCCCGGCGTAGATGATGCGAAACTTGATAAAGTAGTGATGGATGCTGTGTATAAGACACGTTTCAAAAAACTGTATCATGCCACGGCTTATATCGGACTGGATCCCGAATTCATGGTAAAAGCACATCTTCTTATTCCCGAGGGTGAAGAAATGCTGATGTATAACTGGCTCCTGAACTTCCAGTACATCAATGACACCTATGCCAAAATGTATAAAGAATCACAGCCTGTCGGCGGCGGAAATGAACCTGATATTTATATCTTCTCCGATCCGCAGTGGGCTCCCACACCGTCACCTGACGTTGATTACAGCTGTCTGAGTGATGACCTGACCTGCTGTTATTTTGATACCAACAATAACTGTGCTGCAATCCTCGGTATGAAATACTTTGGCGAGCATAAAAAAGGCACACTGACGATCGCATGGGCGATTGCAAACCGTAACGGTTATGCTTCCTGCCACGGTGGTCAGAAAGAATATACTCTCGCAGACGGCAGCAAATATGTTGCATCCGTGTTCGGACTTTCCGGTTCCGGCAAGTCTACCCTTACACACGCTAAACATGGCGGCAAATATCCGAACATCACTGTTCTGCATGATGACGCATTTATCATCAATTCCGATACCTGTGCATCCGTTGCACTGGAGCCGTCCTATTTCGATAAGACAGCCGATTATCCGACAGGCTGCCCCGACAACAAGTATCTTCTGAGTGTACAGAACTGCTCCTGCACAAAGGACGAAGACGGTAAGATCCAGCTTGTTACAGAAGACATCAGAAACGGCAATGGTCGTGCCATCAAGTCAAAACTCTGGTCTCCGAACAGAGTGGACAAGATTTCTTCACCTGTCAACTCCATCATCTGGATCATGAAAGATCCGACCATTCCTCCCTGTGTCAAGCTGAAAGGTGCCGCTCTTGCGTCAGTAATGGGTGCAACCCTTGCAACAAAGACATCTACCGCCGAGCGTGTTGCGGCAGGTACGGATATGAATGCCCTTCGTATCGTTCCTTATGCCAACCCGTTCAGAACCTATCCGCTTGTCAACGACTATGTGAAGTTCAAGAAACTCGTTGAAGAAAAGGATGTAGCCTGCTATATCGTCAACACAGGTGACTTTATGGGCAAGAAAGTACAGAAAGAGGATACTCTCGGTGTACTCGAAGCAATCGTAGAGGGCAGAGCTGAATTTGAGAAATGGGGACCGTTTGAAGATATTGAAATTCTCCACTGGGAAGGCTTTGAGCCGAACCTTGATGATGCAGATTATAAAGCGGCTCTGAAAAATGCAATGATTAACCGTGTAAACGCAGTGAAAGGCTTTGCAGAGAAGAAAGGCGGCTATGACAAGCTTCCTGATGAGGCACTCGACGCACTCCAGAAGCTGGTTGATGAACTGAACTAAGTTTATAACACTTCTTTCATAATCAAAAACGGCACACAGACCTAAAAAAGTCTGTGTGCCGTTTTTGCTGCGGAGCATAAAAAGAAAGCACTGTCGTCAGATGACAGTGCTTTTGATATGTAAACATTGGGTGCAGGGATTTTAGTTCCTGCCGAAGTCAAGGGCGAGGAGCCCTTGTGGGGTTTGGGGCAAAGCCCTATAACAATGCATCAATCATTACCAGTTGACATATACATCGAGTGTGATGTTGTCGCCGCAGCCGCAGTCATACACTCTGCCGTTTTTACCGAAAGGTGTGGCAACGACAGTGCCTTTTTCAAGGAAGTCACTGGCAAGACAGATATTGTCATAAGCATCGCATACATAGCCGTTTTCATCGGTATGTCTGCCGGGAATGTCCAGACCGCCGCCGGGGAGAACCTGCTCACTGTAATAAGTCCATCTGTAATCACCCCAGAACTCTACACCGTCAAAGTAAAAATCACTGGCAGCGATAATATCATCAACATAGCTGTCTGCATCGTAATCACTGTTAAAGACATCAGCCGTGTCTTCTTCATAGACATCATCTTCTTCAGCGGCATCCGTAAGATAATCGGAGTGCATATAGTATACACCGCCGTCATAAAATACCTTGCTCCAGCCGCTGTCAAGTACGGTGATCTGCTCGACAGCAGTACCGGGAGCAGCTACGTCAACAATATTTGCATCGAGACCGGGAGCCTCTCTTACTCTCAGATAATCAGTTGTAAAAACGGTATCGGTATCATAAGCCGAAGCCGAATAAGCGGGAACCACACATACAATCATACCGGCAGACACAACAAAAAGTAATTTACTAAAATTTTTCATTTGAAAATATCCTCCTTAAAATTGGTGAAATCATCACCTGTGCTGCAGCCAATTTTTCTATCGGTTTCTCTCTTTCGTAAGCCGCAAGACATATCTTAAAGGATTTTGAGCCATTTGTCAAGCCTAAATATTACAATTTTGTAATATTGGTGAAGATGATACGATTTTTTTACACACGATACCATGAAATACAGTCTATTTTAACAATGGTTACAAGACTGAAACCGACAAATTGCAAATCTGTAAAAAAATAAAATCCATTGTGATACAGACAAAATTCGTTGTAAAAATCATTCGGGAAGTGGTATAAATAGTGTGAGAAAACTACGCAGGAGGGAGAAGAGTACGGTTGACAGTAACAGCGGCAAAATCCAAAAAGGCATATCAGACTTTATGCAGAGTGCTGGAAAGAAATGACATTCTGCATGAATGTGACGAAAAAAATTTATGTGTGAAGTGCTGTGTCAGCGGAAAAGAAACGGAATTGAAATTGATTTTTGTGATAGAGCCTCCGAAAATGCTCATATCACTGTATGCCCCCATGAATATCATTGCCTCATGGGAGAACGCTTCGGATCTGGCATTTGCCTTGTGTGTGATCAATGATTCCCTGTCGGACGGTCATTTTTGTTTTGACGCAAAAGGTATGGGCGTGTATTTCAAAATGACATCCAGTTTTTACAATTCCTTTATCAACGATTCCATTTTTGAATATATGCTTTCGGTGGCGGCAGAAAAGACAGACGAATATTATTCGAGAATCAATGCGTTAAGTGTCTCGTGGAAGTCATAATTTTTGCAGGAGTGTCATATCATAATGGTGATTCAGTTTTGCACAGAGAACGGGGTGTCGGAGAATGTATTTTGTATTGAAAAGAAAAACGCTTGTGACAGCCATATCAGCGGTGCTGGTGTTGTGTATGACAGCACTGGTCATTTCAGGCATATCGTCTCATCAAGCCGTGATGACGAGTACAGATGTCAACTGGGGATTGAGTTTCAATTCCTCGGACGGTATTCCCACAGGCAACGCTTCAGCCGCCAAACTTAAAGAATCCAATGCTTATTACGTGGGAGATACCTCACAGAAGAAAATCTATCTGACGTTTGATGCAGGCTATGAAAACGGCTATACGGCACATATTCTGGACGTTCTGAAAAAACATCATGTGCAGGCAACGTTTTTTCTCGTGGGAAATTTTATTCAGACGGCTCCGGAACTGGTGAAACGCATGGTCAGCGAGGGGCATATTGTGGGCAATCATACCATGACGCACCCTGATATGTCATCTATTTCGGATATGACATCCTTTCAAAAAGAAATTTCCGGTCTCGAAAAGCTGTACAAAGATACCACCGGAAAGGAAATGCTGAAACTTTACCGCCCCCCGCAGGGAAAATTCAGTGAAGAAAATCTGAAAATGGCAAAAGAGATGGGCTATGCGACAATTTTCTGGAGTCTTGCGTATGTGGACTGGTACAATGATAATCAGCCGACCAAAGAACAGGCTTTTGACAAGCTGCTGCCCCGTATCCATAACGGAGCCGTTGTCCTGCTGCACAGCACCTCTCAGACAAACAGTGATATTTTAGATGAACTTCTGACAAAATGGGAAGAAATGGGTTATCACATAGCACCCATTACAGAATTGATTTCCGCATAGACATCCTATCGGCTAACAAGAGTGCTTAGCCGATATTTTTGTGCAGATAAAATGTTGAAATTTTTGTTAAAATGTTATATGATATATAATAATCAAAAATATGTTTGCAAAGGAGAGAAAATGTTTGGGAAATATAAAAGAAAAGCTGTCCGAACCGCTCAGTCAGATATTGATATTTGCATTGCTTTTTATGATGAGTTTTGTAGGAATCGTGCTGACTGTCCGTGACGATAAAGTCAGGAATACTCCCGATACAACCGATCCCCGTACTTACGGAACAGTAACATCCATCGCTTCATCCTATACGGTGCCCGCTGCAAAGGGAGAGGTGAAAGAATATTATACTGTTACCGTTGATTTCAGTACGGAGGACGGTACGGAATATACCAATGTATTTGTCTATAACGTGCCCTTTGCCGTGAATACAGGAGACCGTCTGTATATCGAGTATGATGAGACACAACCGAATATATGTTCCGTGGTAGATGATCCGCCTGTGCAGTATCACTCATTGCTTTATATCTTTTTTGCGGCATTGGGCATATTCAGTATATTCGGATTCGCTTTGGCGGTCAGACGTTCCAATTTGCAGAGAATCAAGAAAGAAGTGGACAGGAAAAATGCAGAACTCAGTGATCTGGAAAATGTCAAGGAAGGCTATGGCAGCTATGACGGCACAGGAAAGATAAATCTTGATGCAGCACCTTTTTCCGATCGGATTGACTATAATCAGATTTATGATGAAAATCAGGGTGTAATGGATTCTTTCTATGATCCGACAGCTCCTTATATGGGATATGATGACAGTACAGACGGGCAGCCGCCGGCACAGGAATTTTACGCTCCCGGAACGCAGCCGCAGTCGTATGCGGAGAAATTTGAACCATACAAGGGTTATGAAGAGCCTGATGAACATCTTTTGTAAAAGGAGCTGCATGGAATGAAAAGGTTATCAAAAATCGTTATAGTGACAATCGGTATGATACTTTGCTGTACAGGCTGTATGTATCATGACGCACAGAATTCTGCCGTATCGGAAGTTGTTCAGACAACGCAAAGCGATATAAATGAACAGGGAGATAATTCCAATCATCAGAACAGCCGTTCTGCAAGCGAAATATCTTCACGAGCTTCTCAGAGTATTGCTTCCGGCAGTTCAGACGAACCGGAAAGCTCCCTGCATGAGTCGAGCGAACCGTCAGAAACAGTAAGCGATGACGAAAGCTCACAGCCGTCACAGACGGAAAGTTCTCAGGAATCCAGCAAAGAAGTGTCGAAAGAAGTGTCTCAGACACCGGAAAAGGTACCGGATGAATCCATTGTCTATGAGATGAACAAAAAATATTTTGTAAAGAGACTGGATGATACTTCTGCGATGGTTTTTCTGCAGATGTATGATGCGGTACAGAATTTTGAGGAAAGTGTGACATTCAATGAGATCATTGCTTCGGATTTGCTGGACAGCCTGATGTTTTTGCTGAACTATGACTGTCCGGAACTGATACAGCTCAACGGAGACTATTCTCCGATATATGCGGATGACAGCTGTAAAACGGTGTCAGGCGTGGGCTTTACGTATAATATGGACAGGGAAGAGTATCGGGAATATACAGATGAACTGTATGTATTTTTTGAGAACTTGAAAGCAGATATCGGCAATGAGAGCGATGTGGAAAAGGAAAAATATGTTTATGATATGATTTTCAATACCTGTGTGTATGACGACACGGAAAAGTATTCCGGTACGGTATACGGCACATTGATCAATCATATCGGACGCTGTGAGGGCATATCCAAGTCATTCCTGTGGTGTATGAGAGAACTGGATATCGAGTGTATGTGCGTTTCCGGCACGCCGAAATGGGAAACGGCAGCACTGTATTCCGGTCATTCCTGGAATATCGTAAAAATCAACGGCAGATACTATCAATTAGACCTGACAATTGACAATATCCGTGAAACAGGCAATGAAGATGAAAAGACATATCCCAATTACGGTTACTTCAACGTAGATGACACATTTAATGATGAAACGCATGAAGTTTATGGTTTTTACAGAGAATTCGGCTTGCCGGAGTGCAAGAGCGACAAGGCAAATTATCATAAAATGAACGGCCTGTATATCTGTGCAGATGAAGATATACAGGAACGTCTGACAGAAATTATGGAAAATTATTTTATTGATGGAAAGCTGGATCATATTTCTGTCAAGTTTGAAAATCCGGCAGGTCTGAACAGGGCTAATCAGTATATCAATGACTGGATACAGGAATTTGTGGAGTCACAGGGGATCGGTACCTATGACTATGACAGCACCTATGATGAAATATGCCGTACGATTACCATTTATGCGGAGGCATTTGAGGCTGAGGAACAGGAGATAGATGATTAAAGGAGAATTATTGAGATGAAAAGGAAACTTTCACTGGAAAGAATCGGGATGAGAGGAAGCATTATTCTGCTGATTATCGGAACCATTCTTCTGAGTGCGGGAACGATTGTTCAGATTGCCAACAGCCGTCTGCCTGATAAGGCCGCAGTATGCATGGCAACGATTACAGGCTTTCAGGATGCGGAAAGCTCTGAAATATCGTCAGCTCCCACTACTGTTGTGACCTATCAGTATAACGGGAAAATCTATGAAAATATCACACTCCGCCAGTATGAGGGCTCGTGGCAGAAAGGAGATATATTGAAAATCTATGTCAGCGAAGAAGATCCGACGATGATATGGACGAAAACGATGCTGTATCGTGGAGTGATGATCATCTTTTTGTCTGTGCCGTTTCTGACAATAGGCATTTATAAAATTGTGCAGTTTAAACGAAACAAAAAAGTCAGAGATGATGAAAGCGATACCGATACCGAAGAAGAAATCAAATATAAGCGTTCCTCTTTTATTATCCCGTTGGCAGCAGGCATACCGTTTACCATAGCAGGACTGTTTCTGAGAGCAATGGAAAATGACTCTATTCTGGCATTGGTGATCATTGTGATGGGCGGAAGTGCCGTTATTGTAGGCGTGATTGCACTGCTCAACTTTGTGCACCTGACATTCGGCAAAAAATAATGGTAAAAAAGATATATTGTAACTATGTGTCACTTGACAACAGGTCACTGGTAAAATATAATAGAAAAGTAAATAGTAATATCAAAGGAGATATGAAAAATGGCTAAAATACCTTACAGATTTTATCTGACCGAGGAACAGATGCCGACACAATGGTATAATCTTCGTGCGGATATGAAAGAACAACCTGCCCCCCTGCTGAATCCTGCTACATTGCAGCCTCTCAAAGAAGAGGATTTGTATCCCATCTTCTGTAAAGAGCTTGCTCATCAGGAAATGGACAGTGAAACACGATATGTTGACATTCCCGAAGAGATTCAGGAAATGTATAAAATCTATCGTCCGTCACCGCTGATTCGTGCCTACAATCTGGAAAAAGAGCTCGGTACACCTGCTAAAATTTATTACAAATTTGAGGGTAATAATACATCAGGCAGCCACAAGCTGAATTCCGCTATCGCACAGGCATACTATGCAAAAAAACAGGGACTGACATCTGTTACGACCGAGACGGGTGCCGGACAGTGGGGAACGGCTTTGTCAGAGGCGTGTGCTTACTTCCATCTGCCGCTGACAGTGTATATGGTAAAATGTTCCTTTATGCAGAAGCCTTACAGAAAGGCAGTTATGCAGACATTTGATGCCAATGTGATTCCGAGTCCGTCCGATACGACTGCCGTCGGCAGAAAAATCCTTGCGGAAAACCCTGATACCACAGGCAGCCTCGGCTGTGCGATTTCTGAGGCAGTCGAAAAGGCAACCACTACTGATGGATGCCGTTATGTATTGGGTTCCGTATTGAATCAGGTATTGCTGCACCAGTCTGTTATCGGTCTGGAAGCAAAGAAAGCAATGGAGATTCTGGGTGAATATCCGGATGTTGTTGTCGGCTGTGCGGGAGGCGGATCCAATCTGGGAGGTCTGATTGCACCGTTCATGCGTGACAAGCTTGTAGACGGCAAGAAAACAAGATTTGTAGCTGTAGAACCTGCATCATGCCCGTCACTGACAAGAGGCAAGTATGCCTATGACTTCTGCGATACAGGCAAGGTAACACCAATGGCGAAAATGTATACATTGGGCTGTGACTTTATTCCGTCAGCCAACCATGCGGGCGGACTGCGTTATCACGGAATGTCCCCGATTCTGTCCAAATTGTACCATGACGGCTATATGGAGGCGGTTTCATACGAGCAGACAAAGGTATTTGAAGCGGCAACACTTTTTGCAAGAGTAGAGACAATCCTGCCGGCACCGGAATCCTCTCATGCTATCAGAGGAGCTATTGACGAAGCTCTCAAATGCAAGGAAACAGGCGAACAAAAGACCATCCTGTTTGGTCTGACAGGTACAGGTTATTTTGATATGACAGCCTACAGTGCATTCCATGAAGGAAAAATGACAGATTATATTCCGACTGACGAGGAATTGCAGAAAGGCTTTGACAGACTTCCGAAAGTAGATTAATATACGAATGCAGGACAGTTTGACTGCCCTGCATTTTTTGTACAGAGTCATTTGAAAGAGGCGGAAAAAATTGAAATCCTATCGTACAAAGGAACAGATGTCGGAAGCATTTCTGACAGGAGCGATTCTGTCAGTAGTGGGAGGCTATTTTGATGCGTATACCTATATTGCCAGAGGGGGAGTTTTTGCGAATGCACAGACAGGAAATATCGTACTTTTGGGAGTGCGGCTGATGGAGGGAGACTTTCTCAAAGCACTGACCTATTTTATTCCGATTGTAGCATTTGTATTGGGCATATTTGTATCGGAGTATGTCAGGAAAATCGGTAACAGCAAACATCTTCACTGGCGGCAGATTATTATGCTGATAGAGCTTTTGATTGTGATTGTGGTATCATTGATGCCTAACGGGGAGAAAGGCTTTAAAACCTGTGACATGATAGTGAATATATTGATTTCATTTGTCTGCTCACTTCAGGTACAGAGTTTCCGGAAAATTCACGGCATTGTTTGTGCCACGACCATGTGCACAGGCAATATGAGAAGTGCCGCAGAATGTCTGGTGCATTACACGGAAAGCAAAGACAAAAAAGCGTTGAAAAACGCTGTCAAATATACTGCCATCAATTTATTTTTTATTATAGGAGCGATTATCAGTGCATTTCTGACACATTTGTTGGGAGAAGTATCGGTTATTTTTTGTGGGATAGGGCTTTTGGCGGTTTTGATACTGATGTTTATCAAACCGTTTGAGCCGGTATCATAACAAAACAGCAGATCAGTTTCATTTGTCTGATCTGCTGTTTTGTTACGGCTTATGCTTTTAATCCGGCTTTGCTTTCAAATTCCGATACGGTCATGTTGGCTTCCTCTGCCGCCTGAGCCAAAGTAATGATTCCTTTTTTTACCAGACCAATCAGTGTGGAAAGAATACCTTCCGCACGGCCTTCACTGAGCCCTGCAGCTCTGGCTTCCATTTTGGCTTCTATAATATCCTGCTCTGAAATTTTCATATCAAAATACTCTCCTTCCTGAATGATATTCAAATCTTTTCTGCCAATTACCTGACTGTATAGTACAATCAATCTTTTGCCCAAGAGATCTTCTGCATACCTATCAATAAAATTACCCATTTGTTCCTCGTTTTTGACAGAGAAAAACTCGGAAAAAATTTTGAGTTCTCTGTTGGCTTTCTCTGACTGATTCACAGCAGGCGTATAGACATTATACAGTGTAAACAGGTCAGAGTAAATTTCATGGTTTTGATTGTACAGACGAATGACTTCTGTTGGCAAGGCGTTCTTTTTGCATGTCATGATAAAAGAAATTACCACTTTATTCAGTTGGTCATAATTTCCTTTGTTGACAGTCTGTCCTGCAACGGCACGACAGGCATAGTAAATGGTACGGTTTTTAATGAGTGTTTCGCTGTAGGTATTTTGCAGGTCAATACTGTAAATTGTTCCGTTTTCATCTTTGGCGAAGGTATCGAAACGGATATAATTGTGTTCTACGTTATCGGGCAAAACACAGGCCTGTGATATGATTTCTTTTGTTTTCAGTTCATGACCTGTTACACATTTCAGCAGTACGGAAAACAGAGTCATGTCTCCGAACATGATGGAAAAAACAACGTCATTTCTTGGAGGAAAATCATTTCTGAAGGGTAACTTCATGGGACTCCCTTCCTTTGATGATATTATATCATATGATAGTGCGGATTACAATCAAAAATCGCAGACCGGCAAAAACTGACCGATCTGCGACAGGATTGATTTATCAGGCATTCACGAATATGGATGAAACGGGTTTGTCTTCATAGATTCTCTCGATAGCCTCTGCGAATACAGGAGCAACAGGGAGAGTTGTAAATTTATCCAGTTTCTTTTCTTCCGGCAGACTGATGGTATCAAGGAGAACAACCTCTTTGATAACGCTGTTTTTCAGTCTCTCGATAGCGGGGCCGGAAAGTACGGCATGAGTAGCACCGGCATAAACCTCTGTAGCACCGCCCATTTCAACAACAGCCTGTGCAGCGTTGCAGAGTGTACCTGCTGTGTCAATCATATCATCAACGAGGATTACTTTTTTGCCTTTTACTTCACCGATAATACTCATAACTTCGCATACATTCGGTTTGGGGCGGCGTTTGTCAATAATAGCAATCGTGCAGCCAAGTCTTGCAGCAAAGTTTCTTGCTCTGGTAACGGAGCCGAGGTCAGGTGATACAACCACATAATCATCTGCATTGTCACCGATTTTTTTCTTGAAGTAGTTGGCAAGAATCGGAGCACCTACCAGATGATCCACAGGGATATTGAAGAAGCCCTGTATCTGAGCGGCATGAAGATCCATTGTCAGAACACGGTCGGCACCTGCGGTTGTGATAAGATCGGCAACGAGCTTGGCAGAAATCGGATCTCTTGCCTTAGCCTTTCTGTCCTGACGGGCATAGCCGAAGTACGGAACAACAGCCGTAATTCTTGCAGCGGAAGCACGTTTCATGGCATCAATCATGATAAGCAGTTCCATGATGTTGTCATTCACAGGAGTGCTGGTTGACTGAACGATAAAACATTCGGAGCCTCTGACAGACTCATGCAGAGAGACTGCAACTTCACCGTCACTAAAATGTGTTACTTCTGACTGACCGACAGGTAATCCCAAAGCCTGAGCGATCTGTTCAGCAACCGCTCTGTTGGAATTACAGGTAAAGATTTTAATATCCTTGCCGTGAAAATTCATTGTAAAACTCCCCCAATTTTTAATTTTAGGCAACCTTTCTCTTCTATTTTAATACCTATTTGTCGAAAAATCAAGTTTTTAGCCAAGGAAGAGGCGAATTTTTAAAAGAATTGTATCTTTTATGTAAAATTTTCTTCAAATGAATCAATTATAATTCATAATGCACAATAAAAATTTTACAGAATTTGGTTTTTGGTGGAAAGAGGATGGATATGCTGACCGTCAGAGACCGTACCGTTTTCGATCAGGACGGCAGGACCGATTTCACAGAAAGAGCCGATGGCCGTTTTGCCGCGAATCACCGTTGACGGCAGAATCACGGTGTCAGGCTGAATGGTGACGTCTGTACCAATGATAACGCCATCCGTACAGGGAATACTCACACCGTTTTTCATATGCTTTTCCAGAATTCTTTTTCGGGCGATTTCGTTCAGCTGAGCCAACTGTACACAATCGTTGGCACCTAAAACAGAATCAGCATTTTTGGCTTTGTAAGCAAGAACATTTTTTCCTGTGTGTTTGATAATGGCAACGGTATCGGTCAGATAGTATTCTCCGGTTTTTTCGCTTTTCTGCACCTTTTGCAGAGCGTCGAGCAGTGCATTCACTTCAAACCAGTAAGCACCCGAATTGACTTCTTTGATTTTTCTGATTTCGTCTGTAGCTTCCTTTTCCTCAACGATTGCTTTGAGCATATCATGGTCGGCAGTTTCATGGACAATTCTTCCATAGCCTGTAGGGTTGTCCACTTCGGCAGAGATTACCGTACAGCCTTTTTCGGCAGAGGAGTTGTGTGTCGCAAAAGCTTCCCGGATAGTGTCGGCATTGATAAAAGGAGCATCACCGTTGAGCACTAACACATCACTTCCGCTGTGTTTGGCAAGGAAATCTTTCGCCATCATGACAGCGTGACCTGTGCCGAGTCTTTCGGACTGAAAGACCTTTTCAACGGCAAAGGGAAGGGTCTGCAGATAATCTTCTATTACTTCGTGTTTGCTTCCCGTAACGATGCATATATCTTCAATGCCGGCTTTTTTTGCGGCATCTATTACCCATTGAATCATGGGTTTGAAAAGGACTTCCGCCATTGCTTTGGGGCGTTTGGAGTTCATTCTTTTGCCCTCACCGCCGGCCAGTATAATGGCACTTGTTTTTATTTGCATAGGCAATACCTCCCAAATATTGATAAATTTATATTATCATACACCAGTTTCCAAGTTT
>DEFH01000064.1:0-16219 GCA_002350705.1 Ruminococcaceae bacterium UBA2857
GATTCTTTCGTGCGGTTGCCCTGCCGAACTGAAAATTACCTATTGACATATCCTGTAACAAGTGTTATAATAACGTCGAATTCAATATGTGCTGTCTTCGGGGCGGGGTGCAAGTCCCCACCGGTGGTAAAGCCCACGAGCAAGGTTTTTCCTTCGCTGAATTGGTGAGATTCCAATGCCGACGGTATAGTCCGGATGAAAGAAGATACTGTCTTATATGCCGCATTTTGCCGCCATATAAAACCCGTAACTCCCGCCCTTGCAGAATTTCTCTGCGAGGGCTTTTTTGATGACAGCCGAAAAAATTTTTTGGAGGTCTTTTCTATGACAAATCAAACCGTTTCTTCCAGAGACAAAAACAAAACCGCCAAAATGGCAATCACAGGTATGCTGACTGCCGTCGCCTTTGCCTTGCAGTATGTGGAAGTGTCCATTCCCATTGTTCCGTCTTTTCTCAAGCTGGACTTCTCCGACATTCCCGAACTGATCGGGGCTTTTGTCATCGGACCGCTGTACGGTGTCATCATCTGCCTGATTAAAAACCTTTTGCATCTTCCTTTCGGAAGCTCCGCCGGTGTCGGTGAGCTTGCCAATTTCCTCATGGGAGCCGTTTTTGCGTTTACAGCAGGCATCATCTACAAGCACAGGAAAACCAAAAAAATCGCCTTGATTGCTTGTCTGTCAGGTGCTTTGGCTATGGCTGCCGCCAGCGTGGTGCTCAATCTGGTAATTGTATATCCTGCCTACTCTCAGATGTGGTTCGGCGGCGATATGAATAAAATTATTGGTATGTACAAGGCTCTTCTTCCTTTCTCCGATACGCTCATCAAATCCCTTTTGATTTTCAATCTGCCGTTCACCTTTGCCAAGGGTATCATTGATGCCATTGTCACCATGCTCATCTACAAGCCCCTTTCCAATATGTTTGTCAGAATGAACAACTCCCTCAATCAAAAAAAATCCGATACAAAGCCTGTTTCACAAAATTGAGCATATAAGCAAACCACCTAAGAAAATTCCGCTTTCCCAGGTGGTTTTTTCTGTTACTTTTTCTGTTTGAGGACAAGCATGACGATTACCGCAATACCTATGCCAAAAACTACCAATAATACAACAATTGTCACTATCATTGTTGTATTTATACCGGTATCGGTATTTTTCTTTTCTGCGGTATCTTCGCTGTTTTCAGATTCCGCTTTGCTTTCAGTGATATTTTTGCTTTGTTCAACCGATGCTTCGGATATTTCGGAATCATAATGTATCGTGGCATAGGTCAAAGGTACGTTAAAATTACGGATCTTCACCTTGCTCCATTCGCTTTCACTGCCTGAAAAATATATATCGGTCAAGCCGGTGCAATCGGAAAAAGCATAATTTCCTATTAACGTCACACTGTGAGGGATTGTTATACTTGTCAAGCTTTTGCAGCCGGAAAAGGCACCCTCTTCTATTTCCGTCACGCTGTTGCCAATCGCTACATTTGTCAAGCCCGTACAGCCGGAAAAGGCATTCCATCCTATTTTCGTTACGCTGTCGGGAATCGTTACACTTGTCAAGCTTTTGCAGCCGGAAAAGGCACCCTTTTCTATTTCCGTCACGCTGTTACCAATCGCTACACTTGTCAGACCTGTACAGCCGTAAAAGGCATTTTGGCCTATTTCCTTCACGCTGTTACCGATCGTCACACTTGTCAGACCTGTGAAACCGGAAAAGGCATTATCTCCTATTTCCGTCACACTGTTACCGATCGTTACACTTGTCAAGCCTGTGCAACTATAAAAGGCATTCCGTGCCATTTCCGTCACGCTGTCGGGAATCGTTACACTCGTCAAGCCCGTGCAGCCGTAAAAGGCATCCCATCCTATTTCCGTCACGCTGTTACCGATCGTTACACTTGTCAGACCTGTACAGCCGTAAAAGGCATTTCCTCCTATTTCCGTCACGCTGTCGGGGATCGTTACACTTATCAAGTCCGTACATTCCCTAAAGGCACCCTCTTTGATTTCCGTCACGCTTTTTCCATCTATTTCACTCGGAATATCCACACTTGACGCACTACCTGTATATTTTGTAATACTTACCGTACCATCGTCAAGCACCTCATATTCAAAAGCACCGTAAGTTTCAGCGGCTGATACAACTGTGCTGACATTCGGCAAAACCGAAACATTTGCAAAACTGCCACTGCCAATATCAACAGAAATACTGCCGGTATTTTTTGAAACTTCTTCATTTCTATAACCTCCGTATAAAATATACTTCATTATTTCTACAAAAAGTTCCCTTTCATCATTACGATAAAAGGGAACTGCTTTTTTGATCACTTTTTGCTGTCTCTTCCCAAGAGATAATCTACCGACACTTCCAATATATCGGCTAAAGCTACCAATTCCACATCAGTAACATATCTTATCTGTCCTTCCAGCTTGGACAAGCCCGATGCGTTCATATCCACACCGTTGACCTGAAGCTGTGCGAGCAGTTCCTTTTGTTTCATACCCTTTTTCTTGCGAGCCTCCTCCACTCTCGTTCCGATCAGGTTCCTTGAGCCAAGTGCCTGCTTACGCAATCTCATGCAAAATTACACCTCTTTACCCTTAATATATGCCTTTTTTTCGACACTACTCAAATTATAAATTATCTGCTGATAAATAACAATGGCAATAATGCAAGAATATTTCTGTTGAACTTTGTGAAAAATATAAAATTATCATTCAACAGGATGCCCTGTTTTTCCTGTCCTGTCGGTACATTTTTTCGGACATATCATACAGGTTATTTTTTGAAAAAATTTCATTTTGCCTATTGCATTTTTCAAAAAGCTGTAGTATAATAATATCAACATGATAATATCATTTTAATTTTATCAAAGGAGACGGATTCGTATGAAGCACAACCAAAATTTTCGGAATCTCATAAACAGCTTTGAAGGCGTGTATGAATGGTTTCATGCTCTGCCTAACATCAGTCTTGACGAAATCAATGCACAAAATACACTTCATGTCATTGTCGATATGATAAACGGCTTTGTCAAAGAAGGGGCTCTGTCAAGCAAAGAAGTCCTCTCCATCAATGGCCGTGTGGCAGATTTTACAAAATTCTGCAAACACAATCACATTCAGACAATCGCCCTTGCCGATGAACACTCAAACGAAAGTACAGAGTTTTCCACTTATCCTGTCCACTGCCTAAAAGGTACAACCGAAAGTGCTCTGACAGATGAAATTGCCAACGCTGACAAAACTATCACCGTCTTTGGCAAAAACTCCACCAACGGCTATCTGGAACCACAAGTTGCTGATTTTATCAAGAATTCGGGCAAGGATACTTTCATCATTACAGGTGACTGCACCGATATGTGTGTGATACAGTTTGCTCTCACTCTCAAAGCCGACTTCAACAGAAGAAATATTTCCTGCCGTGTGATTATCCCCTATGACCTGACGGCAACCTGCACTTTGCCCAACCATGAGCCCGAACTTGCCGAAATCATGGCTCTCTATATCATGCATACCAACGGAATTGAGGTATATCACTATGTCGGCTGAAACCTATTCATGTGATGATTTTGTCAACGTAAAGGAACATCAAAACCTTGCTGTCGGTTATTTCGATTTTGATGTCTATGCGGTAAGACAAAGCAAATATTCCAATTATCCCATACACTACCATGATTTTTACAAAATTTCCAAATCGGATTTCAATCAGTTCCCCGATAACTTTGACCATTTAAAAAACAATGTCTGCGGAATCGGCGATTACCTGCTATGCAACGATTTCAAAAAAAGCAATTATCCCGATACACCTACAGGATTACGGGAAGTCAATACCTTTACAAAAGAAAAATTTGACAGTATTGATACAAATGTCAGATACTACCATTGCCGCAGGGATTTTACCAACTGCAAAGGCGGAAAACACTCCACTGTCGGCTACTTCGGTGAAAAAGAAAAGAAATTATATGCACTTCGTGAAATTATTCCGGGTTTTCCCCGTGGAAATGACATTATATCATTCTGCAAAATCTCCGAACAGGAATTAAATGATTTTCCGAAAAATGAAGATGAACTTCTTGGAAAATTCCGCAGGGATTTCAAAAAGTACCATTTAGTGGATGACTATACCAGATGGACTTTTACACAGGAAGATTATCACAAAATTATTTTATAAAGGAGTTGTTTACTATGCCTGAAAAAAATACCTATTCCTACAAGGATTTCAAAAGCGTAAAAAGTAAAGATTACTGGAGTGTCGGCTGTTTTGATGAAAATATGTATGCTGTTTCTCATTATCAGTTCGGTTCGAGTGCAGGCAACGGCTACATGGAGTTCTTTAAAATCTCCAAAGAGGAATTTGACGCTTTCCCCGATAACCTGCCTGAAATTGAACAAAAATTCGGCAACTGGTTCGCTGCCATGCGTTTCCGTCTGTGCAGCGACTACACCGAAAGTACTGCAACTTTTACAAAAGAACACTACAATAAAATATGAAAAGGAGTTTTTCCTATGGCTTACAATAAAATCAATCTTACCATGCTGACAGACTTTTATGAACTGACAATGGCCGGAGGCTACTTTGAAAACGGCATGAAAGATATTACCGCTACTTTTGATATGTTCTACAGAAGAAACCCCGACAAAGGCGGCTTTGCCATCATGGCAGGCTTGGAACAGGCTGTCGAATATCTCAAAAGCCTTACTTTTACCGACGAAGATATTGTTTTCCTCCGTACCAAAAAGATTTTCAGTGAACCGTTCCTTGATTATCTCCGCAATTTCAAATTTGCCTGTGATGTATGGGCTGTCGAGGAAGGTACACCTATTTTCCCCAACGAACCCATTGTGACGGTCAGAGGTCCCATTATTCAGGCTCAGCTTATCGAAACCATGATTCTGCTGACCATCAATCATCAAAGCCTTATCGCCACTAAATCCAACAGAATTGTCCGTGCGGCTGACGGACGTGGTGTCATGGAGTTCGGCTCCAGACGTGCCCACAGCTATGACGGAGCCGTTTTCGGAGCGAGAGCGGCATATATTGGCGGCTGTATCGGTACCGCCTGCACCATCTCCGACAGGGATTTTCATGTGCCTGCCCTTGGTACTATGGCTCACAGCTGGATTCAGTCCTTTGACACCGAATATGAGGCTTTTGCCGCTTATGCCAAACGCTATCCCCATGCCTGCACTCTCCTTGTTGACACTTACAATGTCCTCAAATCAGGTATTCCCAATGCCATAAAAGTTTTCAATGAAATTCTCGTTCCGATGGGCTGCCGTCCCAAAGGTATCCGCATTGACAGCGGTGATATCACCTATCTCTCCAAAAAAGCAAGAAAAATGCTTGATGATGCAGGCTTTCCCGATTGTCAGATATGTGCTTCCAATTCCCTTGATGAATATATCATTGCCGATATGCTTCGTCAGGGTGCGAAAATTGACAGTTTCGGTGTCGGTGAAAGGCTTATTACAGCAAGCTCCGAGCCTGTATTCGGCGGTGTCTATAAAGTTGTTTCCATTTTCAAAGACGGCATTGAAACGCCTAAAATCAAAATCAGCGAAAATGTCGCCAAAATTACAAACCCCTGCTTTAAAAATCTCTATCGCCTTTATGACAACGATACAGGAAAAGCCATTGCCGATGTCCTGACACTCTTTGACGAAGAAATCGACGATACAAAGCCTTACACCATATTTGATCCCGAACACACTTGGAAACGCAAAACCCTCACCAATTTCAAAGCCGTCAAAATCCGCAGACAAATCTTTGACAAAGGTACTCTCTGCTATGAACTTCCCGATGTTCAGACAATCAAAAATCACTGTCAGCAACAATTAGACACCCTCTGGGAAGAAGTCAAGCGTTTTGAAAATCCCCACACTTATTATGTAGACCTCTCCGAAAAGCTCTGGAATCAGAAGCAGAAACTTTTACAGCAAAATACTGCTGAATAAGGCAAAAAGTGCACTGCCCGTCGGGACAGTGCACTCGTTTTTCATTTATTGTCTGGGAGCGTTCTGGTTGAGCATCTGCTGGGCACGGTAACGCAAATCATTTTGTGCATCAACCGCTCTTGTTACACTCGGAGGCGGCGGTGTGCTGCCCGTATTGTCGATATGCGGACGACGGGGCTGCACCGGTGCAGCCGGCTGCGGGTTTTGTTTCGGAGATTTGTCTATCTCTCCGTCTACAACCATCTCTTTCAATGCAGTTGCCAGACCTGCCATTCCCTGTATTTCAGACGGAATAATAATTTTTGTGGCACGTCCGTCAGCCACTTTCTGGAATGCTTCCAGACTCTTCAAAGCAATCACTCTGTCTGTCGGAGCGGCTGCATTCAGCATTTTCAAGCTGTCCGCATAAGCCTGCTGTACGACAAAGATAGCCTCGGCTTCACCCTGTGCTTCACGGATTTTTGTTTCCTTGATAGCCTCTGCACGAAGAATAGCGGCTTCCTTTTCACCTTCTGCCACGAGAATCTGGCTGGTTTTTGCACCCTCGGCATCCAGAATCTTTGCACGTCTTTCACGTTCCGCCTTCATCTGTTTTTCCATCGCAACCTGAATTTCTCTCGGAGGCAGAATGTTTTTCAATTCCACACGCTTTACCTTAATGCCCCATGCATCTGTTGCTTCATCAAGGATTTCTCTGATTCTGTCATTGATTTTATCTCTTGATGTCAGTGTGTTATCCAGTTCCAGTTCACCGATAATATTTCTCAGTGTAGTGGCACACAATGTCTCGATGGCCATAATCGGACGTTCTACACCGTAAGTATACAGCTTCGAGTCTGTAATCTGGAAATATACCACTGTGTCGATCTGCATGGAAACGTTATCTCTTGTGATAACCGACTGCGGATCAAAATCCACAACCTGCTCTTTCAGAGAAACACGTCTTGCGATTCTGTCAACAAACGGAATTTTTACGTGCAGGCCTGTATTCCATGTCTTGTAGTACACACCGAAACGCTCGATCACATACGCATTTGCCTGCGGCACAACTTTGATATTGGCAACGACAATCAATATCACGATAATCATCACAATCACTAACGCTATTAACCAACCCGGCATACTAAAAACCTCTTTTCAAATAAATTTTTTAAACCTGTACAACGTCCTTGAACGGCTGTACTATCAGTTTTACACCTTGAATTTCCTTTACAGAAATTTCTGTTCCTACAGGCAATGCCATTTTATCTTCTGTCACTGCCGACCAGTCGCTGTTGTCAACCTTGACACGCATAATGCCCTGTTCTTCATCAACGATTTTGGTTACAAATCCCTGTTTTCCGACATTCATATCTGCATTTGTCGGAGTTTTGGCAAAGCCTGTCATTTTCTTGGCGATAGGTCTTGTCAGAAGAATTGCAGCTATCGTTACCGCAAAGAACACAATGATCTGTATTTCCCTGCCGACACCCGCCAGCTCCAGTATCAATGCTACGACACCACCCAATGCAGCCCATATTGAAATCAACTGCACCTGCGTTGCCCACTCCAACAGACACGCCACGATAATTACTGTCAGCCATATCCACAGCATCTTCTCTCACCACCTTTTGTCAATGCACAATGCATAATAATTTGTTTTTTAATCACTTCTGATAGACAGGATATGCCGTCGTTATCTTGTTGCTGCTGTCCAGATACATATCGATCTCCATATCCCCATAGTGACCTATCCAAAGAGAATTTTTCGGATTATCGGGATTGGCTGTTGCCTCATCATACGCTGTATTGATGGCATCTACCACCTGCTGCGGTGTCCAGCTTTCGGGATAAAACGAACTGAATCCGTTTTTCTTTACTCCGTCCACTTCCACGTTACCCGTGAAAACACCGTTTTTATCCTCTTTGGAACGTGTACCTTCAATCACTTTGCCTTTGCTGTCAAGCACCATCGTATAATGATAGCCTGTCGCATTGCCCTTCTTATTAATTGTACCGTCAAAGATATGTTCTATTGTTCCCTTGGCGAAATAATCGACATTTTCCAGCTGTGAAATATCTGCCATATAATAGCCCGATACTTCCGATATTTCAGTCTTGCTTTCCTCCTTGTCGGAAACGTCTGTATTTTCAGATTGCTCCGACACCTCAGAAACTATCTGCGAATCATTGGTTACAGGCTCATTTTCGGGTACAGCCGGACGAAAGTTAGTGACAAGAAGCGGTACACCCAATGACAACGCTACCGCAAAAATCAGTACGACTGCCTTTGCCGCAATATCATTCGGCAAGGGAGTTTTCCTATTATCAGCCATTTTTCAAACACTCCTGTTTCAATATACTATCCATATTCTATCCCAATAACAGCCTTTTGTCAATTTACAATTTTTTTACCATGTACCCTCCAGCTGTGTTGACACAACGGTTCCGTCTGCATTCAACAGCGGTGTGACTCCTGTTTCCGAAACAAGGTAATTCACTCCTGTCATCTTGTCAACGATAATCTGTACCCTGCATTGACCTACCTGTGAGTACACACATTCAAACCTGTCATTCGGGTTGGTCTTTTCTGTCCACATCATTTTTTACCTCCTGTATTTACCATATAAACGGCACTAATCTGTATTTTACTTTCTGCTTGTACTCTTTATAGCCTGCAAGCCCTTCTTCAAGCACCTTTTCTTCATTCTTTATTCTGCCTGCTATGATAAACGGATATGCCAAGAATATGATGAAAGATATTACCGAACCCAATACAATCGGCATTGACAAAAATAATATCAGTGTCACTGCATACATCGGGTGCCGCACAATTCCATATAAGCCTGTATCAATGACTTTCTGATTTTCCTGCACTTCGATAGTCCTTGAAAGATAGGTATTTTCCCTGAGCACTTCCGCATACAAGCCGTATGCAATCAGAAATACAACTGCACCGACTATCACTAACCATTCAGGCAATTTTATCCACTGAAATCTGTAATCCAATCCCGCAACGATAAACCCTGAAAGAAACATGATTCCGCTCAATGCAACAACTGTTTTCTGCTGTGACTGTTTTTCTTTGACATCAAGCCGTCTTTCCAGCAGATACGGATTTTTTTTCATTAAAATCAATCCTGCTGTGAACATCGGGATAAACAGGATTCCCATAAAAAGCCATGCATTCCAATAGGCAAAACTTCCTGCCGACAAAAACAACGGCAATGCTACTATGACGATACCCGACAAAAATTTTATTATCCCATTGGCAAATAATTTTTTGTCCATAATCATCATCTCCGTTTTTTATTTTTCGGCTTTCCGTCTTTTTTATCGCCTTTATTGGAATTCTGTATCATGTCATATTTCTCAAACGAAATACCATACTTTTTCTCGGCTTCCGTCAAAGGCTTGGCAGATTTCTTGCGGGCATTGACATCATGTGTGTTTCTCGGACGGATAAGGCATTTTTTGTCAAAGCCAATTAAATCCGTTCTGTGAGCCGTTACCAACGCTTCATGCACCAAATCATAATTTTTCGGATCCTTGTACTGTATCAAAGCTCTTTGCATTGCCTTTTCATGCGGATTATGGGCAACATACACTTTCTCCATTGTGCGAGGGTCAACCCCTGTATAATACATACACGTTGATATCGTCGAAGGTGTCGGGTAAAAATCCTGTACCTGTTCGGGCATATATCCCAAATCTCTCAGATACTCCGCCAATGCAATCGCCTCTTTCAGCGTAGAACCGGGGTGCGATGACATTAAATACGGTACTAAATACTGTGGTTTACCCAGCTTTTTATTGATCTCCGCATACTTCTTGCAGAAGCTTTTATATACGCTGTTTTCGGGCTTGCCCAATTTCTGCAAAACGGCATCTGCAATATGCTCGGGGGCAACTTTTAACTGTCCGCTGATATGATACTGACACATTTCTTTAAAAAACGTATCATCAGGATCCGCCATAATATAGTCAAATCGGATTCCCGAACGGATAAATACTTTTTTCACTCCGTCAAGAGAACGCAGTTTTCTCAGAAGTTCCAAATAATCCGTGTGATCAACCGTCAGATTCTTGCAGGGCTTCGGAAACAGACACTGCTTATTCGGACAAACTCCCTTTGTCAGTTGTTTTTTGCAGGAAGTATGTCTGAAATTGGCTGTCGGTCCTCCCACGTCATGGATATAGCCTTTGAATTCGGGATCTTTGATAATCATTTTAGCTTCATCAATAATCGACTGATGACTTCTTGTCTGAATGATTCTTCCCTGATGGAATGTCAATGCACAAAAACTGCATCCTCCGAAGCATCCTCTGTTACTGATAAGACTGAATTTAACCTCTTTAATGGCATCAATTCCACCGTCTTTTTCATAACACGGATGATAGGTTCTCATATAAGGCAACGCATATACTTTGTCCATTTCCTCCTGTGTCAGAGGCTTTGCCATAGGATTCTGCACAACATACAGATTGTTCCCATACGGCTCAACAAGCACTTTTCCCGAAAACGGATCGGTGTTGGTATACTGGATATAAAAGCTTCTCGCATAATTCAGCTTATCCGCTTTCAAATCCTGATACGACGGCAATGCAATATAATCATAGATATTATCAAGGCTCTTTGTTTTATACACCGTCCCCTTGATGAAAGTGATTTCCTCAACAGGGATATTCTGATTCAAAGCGTCCGCAATTTCCACTATCGAATGTTCTCCCATTCCGAAAGAAAGGATATCCGCCTGTGAATCCAGCAAAACCGACCTTTTCAGACAGTCATCCCAGTAATCATAATGTGCCATTCTCCGCAGACTCGCCTCAATGCCGCCAATCACAATCGGCTTATTTTTATAAGTCTGCCTGATGAGATTGCCGTAGACAACCGTTGCATGGTCAGGTCTTTTGCCCATCACACCGCCCGGAGTAAAAAAATCTTTGGCACGTCTTTTTTTCGACACGGAATAGTGATTCACCATCGAATCCATATTGCCTGCCGAAATCAAAAATCCCAGTCTCGGCTCCCCAAATACATTGATACTTTCAGGATTTTTCCAGTCAGGCTGGGCAATGATTCCCACTTTATAGCCTGCACTTTCCAGCACTCTGCTGACAATGGCGGGTCCGAATGACGGATGGTCAACATACGCATCCCCTATGACAAAGGTGAAATCTACGCTGTCCCACCCTCGCTTTATCATATCTTCTTTTGTAATCGGCAAAAAATCATTCATCTTTCAAACATTCCCATTCTTTTTCTTTAAAGCCCACCAATACTTTTTTATCACTGACAAGCAGTGGTCTTTTTACTAACATTCCGTCACTTGCCAATAATTTCAATTTTTCCTCGTCTGTCATTTCGGAAAGCTTATCTTTCAATTCCATTGACTTATATAAAAGTCCGCTCGTATTGAAAAACTTCTTTATCGGAAAGCCGCTTTTTTCAATCCATTTCTTCAATTCCTCATAGCCCGGATTGTTCTGCTTTATATCCCTCTGTTCATACCGGATATGATTCTCATCAAGCCATTTTTTGGCTTTCTGACAGGTCGTGCATTTCGGATAGCATACAAACAACATTCTTAATCACCTCTGTAAATTTTTGTTTATATATACATAAGTCATATTGATAATACAAAAGTTGTATATCAATCCTATAGACAAAAAACATATGTAACCAAATCCTGCAGAAACGCCATCAATCTGAAATATTATTGCACTCAAAAAAAAATGACAAAGCAGAACGATGATAATAATATTTTCAGGAAAATGAAAATTTAATAAAGATTTCATATAATCCAGCAAAGAGCCTTTCATATCCTTCGGTCTTAATTTTTTCAAATAAACCAACATCAAAATGATTGTTATCGGAAAACTGAGGATAAAATATAAAATTCCTATACTGGTTATATATGACAAAACTTTATTTTGCATATGAAGAAAAAAATATTCTAAAATTAAACAACACAAATATACAAACCAGTTAACTTTTGCCAAGACATTTAATATTTTAGAATACAGCATCATAAAGTATCACCTCATTAGAAAATCACACACTAAAGCCCATTTCATTCCAATTCAAACTATCGGTATCACCTCCCTGAACTGTTACAGGACATCACCTCTCTGATATATGAAAGTTTATTATATGTATTATAACATAACATCCTGCACAAAATCATATATTTTTTCCGACTTTTTTCGTTAAAAAGTCAATCCGTTTCAACTTTCCCCCGTCAAAATTTCTCTGATCTGCAATCATTGTGCATTGAAATGAGTCCGTATTTTAATTTGATTCTTTCCAGTTTGGCAATGATCGGCTCTGCCCCGATATATAAAAACAGTGCCGTTGCTACTGCGTGTACGGTATCTACAGGCAATCCAAACAAATATGCCGAAATAACTGTGCCTGTATTGAGCGACGTCCCCGATAATAATATTGTGGCAGGATTCATAATGCCCCCGTATATCACCAGTGCCGCTGTGAATCCAAACACCGCAAGAGATATCCTGTTCTGCGGCAGGATTCCCCTTTGATACACCAGTCCCGACAAAAAGCCTATCAAGCCCATGGTGAACATCTGGAAAGGTGTCCATGCTCCCTGTCCGAAAAAAATATTGGATACGAGCATTGTCACCGAACCTATCAGAAAGCCTGCCTCACTGCCCAATGCCGCTCCCGATATAATCACCAGTGCCGTGACAGGCTTGAATTCGGGTATCATATACAGAACCGCTCTCCCCGACACGCACAAAGCACATATTGTTGCCATTAAAACAAGTTCTCTTGCCTGTACGGCTCTCCTTTCAAACATGATATAAAACGGCACTACACTTTCCAGCATAATTAAAAGCGAAATAAACAGGTATTTTGTATTGTCCCAGAAATGCACTCCGCAAAATATCGTGACAGGTACGGCTATCAAAACGATGATCATTGACACAAGCAGTTTTTTGACATTTCTGTCCTTTTGAATGATATGGATTTTTGCGGATTTCTCGCCTGAACATATCATAAATAAAATTGCCGAAACAAACATTACTCCATAAGCAATTATTTTATCACATTCGATGCTGACAATATCCGCTGTCACCAGCATGAAAAATACGGCTGTTATCAATGACACCATTCCCCATATTTTTTTCAAAAGACTTTTTCGGGGAACTTCCTTTTCTTTTACTGCAATTTGTTTTGCATTTTTGGGCGGTTTCGGCATTTCGGAAAATGTTACTCCGAGTGCATACAAAATATCCTGCAATGTCACGGCATGATTCACAATCCCTCTTGACATTCTGCTGACAGGCGTTGTATAAATCCCGTTGGCACCGAAAAATTCTTTCGGACTTCCCTCGCTGACGATCTCTCCGTTGAAAAGCATGGCACATCTGTCGGAATGTTCCGCACAAAATTCTATATCATGGCTGACCAGTACAATGGCTGTCCCATTTTCGGCAAGCTCCCGCAATATCTCTGCCAACTGCTTTTTATAGGCACTGTCCAAGCCTTTTGTCGGCTCGTCAAGCAGCAATATTTCCGGCTTTGTTAAAAGCACTTTTGCCAGTGCCGCTTTCTGCTGTTCACCGCCTGACAAGTCATACGGGTGCTGTCTTAACAAATCTTCCAGTCCGCACAAATTCACAACATTTTCTATCTCTCCGTCAATCTCCCGCAAATCTTCTTCCACCGTTGATTTGATAAACAATGCCTGCGGATTCTGCGGCAATACAGACACCTTCCCATTCCGAAACACTTTTCCCCTGTTCGCTGAAAGTATTCCCGACATCACGGAAAGCATGGTACTTTTGCCTGCACCGTTTCCTCCTATGATTGCCAATATCTCCCCTGCATACACTTTCAGGCTGACTCCCTTTAATATATCGGGCTCGTTTCTGCCATAGCGGAACCATATATTTTTCAATTCCACACAAGGTTTGCTGTCGGGCTTCCGATATGTTTTCACGGCGATTGCTTTCAAATCCCTGTTTTCCGTGAATTTGGCAAGCCATTTTCTGCCCTCTCCGATACTTAACGGACTATTCTCCGAACCGTCTGCGTACTGATATGCTTTCACCACTGACGGCAGACTTTCAAAAACCGTGTTTTTCCTGTCATACAGTATTTTTGCTGTCCTTTCGGGTGATGTGTCGGAAATGATTTTTCCCTCCGACATCACAAGGATCCTGTCACTTATCCCATACACTTCATTCAGGCTATGCTCACTCAATATCACGGTTGTTCCCAATTCCCTGTTGATTTTCACCAGCATGGAAATGAAATTTTCTGCAGCTATCGGATCAAGCTGTGCTGTCGGTTCGTCAAGTATCAAAACATCCGGCTGCATGACCATCACGGACGCAAGATTTAAAATTTGCTTTTGTCCTCCCGAAAGCTCGTCCACATTCTTATCAAACCATTTCGAGATACCGAAAAATTCCGCTGTTTCGGCAGTTCGTCTGCGTATCACTTCATTTTGCATGCCAAGGCTTTCCAAGCCAAATGCCAATTCATGCCACACTTTATCCGTGACAGACTGGTTATCGGGCGACTGCATCACAAAACCTATCTTTTCCGACTGCGTTCGGAAATCCGTTTCCATCAGATTTTTTCCCGAAAAAAATATGGTTCCGTGCCGCTCTCCGTAAGGCTGTAAAACCGTTTTCAACTGCCGCAAAAGCGTACTTTTTCCGCTTCCCGACAAGCCGCATATGGTAATGAATTCCCCGTTTTCCACCGAAAATGATATTTCTTCCAATGCATTTTTTTGAGCAGTCGGATAACGGAATGTTACGTTTTCCACTCTGTATATTTCCATTTTCTGTCCTCCATGATGTCCACTGTCAGCGGCATAACACACAATATCACATAGATTGCCGTCAAAACGGCATGAAACCGTATCTCGCTTATCATCGGAAAATAATCAAATTCCAATTCCCCCGAAAAATATCCCCGCAATATGCCAATATCACACAAGGATATCATCAATAATATCAGACAATCTCTCTTTTCAAACCGAAATAAGGAAAATGCCGTCCTGTGCGGCAAGCCGTAACCTCTGCTTTCCAGAGAGTTTGCCGTATCAACGGAATTTTCCATCACCCATTGCAGCATAGCCGAAATGATTCTCACGCCATTGGAAATCCTTGTTTTGAAACTGCCGTCTGTCATATCTCTGCCAATGTTTTTCTGAGCGTTCCTGACCTCTTTGAAATGTGCCGACAGTTTCGGAATAAACCGCAGTATCATGGAAATCAACAGACTTAATTTCGGAGCCATTCTGCCGAACAGATAGATGACTTTGTCCGAAGTCATGATACAACGCAGGCACACACACCACAACATGGTACTTGAAAACAGTCCTCCCGACACCAATCCATATATCAGCGACTCCATTGTAAAAGGATTCCCGTCGGGCAGATAAAACCATATCGTCACGCCGCCGTGATTAAATAACGGATTGATTGCCGCTATCAGAAAAAACATCGGCACAATAAACGCCAACAGGGCTTTCAACGTCGTTTTCCGCCCCAGATACAATGAATATCCTGTTGAAACTATCAACGATATTCCCAAAAAAAGCGGCTCTCTGATAAACATGGCAAAAAATATCACTGATGTAAAATAAAAAAACTGTACTATCGGGTGAAATCTTCCGAATTCACTCTGTCTTGTATTCATTGCCAACGTCCTTTCCCAAATTGCAGGTATACACCCATTCCACCGTATCACCGTCTTTCAGCTTACAGTCCGAACAGCCATAGCTTAAAAATTCCCCGTTCACCTTGTACAGCCAGCCTGATGTGCTGCCGCAGTCAAACTCATAAATATTATTAATGCCTTCTATATAAGCTGTATTATATACAGGTGCCAATGTAAATTCAAACGGAATTCTATTTTCCATGCAGACTCGTTTCGTTACATCAAAAACACTTTCTCCTTTGTCAAATGACGCACTGACAGCCGTTAAAATCCGACCGTCCGAAGGTATCACAGACAATTTATTTTTTTTCACCTTGTCAAGATTGTTTAACAACGTCTGACATGATATGGAAACTGTACACTTTGTCTGAATTTCCGAAACTTCTTCCAGGGATATTTTTGATATTTCTTCAATAGAGCTTTCCGCAACGGATATTTCCGAGACAATTTCCGATATTTCTTCGTCAGAACTTTCTGAGACAGATACTTCCGAAACAATTTCCGATACTTCTTCAACGGAACTTTCCGCCATTGTCACTTCCGAAACAATTTCCGGCACTTCTTCAACAGAGCTTTCAGA
>DEFH01000064.1:16378-41203 GCA_002350705.1 Ruminococcaceae bacterium UBA2857
GAAACAATTTCTGATACTTCTTCGACGGAACTCTCGGCAGCAGAGCTTTCCGTGATAACCGTTTCAGGCGGTTTTTCCGCAAAGAAAAATGCTGATCCCAATACTGCCCCCACTACAGCTGCAATGATAATTTTCTTTTTCACATATATTCCCCCCTAACACACAAAAGGCTGTCCTTTGAAGAACAGCCTTTTTTATTATTTGATTTTTTTCTTGGAAAGCACCAATGTCACACTTGCCGAAATCATCACCAGACCAAACACCAACACGATATTCCGTGTATCACCTGTCGGAACGGTGTTATTGGAAGTATTATTTGAAATATTATTGGCATCAGTCCCGGAAACGGTTTGGGAAGGTTCGGCAGAAACTGTCTTTGACGGTTCATCGGAAACCTCTTTTGACGGTTGACTGTCATCAGCGGTACTCGTTTCAGGTTCTTCAAAAACAGGAATATCCGGCATACCGTTTTTATGCTGATACATTACCGAAACCGCATAAAATGCCTGTGCTGTGGAAATTGCATTTCCGTCGCCGTTTTCAGCGTGTGCAAAAGTTCCGTCATCTTGATAGTACCTCATCAGTGCATCAAAAATCGTATTGCCGTTTTTAATAAATCTCTCGTCACTCAGAATATCTATATCAAGCATTGTCAGACCTGCTATCACCTGTGAACAGCTTTCGCTGTCCTCTGCTCCGTAGGAAACATATCCGCCATTGTCTTTCTGACTTTCCGAAAGAAATGCCAAGGCTTTTTCAACAGCGGGTTTGACATTTTCTTTGTCTTTATAAGGTGCAAGTGCCTGCAATGCCATTCCCGTCATATCGGCATCGGACTTGTTTCCGACATCAAATGTCCAGCCGCCGTCTTGTCCCTGTGCTTTCAGGATTTCATCAATCAGCTTTTCTCTTGTGGTCTGATTCACACCGTCTTTGGCTTTCGGCACATAGTAATATGCATTCGTATCAAATGCCATGAGTGCGTAAATGGCACCGTTAACACCCTGATTTGTCACATAATCCATGTCGGACAACGGCTCGAGCAAATTATATCCGTAAAAATCATAGATATTTTTTTCCATGCCCGACACTGCCAACGCAACTCCCGATACGGCTGTGGAACGGGTGCCGCTGATTTTGGATGTACCGATACTGTCCAGATACTCCTTTACGCTTGCAGTATACTGAGCTTTCACTTCATCTGTCAGCAAACCGAACTTCGCAAGATTGATCATGCCCCACTCATTGCCATAGACCGCCTGCTGTTCGGGATATTTTTCCCTCAGTTCAGCCACTGTCATTTTCTTTTCGGCAGGCTCGGAAACTTCTTCTTCCTTTGACAACTCAGAGGAAATTTCTTTCGCTTTGCTGTTAATGCCGATCTGATAAACCGTTTCCGTCACTCCGTCAGGCACATAGCTCATCCATGCACTGTTCGCTACTCCGATAAAAATCGTATCTCCGTCAGCAACTTCTATTTCCTGATTTCTTTTGCAGTCTGTACCGATTTCATCGGCTGTATAGTCATTCTTATACATCTTCACGGGAAAGGACTTGCTTGAAGCGGTCGGAACAACTCTTAAAACATCTTTGTCTGACAATTCCAGTGTATACTCCGTTACGTTCGGATCAAATGCAGGGGTAAGTGTGCCTGCACTGAACTGTATATCTGAAAGTGTCGTATCAATCGACATCCAGTCATAGCCCAAATCAGCCCCCCAATTCATGGTATACATGAAATGCACTTCGTCACCGTCCGACAGCTTGCCGTTTGCCACACTGTACGCAGACAAGCCCTCATCTGTAAACCAGTCATCAAGTGTTGCCATCCATGCACCGCCCTGTGTTCCGCCAAGTCCGTTGATTTCACTGACAAATCCCATATCTGCACCGGCTTGTGTAAAACCGTTTTCCTCAACCGCCTTAGCGAATGCTGTCAGAGCATTATCACTTTGATCAATTTCCACCATGCTGTCAAACAGGATACCGTCCCAACTGCCGCCGTCCGTCACTGCAAGCGTACTGTTTTCAACAATCACCCTGACTTTTGCGTTGTCCTCCGCCGCTCCTGCATTCATCGGCAATGCTGACATCAGCAATGCCAGTGCTCCTGCCACTGACAAGATTTTTTTCATACATTTTCCTCCGTTTCTTTAACGAGAGAAAGCATTTGTTTTTTCTGTTCTTTCAGAAGTTTTTTGCGTCTTTCACGCTTCAGGCGGCTTTTGTCCTTTGCGGAAACTTCGGGCGGTTCTTTCAAGCCCGCACTTTCCAAAGCCCTGTTCCATGCTCCCAGCTTCTGCTTGATGAAACACACCGTTTCATTATCAAAGTCGGCTTTCTTTGGCAGTCTGCCAAGTTCTTCCGCTTTGTTCCGCAAAATCTGTACAGCGTATTGTGTTTTTTCTTCCTTATTCATACAAGACTCCATCAAAACAAATATGCTTTCCCTGCATACCCTGCAAAGAAAGCACAACAGATTTTTCCGTATGGCATTTTCTGCCGTACGGATATGAAAATCGGCTGCACTTCTTCCTGTCCAAGATTGCTTTACCTGAAAAATGCGGGAGTATTCTGACTGTTACAGTAATGACGGTTGTCCGGGAGTTTCGCCCGATTCCCAATTATCTACTCGCACGAAGGCTTTCAGACCGCATTTTTGACGGATATTCAATTCTCAACAAAACTATATCAGATTTTCCGTTTCCTGTCAAGCGTCTACAGAATCATTTGCAGGATCAGGAGCATGGTCACACCCGGAATCCCCAGCACTGCCGATACCGACAGTGACAGCACACTCACGGGGATACTCACGTTCGTATATCCCGAGCATACATTGACCGCAATCAAAGAAAGCACTCCTGCCAGCATGGATAGAACAGTCGCTCTGAGAGGAGCTTTTGCCCCTTCTATTTTTCGTATAATCGCCATTACAAGTACTACTCCTGCACAGATTCCTGCCGTTTCCCATCCCGACATAGCCTGTCACTCCTTATTTTTACTGACTGTTTCATTTTATGAAACTGTCGGGCAGGCTATGACACATTTTCCAAAAAGGCTGAAACGCTGTCGGCAAAGCATATTGTTCCGTCAGTTCCTGCGGAGACACCCACAAAAAATCTCCGCACTGCTCCCGTACCGTTACCAGATAGCCCTGCATATACCAATCAATATGAGTAAACGTATGCTTGGCTTTTCCTAAAAAAGAAATGCTCAACGGGTGTAATTTTTCTTTCAGCTGCTCAGGCGTATCAAATCCGTCCCGGTTCGGAAACTGATACATTCCCGACAGCAAGCCTTCGGAAAGTCTTTTTTCAATGGCAATTTTGCCGTCACAGTACAAAATCAACACTGTTTTTTCTTCTTTTTTGCGTTTCAGAGACTTGATTCGGACAGGAATTTCACTTGTCAGTCCGTCACGGCACGACACACAGTACTTTGCAATCGGACACTCTCCGCACAAAGGCGAACGATTGGGCAGACATACCGTTTCACCAAGTTCCATAATTGCTTCATTAAAAATCCCTGCCTGCTGCGGAAGAATTTTTGCAAGCTGTTTGGTAAACTCTTTTTTGGTCTGCGGAAGCAATACATTTTCCCTGCTGCCAAGCACTCTTGCCATCACTCGCAGAACATTTCCGTCCACTGCCGTAACTTTCTCCCGAAAGCAAATGGATGCCACGGCACCTGCGGTATACTCTCCGATTCCCGACAGCTTCATGATTTCCTCATACGAACGGGGAAACTCTCCATGATATTTCTGCATAATTGTCCGAGCGGCTTTTTGGAGATTTTTGGCTCTGCTGTAATAGCCCAGACCTTCCCACAATTTCAGCAGCTTATCTTCCGAAATCAAACTCAGACTTTCGATATCGGGAATTTCCTGTATAAAGCGTGTATAATATTTTTTCACTGCCTCGATTCTGGTTTGCTGGAGCATGATTTCCGACACCCACACATGATACGGCTCTTTGTCTTTTCTCCACGGAAGTTCTCTTTGATGAGTTTCAAACCACTGCATTAACGGCTGTACAATTTTTTCCATACGGTATTATTCCTCACTCTGTGCATGGGCTTCCGAAATCTTATAGCACAAAATCATCAGGCTGTCATTCAGATGCACATTTTCCACAATGATGTCACTATACACAACCGATAAATCATAATGGCTGAAATTCCAGTAATTTCTGATTCCCAGATGATAGCACCTGTCCAGCAATTCCCTTGCCGCTGTCTTCGGAACACAAAATATTGCAACATCCGGTTTGTTTTCACGGCAGAATTCCTCCAGTTCATCGCTGTGAAACACGGTACAATTCTGTATGGTCTGTCCCATTTTAGCAGAATCGTTATCAAAAATACCAATTAACCGAAAACCTCTTTTTTCAAAAGCCATATGTACCGCAACGGCTTTTCCTAAATTTCCCGCACCAATCAACACGGCTTTGTAAGAATTTCGGATTCCCAAAATATGACCGATTTCCCCATACAGTCCTTTTACGGAATAGCCATATCCCTGCTGTCCGAAACCTCCGAAACAATTGAGATCCTGTCTTATCTGAGAGGCTGTCAGCCCCATTTTATCGGACAGTTCACGAGATGATATTCTTGTTATATTGTTATCCAGAAGTTCTCCGAGAAATCTGTAATATCGGGGAAGTCTTCTGATAACGGGAGCAGATATTTTTCTGTCTTTTTTCATTGATCAGTCACCCGTCTGTTCTTTGTTAATTTTTTGTCATTCCACTTATAGTTTAACAGCTTTCCCTGCAAATGTAAAGATTTTTTTGCACAAAAAAGACTCGCTTTCTTCAAACGAGTCTCTGTAAGAATTATTTCTTTACTTTCATTCCGGTTGCCTCGATTACGGGAATCAAACCGATTTTAGGCTTGTCGGGATCGGGAAGCTGCGGAAAATCGTATGCCGGAAAATCATTTCCCTCTACAATAATCGGTCCGTCAGGCGTGATACAAACGTCCCAGCCGACATAGCCGAAATCATCTACCACAAGTGCCGCTTTTTTGACAAGCTCTTTGATTTCGTTCATATATGGCAGCTTATATCCCACAAACGGTATTCCTGTTGCAGGGTGTGCGTCATAGTTCACTAAAGCAGAAGTATGTCCCTGTCCGACAATCTCGCCTTTGTCCAGGTCAAAATGACACGCAAGACCGCCATTCTCCAGATTATCGACAAACTTTCCTCCGTTGCCCATCTTGAACACGGCATATAAAATATTCGGCTTGCCGTCATATACCAGTGTCACGATTCTGAGACAGTTAATCGAATTCGGGTAGATTCTTGCTGCATCAGGGTGCTGTGTGATAACTTCCTCAATCACTCCGAAATGTTTTTCAGGCTGCCTGATATACTCATACAGCTTTTTGGTATCTTCAAAATCCGATACTTTGATTTTTTCAATCCCCTTGCCGCTTTCACCGATATTCGGCTTGGCAAAGAAATACTCTTTCCCCTGCACGAATTTTTCAAACTCTTCATAGCCGATATCCGCCAAATCAATCACTTCTCTGCCGAGAAACTCTTTGAATCTTTTGTCAAAGACATTCTTTTCATTGAAAATATATCTCAGATCTCTCCTGTTGAGTTTGGAAATAAGATATTTATTCTTCATTCTCGTCAGATAGGTTTTTCTTTCCTCTTTGTTCATGTTGTAGAACTCAAAGATAATATAGTCATAATAGCCTGCACCGTATTTCAAGCCGCAGCCTATCATGTCAAAAAAAGTTTTGACTTTGCTCTGTCCCGATTTTTCATATACCGTATTAATGGCTTTTTTCATTTTACTGAATCTGACACCCGTCAGGATTCTTGCAAAATATCCTATATTCATCGTATCCCCACTCTATTATGACAGTTTTCCGAGTTCTTCCGCAACAGATTTTTTGATAATTTCAAGTCCCTGCAACAGTGTTTCCTCTTCAATCACCAGAGGCGGCATGAGTTTGACAACAGAATTTTTTCTGCCGGCCCCCTCGATAATCAGACCGTTTTCAAAGCATTTTTCAATCACTCTGTCTGCCAGTCCCTTGACAGGAATGTTCTCAAATTCGATACCCCATATCAAGCCGAGACCTCTCATTTCCAGTCTGGTATCCAAAGGCAGAATCTCTTTTTCAATGAAGTTTTTCACGATTTCGCCTTTTTTCTTCACCTGTCCCTCTACGTCATTGGCGAGCATATATTCAATGCCGCCCTTTGCCGCAACAAAGGCAAGCTGATTTCCTCTGAACGTACCGTTATGTTCACCGGGCTTCCAGACATCAATTTCAGGTTTCAGCAGAGTAATTGCCAAAGGCAGGCCATAGCCGCCTATCGACTTGGACATGGTGACAATATCCGGCTGTATGCCTGCTCTTTCAAAGGAGAAGAATGTACCGCTGCGGCAGCAGCCGACCTGTACATCATCCACCACCAATAATATATCATTGTCATCACAGAATTTTCTGACTCTTTGCAGCCATTCTACATCAAATACTCGGATACCGCCCTCTGCCTGTATGGTTTCAATAAACAGAGCCGCAGGCTTTTCCACACCGCTGTGGTCATCTTTCAGCAGTTTTTCCATATAGGCGACCGTATCAAGTTCGGGGAACATATACGGTGCAGGAATAAATGTAACATTGTCCAGCGGCACACCGGCACCTCTGCGGGATGCCTTGTCGGTCGTCAGGGCAAGGGAACCCAATGTCATACCGTGAAATGCTCCCATCAGGGCAAATACATTTCTTCTTCTCTTGACTTTTCTCGCAAGTTTCAATGCAGCTTCATTGGCATTGGTGCCTGTCGGTCCGGGGAACTGTATTTTATAATTCAGACCTCTGGGTTTTAAAATTTTTTCTTCAAAAATTTCGATAAATTCTCTTTTTGGAACGGTATACATATCGAGTGCGTGCATTACTCCGTCGGATTCCAGATATTCGATCAGTTTTTTCTTGATTTCGGGATTGTTATGGCCGTAATTAACCGCACCTGCCCCGCAGAAAAAATCTATATATTTTCTTCCGTCCTCGTCATAGAAAAAGGCTCCTTTTGCCTTGGTAAATACCGTCGGGAAATGCCTGCAATAAGAACGTACTTCCGATTCATAATTTTCAAAAACCTGCGTGTTCATACTTATATCTCCATTTCCTATTTTAATAATTATGCCAAATCATATTTTAACCCCTTGTTAAGCAAACGTCAAGCGAATTATCTATTTTTATCAATCTTCACATTTACCTCTCAACTTAATCCGAATATATGGCATAATACACAACATCCTCTACTGCAACAAAGCAGATAAGCATTTCTGCTTATCTGCTTTCTTTCACTTATGCCTTACCAAGACATTTTACCATAACTGCTTTCTGTGCATGGAGTCTGTTTTCTGCTTCCTCGAAAATTTCATCGGCGTGTGCCTCAAAGACTTCTTCCGTGATTTCCTCGCCCCTGTGTGCAGGCAGACAATGCTGTATCATTGCGTCGGGCTTGGCAAGCTTCATCAGCTCGTCATTCACCTGATAGCCGTCAAAGGCTTTCTTCCTCTTTTCAGCCTCGCCTTCCTGTCCCATTGACGCCCATACATCTGTTATCACCACATCAGCGTCAATGACAGCCTCTTTCGGTGTGCGGAACATTTGGAATTTGTCTGCGTATTCCTTCGCAAACGCCAATACATCTTCATGCGGCTCATATCCCTCGGGACAAGCCACCGCCATACTCATTCCCGTTTTCAATGCACCCACTATCAAGGAATTCATCATGTTATTGCCGTCACCGATAAAGCACATTTTCAGTCCTGCCAGCTTGCCTTTGAATTCTCTGATTGTCATCAAATCAGCCAGTATCTGGCAAGGATGACAGAAATCCGTCAAGCCGTTGATAATCGGAATACTGCCGTATTTTGCCAGATCTTCCACTTCGCTCTGTGCAAAGGTACGAATCATAATGCCGTCAAGATAGCGTGAAAGCACTCTTGCTGTGTCCTGTACAGGTTCCCCTCTGCCGATCTGCATATCCTTGGATGACAGGAATATCGGCTGTCCGCCTAACTGATACGTGCCTACTTCAAAAGACACTCTTGTTCTGGTAGATGCTTTTTCAAAAATCAAGCCGATAGACTTTCCTGCAAGGAGCTTATGCTCAATGCCGTGCTTCTGCTCGTACTTTAACTGGTCGGCAAGATTCAGAATTTCCATGATTTCCTCTGAGGTAAGGTCGAGCATTTTCAATAAATGTTTCATTTTCAATCAGTCCTCCATAACTGTTTTCAAGATATTTAATCCTCTGTCAATTTCTTCATAGGTAATATTCAGCGGCGGCAGCAGTCTTAACAAAGTCTTTGCCGTCAGAATCAGCAAGCCGTTTGCAACGCATTTCCCGGCAATTTCCTTTGCATTGTCCTTTTCCGTAACAATGCCTATCATCATACCCATGCCACGCACTTCTTTGACATTGGGCATGGTTTGCAGTTTTTCTCTGATATACTCACCCTTTGCCCTGACTTCTGCCAGAAATTCCGGTGTCGTTACTCTTGAAAGCACTTCCTTTGCCGCCGCACAGGCAATCGGATTTCCTCCGAAGGTCGTTCCGTGAGTGCCTGCCGTCATCACTTCTGCCAGCTTTTCACTGCAAAGACACGCTCCTATCGGTACTCCTCCGCCCAATCCCTTGGCTGAGGTAATCACATCCGGCTTGATACCGTAATTCTGATAACAGTACACCGCACCTGTCCTTGACATACCCGTCTGTACTTCATCTACCATCAAAAGGATATCCTTTTCGGAACATATCTTTTCAATTTCAGCGACAAATTCCTTGTCAAGGGGCATCACTCCGCCCTCGCCCTGCACAAGCTCAATGAATACGGCACAGACTTCATTGTCAATGCATTTCTTCACGCTGTCAATATTATTTGCTTCCGCATAGGCAAAGCCCTCTGTGAACGGAAAGAAAAAGTTATGAAATACATCCTGACCTGTTGCCGCAAGTGTGGTGACCGTTCTTCCGTGAAACGAATTAACTAATGTAACAATTTTCTGTCTGCCCTGACCGTATTTGTCAAAGCTGTATTTTCTTGCAATTTTAATGGCACACTCATTTGCCTCTGCACCCGAATTGCACAGGAATACTTTGTCAAATCCCGTCAATTCACACAATTTCTTAGACACTTCCGTCTGTAACGGTGAGTAATACAAGTTGGAAATATGCTGAATTCTGCCTGCCTGTTCGGAAACGGCTTTCACCCATCCCTCGTCACAGTAGCCCAGACAATTCACTCCGATACCGCTTGTAAAATCAATATATTCCTTTCCGTCAACGTCTTTCGCAACAGCACCTTTGCCGCTTACCAGTGCCGTCTGAAATCTGCCGTAGGTATGCATCATATACTGCTGCTCGTCATTCCTTATTTCCTCAAATGTCATTTTTGACACCTCTCTATCATTTCTTTCAATTCCGGCCAGTCATTGATTACAAGATAGCTTTCATCCGATAAAGTCATCTTTAAATCAGGCTTTTCCTTAAAAGTCCTTCTGTACCATACAGGCTGTATTCCTGCACGGTTTGCTCCCTCTATGTCACAGATCGGGTTATCTCCGCAAAACCACACTTCCTCCGCTTTCAAACCCGATTTTATCAGTGCCATTTCAAATATCTCTTTTTCAGGCTTTCGGTAAATATACTCGCTTGACGCTATCACAAAATCAAAATGATTGTCAGGCAACACTTCCTTGATTCTTCTTTTCAAAGAGTTCCCCGACAGCATAATATTACTGATAACCCCTGTCTTTATGCCGCTTTCATGCAGATATTCCAGCAATTCCCCGATATGCTCCGACGGTCTTGCAAATGTCGCATTGTTCCAGTATATCCATTCCAATTCCTGATAGCTCATGTCAAATTCTATATTGAAATATTCATAGATATATCGGTTAATGCTCACCCAACTCAATTCATACGGCTGATAAAATCTGCTCCGACATCCCATTCTTTTGGAAATGCCCGTAATCACCTCATCAGCTTTTGCCTGTAATTCCGTAATCGTGATATGCAGGGGATTTTTTACCGCCAGTTCCAATAAAGCACTGTTGCCTTTCTCAAAGCCGTGTATTGTTTCCGTAATAATCGTGTTGCCGTAATCGAACAGCACCATTTTCGGCATATTCATTGCTGTTTCCTCAATAGAACATGGTTCCGATACCCTCGTCAGAGAACATCTCTATCAAAATAGAGTGCGGGATTCTGCCGTCAATGATATGGGCTCTTTTTACGCCACGTCTGACAGCTTCCACACAGCAGTCTATTTTCGGTATCATGCCGCCTGAAATAATTCCCTCTTTTTTGAGTGACGGCACTTCGCTGACATTCACAACAGGTATCAGGGTATTTTCATCATCCTTGTCTTTCAGCAAGCCTTTGATATCCGTCATCAGAATCAGCTTTGCCGCTTTCATTTCAGCCGCAATCCTTGCCGCTGCCAGATCGGCATTGATATTATACACTGCTCCGTTATAGCCGCCTGCTACCGTTGAAATAATCGGCACATAACCGTTTTTGGTAGCATCTTCGATAATACCCGTATTGACTTCCGTAATCTCTCCGACATAGCCCAGATCATATGCTGTAGACTTTTTCTCCGCCATAATCATTCTGCCGTCAAGTCCGCACAAGCCGATCGCTTTTCCGCTGTGCTGTTCCAGTCTTTGCACAAGACTCTTATTCACTTTGCCTGCCAGAACCATCTGCACAACATCGATCGTTTCTTCATCCGTCACACGCAGACCATTGATAAACTTGCTTTCCTTGCCGATTTTTTTCAGCATATCGCTGATTTCGGGACCGCCGCCATGCACCAACACCACATTGATTCCTATCAGCTGCAAAAGCACGATGTCACTCATGACGGCACTTTTCAATTCTTCATTAATCATGGCATTGCCGCCATATTTGACTACAACCGTTTTTCCTGCCCATTTCTGTATATAGGGCAATGCCTGTATCAGAACATTTGCCCTGTCCTGATTGGAAATATTACTCTGCATTTTTCATTGTTCCCCCAGTATCTTCTCAAGTTCTTCTTTCAGAGATGGCAAATCATCATGAATCGTATCCTATCCTTAACTTCCATAAATCAGTACCCCGCTTTTATTGATTTCTCTGTCCACTTCGGAATTTGGTATTACCTGTGTGACATCAAGCATATCTACCTTTTTATCAAGGACAGTCACTACATCTTCCAGCAATCCGAAAAATGCAAGGCCTTTTAATCCGCTGTCAACCAAAATATCAACGTCACTGTTTGCCAACGCACAGCCTTTTGCATAAGAACCAAACAATACCGCTTTTTTGATATGATATGCATCAAAAACAGGCTTTAACAATAATTGAATCTGGTGCATGGTATAAGTAACATTACTCTGCATTTTATCCATCTCCGTTACTATCCGTCAGGTTCTGTAATCTCCGTTGATTTTTACATATTCATATGTCAGGTCACAGCCGTATGCTTCCGCATAGCTTTCTCCGCTGTTCAGTTCAACCAGAATATCAATCTCATCTTCCACAAGTATCTTTTTAGCAGTCTCCTCGGAAAAGTCTATGCCTGCTCCGTTTTTGCATACGTCTATTTTACCTGCTTTCGACGCAAACGACACATCCACTTTATTCACGTCCACGTCACAGCCCGAATAGCCGATGGCACAAAGCACACGTCCCCAGTTCGCATCCGCTCCGAACATTGCCGCTTTTAACAGACTTGAACAAATCACAGACTTTGCAATGCCTTTTGCATCTTTGTCTGTTTTGGCACCGTTTACTTTACATACCAGTAATTTTGTTGCTCCCTCACCGTCTTTTGCCATCAGCTTGGAAAGTTCTCTGCATACGGCTGTCAGGGCTTCCACAAATTTACCGTAATCCTCATTTTCACAGGTAATCTCCGTATTTCCTGCCAGTCCCGATGCCATCACCGCCAATGTATCATTGGTAGAGGTGTCTCCGTCAACGCTTACCATATTAAAAGTGCAGTCTGCCGCTGTTTTGACGGCTTTCTGAATCATCTCCGCCGAAATTGCCGCATCCGTGGTAATAAAACACAGCATGGTTGCCATGTTCGGATGAATCATGCCGCTTCCCTTGGAAATGCCGCCAATTTTTATCATTTTTCCGTCGATTTCTGTTTCAACGGCAACCTCTTTTTTGACAGTATCCGTTGTCATGATAGCCTCTGCGGCATTGGTGCCGCCCTCCGGACTGTCCGACAGTTCTCCTGCAAGCTGTGTCATACCGTTGGCTATCGGCTCTATCGGAAGAATCTGTCCGATGACACCCGTTGAACCGACAATGACATCTTCCGCACTGATTCCCAGTTTTTCAGCCGTCAGCCTGCACATCATTTCAGCCTTTTCAATGCCGTCTGCATTGCAGGCATTCGCATTGCCGCTGTTGACGATAACTGCCTGTGCATAGCCGTCCGACAAATGTTTCTTTGTCACCGTGATAGGCGAACTCTGTACAAGATTTGTTGTATAAACGGCTCCTGCCGTACATTTTACTTCACTGTAAATCAGTGCAATATCCCTTTTGGACTTATTCTTCCTGATACCGCAGTGAATTCCCGATGCCTGAAAACCTTTTGCCGCTGTCACGGAACCCTCTATAAATTGATATGCCATAATTTTTATCCTCCGTTCATCAAAAAGCAGGCGGAACAATGACCAGACCTGTCTTTTCATCTAAGCCGAAAATAATATTCATATTCTGAATCGCCTGACCTGCCGCACCCTTGACCATGTTATCAATGGCGGAAATTGCAATCAATGTGCCTGTTCTTTCGTCAATGTGAAGCGATACGTCACAGAAATTGGAATACTTGATATTATGTATATCTGCATTCGCACCATCGGGGAGAAGTCTTACAAAAAACTCGTCTTTGTAGAAATCTTCATATGCTTTTCTGATTTGTTCCTTGGTGACGCCCTCGTTCAGCCTTGCATAACAAGTGGAGATAATACCTCTGTTGACAGGCAGTAAATGCGGGACAAATGTTATCTTGACATTCTTGCCTGAAAGCTTGGAAAGTGTCTGTTCAATTTCGGGAGTATGACGGTGATTTGCCACTTTATAGGCATGGAAACCTTCGTTCAGTTCGGGATAATGATTTCCCTGATTCGGTTTTCTTCCTGCACCTGTCACACCCGATTTTGAATCGACAATGATTCCCTCGGTGCTTACAAGACCATTCACAACAGCCGGTGCCAGTGCCAGCGGGGCACCTGTTGTATAGCAACCCGGATTGGCAATCACTTTCCTGCCTTTTATATTTTCCCTGAACAATTCCGGCAAGCCGTAAACCGCTTTCTTGTGCAGGTCATGGTCTAAAAACTCACAGCCGTACCACTCTTTGTATTCCTCTTCACTTTCCAGACGGAAATCCGCTCCCAAGTCAATGAATGCCTTGCCCTGTTTGTCACATTCAGCCGCTAATTCCTGTGAAAGTCCGTGCGGAAGTGCCGCAAATATGACATCACTTTTTGCAACCACCTCGTCCTGAGTGCCGCACTCCATGTCGCAAAGACTTTTATATGACGGATAAACCTCACTCAATTTCTTTCCCTCAAAGCTGACGGAACTGATTGCCGCAATTTCAGCCTGTGGGTGTGTCAAAAGTATTCTCACAAGCTCTGCCCCTGCATAGCCTGTTGCTCCGATAATTCCTGCTTTTATTTTCATTTCTTTTCCCTTCTTAATCCTTGATGAATGCTTTCACACGCTGAACCTGTGCTTTGACATTTTCACTTGCAGGTCCTCCGATGACCTTTCTGCCGTTGACGCAGTTTTCAAGTGAAATTGCTTCATAAACACCTTCGTCAAACACATCACAGATTTTTTTGTATTCTTCTATCGGCAATTCTTCAAGCGTTGTTTTCTTCTCTATACAAATCGCTACAAGAGTACCCGTCGCTTTATAAGCGTCACGGAACGGCAGACCCTTTTTAACCAGATAATCTGCACAGTCCGTTGCATTGATAAAGCCGTTTGCAGCCGCTTTTCTCATGTTCTCTGTGAGGACTTTCATGGTATCTATCATAGGTGTGAACGCTGTCAGGCACATTTTCACGGTATCTACTGCGTCAAAAATTGCCTCTTTATCTTCCTGCATATCCTTGTTATAAGCCAGTGCAATGCCTTTCATCACTGTGAGAAGTGTCATCAAATCTCCGAACACCCTGCCCGACTTTCCTCTGACAAGCTCGGCTATATCAGGATTTTTCTTCTGCGGCATAATACTGGAACCTGTCGAAAATGCATCATCCAGTTCCACAAACTTGAATTCCCATGAACACCACATGATAATCTCTTCCGAAAATCTCGAAAGATGTACCATGATAATAGACAATACACTTGCCAGTTCCATGCAGAAATCCCTGTCGGAAACGCCGTCAAGACTGTTCTGTGAAATTCTGTCAAAGTGCAGCAGTTTTGCCGTAATGGTTCTGTCAATCGGATAGGTTGTCGTTGCCAAGGCACCGCTTCCCAAGGGCATTTCATCCATGTGTCTGTAGGCACATTCCAGTCTGTCCGCATCCCGCAAAAGCATTTCGGCATAAGCCATTAAATGATGACCGAATGTGATAGGCTGTGCTCTCTGCAAATGTGTATATCCGGGCATTACCGCACCTGCATATTCCTCTGCCTTATTGCAGATAACCTCAATCAGTTCTTTCACCTGCTTTTTGATATTCTGCACTTCTTTTTTCAGATACAGTCTTATATCAACGGCTACCTGGTCATTTCTGCTTCTTGCCGTATGCAGACGCTTTCCTGTCTGTCCCAGACGCTGTGTCAGCTCGCCCTCGATAAAAGTATGTATATCTTCTGCATTGGGATCAATCTGTAAATTCCCATTATCAATATCGGCAAGGATTCCCTCCAAGCCCTTTATGATAGCCTCTGATTCGCTCTTGTCAATGATACCGCACTCACCTATCATGGCAGCGTGTGCCATACTTCCCTCAATATCCTCTTTGTACATTCTGCTGTCGAATGAGATGGACGAGTTGAAATCATTGGTTTTTTTATCTATCTCTTTTGAGAAACGTCCTGCCCAAAGTTTCACAAAAACAACTCCCTTGTTTTATTATTAATGCATTATAAAAGCAGTCGGGCGGACAATGCTTTCCCCATTGCTCGCCCTGACATATCTCTGTTAATCAGTCGGAAAAATCATTCCTTAATCAGATTTTTCTTAGCCTGAACTTTGATCGGAAGTCCGAAAAGATTGATGAATCCTGCCGAATCCTTCTGGTTGTAAACCTCGTCCTCGTCAAAGGTTGCAATATCGGGATCGTACAGGGAATACGGTGATGTAACACCTGCATCAATGATATTGCCTTTGTAGAGTTTCAGCTTGACATCACCTGTAACAGTTTCCTGTGTGGAGTCAACGAATGCAGAAAGTGCCTTTCTGAGCGGTGTGTACCACTGTCCGAAATAAACCAGCTCTGCAAAACGGAGTCCGACTTCCTGTTTGAAGTGGTAGGTATCACGGTCAAGTGTAATTTCTTCCAGCTTGTTGTGTGCATGATAAAGAATGGTTCCGCCGGGAGTTTCATAAACGCCTCTGGACTTCATGCCGACAAGTCTGTTTTCTACCAGGTCAACGATACCGATACCGTTTTCACCGCCAAGCTGATTGAGTTTCTTAACAATTTCAACAGCACCGAGCTTTTCACCGTCCACTGCTACCGGAATACCCTTGTCAAATGAAATGGTGACATAGGTCGGCTTGTCGGGAGCCTGCTCAGGTGATACACCCAGCTCCAAAAAGCCCTCTTTGTTGTACATCGGTTCATTTGCAGGATCTTCCAGATCAAGTCCTTCGTGTGAAATATGCCAGATATTCTTATCTTTGGAATAGTTGGTTTCTCTTGTAATTTTCAGAGGAATGTTGTGTGCCTCTGCATAGTCGATTTCCTCGTCACGGGATTTCAGACTCCACTCTCTCCAGGGAGCAATGATCTTCATATCGGGAGCAAATGCCTTGATAGCCAGCTCAAAACGTACCTGATCGTTGCCCTTGCCTGTACAGCCGTGGCAGATAGCGTCTGCACCCTCTTTGAGAGCGATCTCAACGATTCTCTTTGCAATAATCGGTCTTGCAAAGGATGTGCCGAGCAGATATTTGCTTTCATAAACCGCATCCGCCTTGATGGTCGGGAATACATAATCCTCAATAAACTCTTTGTTCAGGTCCTCAACATACAACTTGGAAGCACCTGTTTTGATGGCTTTTTCCTCAAGACCGTCAAGCTCCGTACCCTGTCCGACATCACCTGATACAGCGATGACTTCACAGTTATCATAATTTTCCTTGAGCCAGGGAATGATAATGGATGTATCCAGACCGCCCGAATATGCCAGAACTACTTTTTTAATATCACCCATGATAAAAACCTCCGTAAACTTTTTAATTGCAATATCTATTATACACATTTTCTGCATAAAATCAAGTACTTTATGAATATTTATTCAAGCGGTGCTGTTTTTGTTGATTAAGCAACAAAATAATTTTTACTTTATTTTATTTTTTAGAGATACTGACACACTTTTGACAAGTTTTTTCGTGTTTTAATTGCATTTTTAACCCGAAAATCAATCTTTTCAAGCGGTCTTTTTGCAAATATTTATACATTTATGCAGAAATCAATGTATATTATTCATTTAAAAAATGTTTCTATTCTGCACGAATGTGTGATATAATGAATTGAAATATTTTTTTGGAGGTTTTACTTATGCTTGAGAAAATTGATATCAGCACTCTCAATGACAACTTCTTTACCAGAATCGGCAGGGAATGGATGCTTGTCACAGCAGGCAATGCAACCAAATGCAATACCATGACGGCAAGCTGGGGCGGTATCGGTGTGCTCTGGAACAAAAATGTTGCGTTCAGCTTTATCCGTGACTCCCGATACACCCTTGAATTCATGGACAACAGCGATTACTATACCCTGTCATTCTTTGGCGGAAACATGATGAAGGAACTGACGTTCTGCGGAAAAAATTCGGGCAGAGAGGTTGACAAAATCAAGGAAACAGGTCTTATTCCCGTACATGACGGCAATATCACTTATTTTGAACAGGCGGAGCTTGTTTTTGTCTGCAAAAAGCTGTTCAAACAGCCCGTATCACCTGACGGCTTTGTTGACAAGACCATGACTGACAAATTTTATGCCGACAATGATTTGCATGAACTCTATGTCGGGGAAATTGCCGAGGTTCTCAAAAAAGCATGAGAACGGTTTTGATTACAGGCTCTTCAAGGGGCATTGGTGCCGAAACGGCAAGGCTTTTTGCCAAAAAAGGCTATCACGTCTATATCAATTACAACAGGTCCGAAGAAGCCGCTCTTACTTTGTGTGAGGAGCTGAAAGATTTTTCTGTCCGTGCCGTGAAAGCAGATGTTTCCAAATCTGACGAAGTAAAAAAAATGTTTGCCGAAATTTCGGGAATTGATATTCTTGTCAACAACGCAGGCATTGCACAGACAAAACTTTTCACGGATATAACGGATGATGACTGGCACAATATGATTTCGTCCAATCTCAGCAGTGCCTTTTACTGCTGTCGTGCGGCTCTCCCCTATATGATACGCCGGCATTTCGGAAGAATCATCAATATCTCTTCCATGTGGGGACAGGTGGGCGGCTCGTGTGAAGTGCATTACTCTGCCGCAAAAGCAGGCATGATCGGCCTGACAAAGGCTCTCGCTATGGAAGAGGGATTAAGCGGAATTACTGTCAACTGTATCGCTCCGGGTGTTATCAAAACAGACATGACTGCCAATCTGTCGGAAGATGACTTTTCCGCACTCAAAGACGAAACGCCCACCAATTCCATCGGCACTCCCTTTGACATTGCAAGAGCCGTTTTATTTCTTGCAAGCGATGATTCTTCTTTTATTACGGGACAGGTTTTAGGTGTCAACGGCGGCTTTGTCGTCTAAAAACAGAAAGGACTGATTACAGGAAACCCTGCAATCAGTCCCGTTGTTTTTTTGTGAAAGTTAAGGATTAGTCCTCATACTTCTTGTCGGTAGCGTTCCATGCATACATCTTGCGGATTTCCTTGCCGACCTGCTCCAGCTGATGCTCAGCCTTCAGAGCACGCATCGCATTGAAGTGTGCACGTCCGTTCTTGTTCTCTGCAATCCACTTGGAGGCAAATGTACCGTCCTGAATCTCGGAGAGAACCTTTTTCATTTCAGCCTTGGTAGCGTCTGTGATGATTCTCTTGCCTGTCTCGTAATCACCGAACTCGGCAGTGTCGGAGATAGAGTATCTCATCATGGAGAAACCGCCGCTGTAGATCAGGTCAACAATGAGCTTCATCTCATGGATGCACTCAAAGTAAGCGTTCTCGGGAGCATAACCTGCCTCAACCAGTGTCTCAAAGCCTGCCTGCATCAGGGCAGTTACACCGCCGCACAGAACAGCCTGCTCACCAAAGAGGTCGGTTTCTGTTTCGATTCTGAAAGTAGTCTCCATAACAGCCGCACGGGCAGCACCGATACCGGCACCGTATGCAAGAGCAATGTCAAGAGCCTTGCCTGTAGCGTCCTGATAAACAGCTACCAGAGCAGGTGTACCCTTGCCCTCTACATACTCGGAACGTACTGTGTGACCGGGAGCCTTCGGAGCAATCATGAATACATCCACATTGGCAGGAGGAACAATCTGCTTGAAGTGGATATTAAAGCCGTGAGCAAAAGCGATTGCCTTGCCCTCGGTGAGATTCGGTTCAATATCATTCTTAAAGATACCGGCCTGTTTCTCATCAGGAGTCAGAATCATGATAACGTCAGCTTTTTTGGTAGCCTCGGCAGTTGTGTAGACCTCAAAACCGAGTTCCTTTACATGATTCCAGCGTTTGCTGCCCTCGTACAGACCGATGATAACATTCACGCCGCTGTCACGAAGATTCAGTGCATGGGCATGACCCTGGCTTCCGTAACCAATGATGGCAACGGTTTTGCCGCTGAGCTGATTAATGTCGCAGTCAGCTTCATAATAGATTTTTGGCATTTGAAAGACCTCCATAGAATTTTTGGAATAAAATTTATATGAAATTCGCCAAACCGTCATTTTTTGCCTGATGCAGAATCCTTTTCGATTGCAACAGTGCCTGTTCTGACGATTTCACGGATGCCATACGGCTTTAACAAATCCGTCAATGTTTCAAAGCGTTCGCTTGTATCGGCAAACTGGAGTGTCATGGAATTCAAAGAAACATCGACAATTTTTGCATCCATCAGCTCGGCAATTTTCATAATGTCAAGCCTTTGCTTTGCGGGACAATGTACCTTGACAAGATACAGTTCACGGCTGATAAAGCCGCCCTCTGTATAGGTACGCACTTTAATGACTGGAATCAGCTTGTTAAGCTGTTTTTCGAGCTGTTCGACAACATATTCGTCACCGTCAGCCACGATGGTGATTCTGGAAATATTGCTGTCCTCTGTAATACCCACAGCCAGACTGTCAATATTGAAGCCGCGTCTTGAAAAAAGTCCGGAAACCTTGGAAAGTACACCGGCATGGTTTTCAACGAGTACCGAAAGTGTATATTTCATGGTATTTTCTCCTTATTTCGACGGTGTACGGGGATGGACATTGCAGACAAGCACAAACGGCTTATCACTTTTGAGCATTTTGCGGGAACATTCCTCTGCTTCCTCATTCGAGGAAACGAAAGCCGTTTCAATGCCATAGGCATCCGCAATTTTCATGAAATCCGGCACATCTTCCAGTTCCGTAACAGCATAACGGCTGTTGTAGTGAATATCCTGCAATTCATGCACCATTCCCAGAACAGTATTTCTCATGACGATAATCTTGACGTTGAGATGATTCTGTGCAATGGTAGCCAGCTCATTGAGGGACATCTGGAAAGAACCGTCACCGCATACAGCGACAACATCTCTCGTGGGACGGGCAAACTTTGCTCCGACCGCCGCCGGCACAGAGTAACCCATGGTACCCATACCGCCGGAAGTAAAAAATCTTCCGTCAGACATTTTATAGCTGTTGGCACACCATATCTGATTCTGACCGACATCCGCAATCAGAATGGCTTTCGGCTTGAGCTGAGAGGAAAGCTTTTCGAGAAAACCCTGCGGCTCCACAAAGCCGTCAAATTTCGTGTAAGGCTTTGCAAAATCATCTTTCCACCGAGCAATGCTGTCCAGCCACTCTCGGGGAGCCGTATAGGAAACATCTTTGAGCATTTGTGCCAGCACATTTTTCAAATCGCCTACAATCGGGATCGTAGTTTTCATATTCTTGCCGATTTCGGCAGGATCAATATCAATATGAATGACATTGGCGTGCTGTACGACCTGATCGGGAGAAGCAACCGCTCTGTCACCGACTCTTGCACCGCACAAAATGACCAGATCCGATTCATGTATCGTCTTGTTAGCCGCCTTGATGCCGTGAGAACCGATCATTCCCACATAAAGCGGACTGTCAGACGGCATTACACCGATTCCCATCATGGTGGAAACAACAGGAATATTGGTAAGCTGTGCAAACTCACGGAGTTTTGGTTTTGCTCCCGATGTCAGCACACCGCCGCCGACACATATCACCGGTCTTTTGGAATTGGCGAGGACTTCCAGTGCACGTTTGATCTGCATGGGGTGTCCCTGCACACTGGGCTTATAACCAATAATATTGACTTTTTCGGGATACACAAATTCTTCAATTTCTCCCTGCTGAATGTCAACAGGGACATCTATCAGTACAGGACCGGGGCGGCCTGTTGCGGCAATGTGGAAAGCCTCTTTAAAAACTCTCGGCAAATCTGCCGTATCTTTCACCAGATAGCTGTGCTTGACGAAAGACTCACACGCACCGGTAATATCGGCTTCCTGAAAAACGTCACGTCCCAGCACATCACTTTTGACCTGTCCTGTAATGGCAACCATCGGAATAGAATCCATATAAGCGGTTGCGATACCTGTAATCATATTCAAGGCTCCGGGACCGGAAGTGGCAACGCATACCCCCACTTTGGAAGCGGCTCTGGCATAACCGCTGGCGGCATGGGCGGCATTCTGCTCCTGACGAACCAGAACAGCTTTGATATCCGTATCATAGAGCTTGTCGAAGAAAGGGCATATTACCGCACCGGGATAACCGAAAACAATCGAAACGCCCTCTTCCTGAAGACATTTCACCATGATTTCAGCACCACTGATCATGCCTGATTCCCCCTTTCATAATTTCAAATATACGATTTATTATACCATGCCTGTTCCAATAAATCAAGCAGTATTTTACAGGAATCACGAAAATCACTTCTCACCAACGCTCCTTCCGCAAAAAAAGACAGGAGCCTCTTTCATACAGAAACTCCTGTCTGATAATGATACATTCATCCGTATTATCCGATGAACATCTGTGTCCAGTAGCTGCCGTCGGCTACATAGCCCACACCGATTTCCTTGAAAGAACCGTTCATGATATTGGCACGGTGTCCCTCGGAATTCATCCATGCGGCAACAACTGCTTCGGGTGTCTGCTGTCCCATCGCAATGTTTTCGCCTGCGGTGCGGTAGCTGATGCCAAACTGTTTCATCATGTCAAACGGACTGCCGTATGTCGGTGAAGTATGGCTGAAATACTGTTTGTCTTTCATATCCTGTGACTTCATTCTCGCAACACTGCACAGCTTTTCATTGATAGTCAGCGGTGAAAGACCGCTTTGCACACGGTATTCATTGACCAGTTCCACCACTTTCCTTTCATATTCCGAAACGCCTGTTTCCTGTACAGGTGCGGGCGTTTCTGTCACGGGTGCGGGAATATTCTCCTGCACAGTCGGAACAGAAACTTCCTCTTTTGCATTTGGAAGAGAAACTTCCTGTTTCTCTGTACAGCAGTCTGTACACGGCCGGCTGTCGGGAAGAATACCGCACTTCTGTATCATCTCCATGATGCTGTCACACGATACGTCACACTGACCGTTACAGCAAACCACGGTCTTGATGTCTGTCGGACAAAGGGCGTCAGCCGAAACCGCTCCTGCCGACATTGCCATGAATACTCCCATTACAACAGCTGATGTTCTGAATATGTTTTTCATAAGAAAAAACCTCCTGCATTTTTTTGTGAAAGCCTATTGATATGCTCGGCTTTCTGATTCCATTATAATTAACATTTCCTCATGCCGCAACCCTCAAATCATAGCATTTCAGGGGATATTCGGGATTTTTTCTGTTTTTTCGCTACTTTTTTTAACATAAAAAGACAACTTTGATTGATTGTCAAGTTATTTTCACTGTGCTATAATAGAGTCACCAAACGAAAGGAAATACAGAATCATGAACGAAAAACTCAGACAAATGCGTCTTGCTTTAAAAATGACACAGGAAGATCTGGCTGAAAAAATGAATGTTTCAAGACAATCCGTCGCCAAATGGGAAAACGGCGAAAGTATTCCCGATATTGCCAAATGCAATGAACTTGCCAAAATTTTTGACCTTGAAATCAGTGACATTGCCGGTCTTTTTATCCCGCAGGAAGACACCGGCACAATCCATCCCAAAAACAAATATGTCTTTGGCGTCAGCAAAATTACGGATCATAAAATCATTCTTCCCGATGAGGCAATGAATGTGTTCCATCTCAAAAACGGTGACGAACTGGTCGTTCTCGGAGACACCACACAGGGCATTGCACTGGTACCAAAAAAGAGCTATGAAAAATTCTGGGACATGATCGACAATTTCAAAATTTTAGGAGATGACTGAAATGAAAACCGCTATCAAAACAGTGGATTTAACCAAAAAATTCGGTGACAAAACCGCTGTCAATCATATGAATCTGGAAATCTATGAAGGTGAGATTTTCGGACTGCTGGGTGTCAACGGGGCAGGCAAAACCACTACCATCCGTATGCTGACAGGTCTTTCTGCCGTGACAGACGGGGATGCTTATGTCTTTGACCTCGACATTAAAAAAGACCTTCAGAAAATCAAGTCTCTGATTAATGTGTCTACACAGGAGACTGCTGTTGCCGAAAACCTGACCGTCAAAGAAAATCTGAAATTCATTGCCGACATCTACGGCATTTCAGATGAAGCCGCCAAAACTTCCATGCAGAATATTATTTCCTCTCTGGAACTCGGCGAAGTGCAGAACCAGAAAGCCAAAACCCTTTCGGGCGGCTGGCAGAGACGGTTAAGCATCGCAATGGCACTCATTACAAATCCAAAAATCATTTTCCTTGATGAACCCACACTCGGTCTTGACGTTCTGGCAAGACGGGAACTCTGGAAAGTAGTGCAAAGTCTCAAGGGCAAAGTTACCGTTATCCTGACAACACACTATCTCGAAGAAGTCGAGGCTCTCTGTGACAGGATTGCTGTCATGACCAACGGAAAAATCAAGGCTCTCGGTACGGCTGACGAACTGAAAAAATCTGTCGGCAAGGATTCGCTGGAAGACGCATTTGTTGAAATTGTAGAAAATTGAGGTGTGTAACATGAAAGCTCTTGCTTTTGCATCAAGAAATATGAAAGAACTTCTCCGTGACATGATCAGCTATATTTTTTGTCTGGGACTTCCCATTGTCATGCTGATTGTCATGACATTGATCAACCGCTCCATTCCGCAGATGGAAGGAGCTCCGCAGGTCTTTAACATTGAAAAACTTACACCTGCTATCGCCATATTTGCCATGACATTTTTAATGCTGTTTGTATGCATCAGGGTCTCTTCCGACAGATCGAGTGCTTTCCTGACAAGGCTCTATGCTTCTCCCATGAAAAGCAGTGATTTTATTGTCGGCTATATTGTTCCGTTTGCTGTAACAGGTGTTTTTCAGACAGTCATCACCTATTTCTGCGGTGAGATGATCGCTCTCATCGTCAACGGCGAAAGCCTGCCTGTCGGTTATATGCTTCTGTCCATTCCCCTGTTGATTCCGTCCATTGTTCTGTTCATCGGAATCGGCATCATTTTCGGAACATTCTTCAATGCCAAAGCCGCTCCGGGACTTTGCTCGGCAGTGATTACAGCCGTGGCTATCCTTGGCGGCATCTGGATGGATATTGATACCATGGGCGACGGCTGGAAAACCGTTTGCAGTTGTCTGCCGTTCTATCACAGTGTACAGTATGCCCGTTATGCAATGGTCGGAAACTTTGACGATATGCTGACTCCTCTGCTGATCTGCACTGCCTTTGCTGTGGTGATTTTTACTGTTTCCGTTATGGCATTTTCATTCAAAATGAAGTCTGATAAAAAATAACCCCCTTTTTGTTATAAAAGCGGTGTATCGTTCTGTAACAAACGATACACCGCTTTTGTTTGAGATGAATTTTTCTGCTTGTCGGTGACAGGTGCATTTCCCCGGCATCTCACAACAGTGAACTATTCATTGTCTAAAGCCAACAGCTTTCCTGCTGCATCTGTCAAGCAAAAATCTTTCCGGATAAGAAAAAACCGCCCCTTCAGGCGGTTTTGCTTATTTTGCTGTCTGATTCACACGATTCTGCACAGCCTTGTAATCGTACCCTGCGGCAGTCAGTCTGCGTTCACGCTCGGAACCATTGCCCCACTCGCCCCGAATCACTTCTTTCGCCAGCTCATCAATCGTTTTGCCGACTTTGACAGTATAATCAAGAGCAATCCAGCCCATAGTGCCGTTGTATGTAATAAGTCCCCAGAGATATTTTCCTCCGGATGTCTGACGGGTAATTTTGACGGTTGCTTTGTACGGTACAATTCCAAGAGCCTGATAAGCAGTGCCGGCAC
>DEFH01000007.1 GCA_002350705.1 Ruminococcaceae bacterium UBA2857
TACATATATTCGCTTTCAAAATACGGTGGATCGCAGTAAAAAAACGAGTTTTCACGATCGTAGTGCTTTATCAGCACTTCAAAATCCTGATTTTCAATAACGGTATATTCAAGTCTTTTGCTCAACTGGTCTATCAGTGAAAACAGAGTTGCCACGGAAAACGGCTGACTTGCAAAACTTTTGCCACCGCTTGAATAGCTGTATCGAAGCAGTTTCAGGAACATGACCGCCCTACGCAAGTCGTAATCCTGAACGCTTTTTGTATAAAGTTCTGCAATTTCTTCCGACAAAATTTCGGGGAGAATGATTTTTGTCAGTTCCGTTTCTTCCGAAAGAAAGCGTGTATCAAACTTTTCTTTCTTGAAAAAGTCACGAATGACCATGAAATCATCTCTTGCATTCAGCGTTAAAAAGCCGAGTTCTTTGATGAACGCCATCGGTCGCTCCCTCATACAGCGAAAAAGGTTGACAAGATTTTTGTTGTAATCGTTGTAAACCTCGAATTTATCGGGCTTTTGTTTGCCGAGCAGCACCGCACTAGAACCGCCAAACGGCTCGATATACCGTTCATAGTGCAGTGGAAATTTATTGTAAATGACAGGCAGTATTGAAGTTTTGTTGCCTACCCAACTGATGGGTGTTCTTATAGCTATCTCCTCCCAACAAAAAAAGACCGATATAATCGCATTTTTTACGATTGATACCGGTCTGATCTCTTATTCTTTTGTTCTTTGTCAAAACGCTTGTAAAATTCTTCCATGCTGTCATCGGCTTCGGAAGCGGTTTTCATCATTGCCATGCCTATCGCACCGATCAAAAATCCGGCTCCTGCACCCAAAATAAACCAAATCATACAGTCATCACCACACTTTCTGTTTCATCTTCAAAATCCTCGTCAACGCTTGTGATATTCACATAATCGCCAAGCACATTGAGAGCTTCACTGTAACTGCCGCACTGGTAAACTTTACTGCACATTTCTTTGGACTCCGCAACCATACCGTTGTCAATAAGCGTTCTTTTGGCAATTCCCAAAAGATTGAAGATATTGCCGTTTGCCCCTATCAATGCACAGTCGGGCTTGAATTTTTCGGGACTTTCCACAAAACCGCCAAGTTTGTTGTCAACATAATCGGACAGCCATGTGCCGCCAAACTGTCCGTGTGTCTGCAATCTCCACATTGACAGTTTTCCGATATTTATCTCGACATCTTCAAACGGAAACAGCAGATTTGTCAAGCCGTCTTTTTGGAAAAACATCACATTTTTGAACCTCGTTCCATTCAGAAGAATATTTTGCTTTGTCAAAATGTCATTGACACCGTTTTCCCATTCCTGCAAATCACCGCCACAGCCCTGAAGAATAAGTCCCTCTTTGTCTTTCATGTGGCGGAGTTCCTGTATTGAAACTTTTCTCATTAAAAATTCACGCTTTCATCATTATTTTTTTCTTTGAGTTCGGATATATCTTTCTTGATATTGTCCAATTTTTTGTTCACATCACGCTGATAGGAACGATAGGCAGTCAGTGCGGAAGTCACAGCGAGTGAAATCCATGCCCCCACGATCATTCCCGTAAAAACAGCCAACAAAATATCCATTTTCAGCACCCTCCCAAATTCATTTTATTTGTTTCCTCGCAGTCAATTTCATTGCTTTCATCAGGCTCGTCAAACGGCACAGGACAGTACAACGGCTGACTTCTTGCGGATATAATGCCGTAGTCGCTGAATTTTGCATGGAGCTTTTTCAGAAGCATTTGATCTGCCGTGTCGGAAAGTGTGTCATAAAGCCATGCCGTATCAAATCTGCTGTCCAGAAAGTGCATGATATAGCTTTGGAAAAAGTCCGGCTCTGCATAGGCATACGGCTCAATTTCGTAATCGGAAATATTTTTTGCCGTTTCAATGACTTCATCAATGTCGCTGATTTTTTCTGCCTGCAAGACCGCCTTGAAAGCCACTCTCTGCCTTTCTGACATCGCCATGAAAGCCTTTGCGATGGCATTCAGCTTTGTGAAATTCTCCGTTTCATAAAAGTATGCACTTTTTATCTGTGGTATAGCCGTTTCATAACCGATACATCTGCAATTTTCAAACTCCCTTTTTTCAGTCGGCAAGTCAACCCATTTTTCTTCGGAATTTCCAAACATCATCAGAAGTTTGAATGCCGATTTCAAGTCGCTGTAATCCTTTTTCGGCTGTTCATCGGGCTTGTAAACATTCGGCATTTTGAAATCTGCCGTTTCATAGTAGCTGCCCTCATATAATATTCCTTTTTGCCGTAACATTCTTGTCTGTGCAATCTGCTTTTTGTCGAGATAATAAGCGTTTTGGTCGGTCACTTCAACAATGCCGTCCGTCATTCTTTGGTCGATAAGCATTTCGCCCAGATTTTCAGTATTTTCAATGTCACTGTAACAGGTAACATTGTCCAAACCGTAAGTCATATTTATCAGTTCCGAAAGCGAAACACCATCTTCATAAAAACCCTGTTCTTTTCTGTACAAAAACAGTGCATTCAGCTTTTCAAGGCTGTTGTAGTCATCTCTGTACAGTTCTTCCAATTTCTCTGCAAGCATATTGAGTTCCCAAATATTGATTCCGTCAATCAGCGTGTCGGCAAGTTCGGGCAGATACGGCGAATTTATCACGGAAATGTCAATTTCCTTATCTCGCCCAACCGCCCTTGCTTTTTGCAGTGCGTCATAAACAGCACCGTCCGATGCCGGAATTTCAAGCTGTGAATAGAAATATTTTCTGTTCAGCGGATTAACCGTACAGAATTCTATCACTGTCTTGTCGGTTCGATAGTCCATTTTTCAATACATCCTTTTCCCAAATATTTTTTATAATCCGTCCGACAGCCATTACAACATCTACCGTCACGGCATTTCCTGCCATTTTGTAAAGTTTGCTGTCGGACATTCCCGTTGCGGCAACCTTATCAAATTGCCAGTCCTTGAATCCCTGCAATCTCCAGCACTCACGGGGTGTCAGCTTTCTGATTCGCCCGATGTGATAATCTCCGTTTTCGTCAAAGAAAATCAAAGCGAATTTTTCGGGATCGTCCATGTCCAAAGGCTGAATTTCTTCAACAAACACTCCACTGTGTTCACCCTTGTGAGTACCGATTCCCGAATCCTGACGAGTTGTTATACATCGAGCAATTTCCGTAAACTTCGGATCGGGGTTCATATCTACACAATAACAAGCCTGTGTGCTGCTTGTGGTCAGCGTGTGGGCGATTTGACTGCCCACACGACCACGCCTTGAATTTTGGTCTGCAAATGCGGTGTCTATGCTGTCACCGGGGAAAGCGATTTGATAACCGTCTTTTGTTTTTGAGATGATCGGCAATCCGTTTCCCTCAATGAGATACAGTCCCGTTTTACCGCCGACACCGCCTGCTTCACTTGTCAAAGTAATGCTTGTGCCGTCAGTCGAGTAAACCCTCGTGCCCTGCGTAAAGTTTCCTTTGTACAGGAGTTTCTGCACTTGCCTGCGTAAAAGAAAGTACTTCTCCTCGACACTTTTCTCCAAGACATCCGACAATGTACACACGATTTCGGGATTGGGGAACTTTGAAATTTTTGCTGTTAAGCACCTGCCATGCGACATCATACCCCAATCCATCCAATGTAGAGAGGATCGTTTCAAACGTCCTGCTTTCGTCATGGTTAAGAATTCCGAAGACGTTCTCAAGGAGTAGAAACTTAGGTCTTTTAACGGCAGCAATCCTTGCAATCTCGAAAAACAATGTTCCACGAATATCGTCAAATCCTTTTCGGGCTCCTGCGATAGAAAAGGACTGACACGGGAATCCGCCGCAAATAAGGTCGATATCGGGTAGCTGTTCGGGTACGATTTTGGTTGCATCTTCAAAAAACAATTCACCTTCCGTATTATACATAGCTTCATATGCTTGTCGGGCGTACTTGTCAATTTCACAGTATCCCACACATTCAAAGCCGCCTATGGCTTCGAGTGCGGAACGGAAACCGCCGATGCCTGCAAACATATCAAAATATCTGATCGGCATAGTACATCCGACCGCCTGCAGAATTTT
>DEFH01000003.1 GCA_002350705.1 Ruminococcaceae bacterium UBA2857
TACATATATTCGCTTTCAAAATATGGCGGATCACAGTAAAAAAACGAGTTTTCACGGTCGTAATGCTTTATCAGCACTTCAAAATCCTGATTTTCAATGACAGTGTATTCAAGCCTTTTACTCAACTGATCTATCAGTGAAAACAAAGTCGCCACCGAAAACGGCTGACTTGCAAAACTCTTTCCACCGCTTGAATAGCTGTATCGGAGCAGTTTCAAGAACATGACCGCCCTACGCAAATCATAATCCTGAACACTTTTTGTATAAAGTTCCGCAATTTCCTCAGACAGAATTTCGGGGAGAATAATTTTCGTCAGTTCCGTTTCTTCCGAAAGAAAGCGTGTATCAAACTTTTCTTTCTTGAAAAAGTCACGGATAACCATGAAATCATCTCTTGCATTCAGCGTTAAAAATCCGAGTTCTTTAATGAATGCCATCGGTCGCTCTCTCATACAGCGAAAAAGGTTTACAAGATTTTTGTTGTAATCGTTGTAAACCTCGAATTTATCGGGCTTTTGCTTTCCGAGTAAAACCGCACCCGAACCGCCAAACGGCTCTATATATCGTTCATAGTGCAGTGGAAATTTTCCGTAAATGACAGGCAGTATTGAAGTTTTGTTGCCTACCCAACTGATGGGTGTCCTTATAGCTATCTCCTCCCAACAAAGAAAGACCGATATAATCGCATTTTTTACGATTGATACCGGTCTGATTGTTTTTTATTCTTTTTTTTGTCAAAACGCTTGTAAAATTCTTCCATGCTGTCATCGGCTTCGGAAGCGGTTTTCATCATTGCCATGCCTATCGCACCGCTCAAAAATCCGGCTCCTGCACCCAAAATAAACCAAATCATACAGTCATCACCACACTTTCTGTTTCATCTTCAAAATCCTCGTCAACGCTTGTGATGTTCACATAATCGCCAAGCACATTCAGAGCCTCACTGTAACTGCCGCACTGGTAAACTTTACTGCACATTTCTTTGGACTCCGCAACCATACCGTTGTCAATAAGCGTCTTTTTGGCAATTCCCAAAAGATTGAAGATATTGCCGTTTGCCCCTATCAATGCACAGTCGGGCTTGAATTTTTCTTCTGTTTCCACAAAACCGCCAAGTTTGTTGTCAACATAATCGGACAACCATGTGCCGCCAAACTGTCCGTGTGTCTGCAATCTCCACATTGACAGTTTTCCGATATTTATCTCGACATCTTCAAACGGAAACAACAAATTTGTCAAGCCGTCTTTTTGGAAAAACATCACATTGTTGAATCTCGTTCCGTCAAGCAGAATATTTTGGCTTGTCAGAATATCATTGATGCCGTTTTCCCATTCCTGCAGGTCACCGCCACAGCCCTGAAGAACAAGTCCCTCTTTGTCTTTCATGTGGCGGAGTTCCTGTACCGAAATCTTTCTCATTAAAAACTCACACTTTCATCATTATTTTTTTCTTTGAGTTCGGATATATCTTTTTTGATATTGTCCAACTTTTTGTTCACATCACGCTGATAGGAACGATAGGCAGTCAGTGCGGAAGTCACAGCAAGTGAAATCCATGCACCGACAATCATTCCCATAAACACAGCCAACAAAATATCCATTTTCAGCAGCCTCCCAAATTCATTTTATTTACTTCTTCACAGTCCGGTTCACAAACCTCGTCCACATCATCAAAAGGCACAGGACAGTACAACGGCTGATTTCTTGCGGATATAATGCCGTAGTCACTGAATTTCGCATTGAGTTTTTTCAGAAGCATTTGATCTGCCGTGTCGGAAAGCGTGTCATAAAGCCAAGCTGTATCAAATCTGCTGTCCAGAAAGTGCATGATATAGCTTTGAAAAAAGTCCGGCTCTGCATAGGCATACGGCTCAATCTCGTAATCGGAAACATTTTTTGCCGTTTCAATGACTTCATCAAGGTCACTGATTTTTTCCGCCTGCAAGACCGCCTTGAAAGCCAATCTCTGCTTTTCGGACATTGCCATGAAAGCCTTTGCAATAGCATTCAGCTTCGTAAAATTCTCCGTTTCATAAAAGTATGCACTTTTTATCTGCGGAATAGCCGTTTCATATCCGATACATCTGCAATTTTCAAAATCTCTTTTTTCAGTCGGCAAGTTTATCCATTTTTCTTCGGAATTTCCAAACATCACCAGGAGTCTGAATGCCGATTTCAAGTCGCTGTAATCCTTTTTCGGCTGTTCATCGGGCTTGTAAACATTCGGCATTTTGAAATCTGCCGTTTCATAATAGTTTCCCTCATAGAATATTCCCTTTTGCCTTGACATTCTCGTCTGTGCAATCTGCTTTTTATCGAGATAATAAGCGTTTTGGTCGGTCACTTCAACAATGCCGTCCGTCATTCTTTGGTCGATAAGCATTTCGCCCAGACTTTCGGTGTTTTCAATGCCACTGTAACAGGCGATATTTTCCAGACCGTAAGTCATATTGATTACTTCCGACAGCGAAACGCCATCTTCATAAAAGCCCTGCTCTTTTCTGTACAAAAACAGTGCATTCAGCTTTTCAAGGCTGCTGTAATCATCTCTGTACAGTTCTTCCAGCTTTTCTGCCAGCATATTGAGTTCCCAGATATTGATTCCGTCAATCAGCGTGTCGGCAAATTCGGGCAGATATGGCGAATTTATCACGGAAATGTCAATTTCCTTATCTCGCCCAACCGCCCTCGCCTTTTGAAGTGCGTCATAAACAGCACCGTCTGATGCCGGAATTTCAAGCTGTGAATAGAAATATTTTCTGTTCAGCGGATTAACCGCACAAAGTTCTATCACTGTTTTGTTGGTTCGGCAGTCCATTTTTCGATACATCCCTTTCCCAAATATTTTTGATAACCCGCCCTACAGCCATCACAACATCTACCGTCACGGCATTTCCTGCCATTCTGTAAAGTTTGCTGTCGGACATTCCCGTTGCGGCAACCTTATCAAATTGCCAATCCTTGAATCCCTGCAATCTCCAGCACTCACGAGGAGTAAGTTTGCGTATTCTGCCGATATGGTAATCGCCGTTTTCGTCAAAAAAAATCAAAGCGAATTTTTCGGGATCGTCCATGTCCAAAGGCTGAATTTCCTCAACAAACACTCCACTGTGTTCACCTTTGTGAGTGCCGATACCCGAATCCTGACGAGTTGTTATACATCGAGCAATTTCCGTAAATTTCGGATCGGGGTTCATGTCCACACAGTAGCAAGCCTGTGTGCTGCTTGTGGTCAGCGTGTGAGCTATCTGACTGCCCACACGATCACGCCTTGAATTTTGCTCTGCAAATGCGGTGTCTATGCTGTCGCCCGGAAAGGCGATTTGATAACCGTCTTTTGTTTTTGAGATAATTGGCAAGCCGTTCCCCTCAATGAGATACAGTCCTGTTTTACCGCCGACACCGCCTGCTTCGCTCGTCAGAGTAATGCTTGTGCCGTCAGCAGAGTAAACCCTCACGCCCTGCGTAAAGTTTCCTTTGTACAGGAGTTTCTGCACTTGCCTGCGTAAAAGAAAGTATTTCTCCGCTACACTTTTCTCCAAGACATCCGACAATGTACACACGATTTCGGGATTGGGGAACTTTAAAATTTTTGCTGTTAAGCACCTGCCATGCGACATCATACCCCAATCCATCCAGTGCAGAGAGGATTGTTTCAAACGTCTTGCCTTTGTCATGACTAAGAAGTCCTTGGACGTTCTCAAGGAGTAGAAACTCAGGTCTTTTAACGGCAGCAATTCTTGCAATCTCGAAAAACAATGTTCCACGAATGTCGTCAAATCCCCGTCTTGCTCCTGCGATAGAAAATGACTGACAAGGAAATCCTCCGCAAATAAGGTCGATATCGGGTAGCTGTTCGGGTACGATTTTGGTTGCATCTTCAAAAAACAATTCACCTCTTGTATCATACATCGCTTCATACGCTTGTCGGGCATACTTGTCAATTTCGCAGTATCCCACACATTCAAAGCCGCCTATGGCTTCGAGTGCGGAACGGAAACCGCCGATACCCGCAAACATATCAAAATATCTGATCGGCATAGTTCATCCGACCGCCTGCAGAATTTTTTATCACACTCCAATCAATTTATAATTTTGCAGTTTCTTTTTCTGTTGCACATTTTCTTTTCCTCCGCATTAAAAAAATTTCGTCCGATAAAAAAATATTTGTCGGACTTCTGATTTTGGGCTGTCTGATGTTCATGAAATCACCTCTTGCGTAAAATAAAAAAATCCCCCAACCATTTTGAAAAAAATTCAAAACGATTGAGGGATAACAAGCAACAAAAAAGCAGAAATAACTTTGTCATTTCTGCCGATTTTTTTATTGAATTGTAAAGAAAAAAGCCCTGCAAACTTGTGCAAGGCTATAAAAAAATGGAGATAAGGGGAATTGAACCCCTGACCTTTTGAATGCGAACCAAACGCTCTACCATCTGAGCTATACCCCCGGAAAAATGGAAAGTGGAAAATTAGGAATGAAAAATCAATCATTTTCAATTTTCCATTTTCAACTTTCAATTATCAAAACGCCCCCGACACACTGTGACGAGGGCTTTTTTTATGCGTGGATCAACAGGGACTCGAA
>DEFH01000004.1:0-4809 GCA_002350705.1 Ruminococcaceae bacterium UBA2857
ATATGTTTGCTGCTGTCGATACATTGGTTTCATTCTGGATGGCATTGTGTGCAATGACAATGTTTTGTCTTATACTCACAGATAACGTAGAAAAATATATGAAACAGCAGCAAGAAATTGCCACCCAGCGTGCCGGCATTATGGTATTGCAGATGCGTCCTCATTTCATCTGCAACACCATGATGGGCATTTATTATCTTTGTGACCAAGACATCAAAAAAGCAAAACAGGTTACACTGGATTTTACCACCTATCTGCGTAAGAATTTTGCCGCCATTGCAAGTGAAGATACCGTTCCTTTTTCGGCAGAATTGGAACATACACGGGCATATCTTGCGGTTGAAAAGGCACAGTTTGAGGACAGTCTGTTTGTGAACTTTGATACACCGCACACAATGTTCCGTGTACCGCCGCTGACATTGCAGCCTATCGTAGAAAATGCCGTCAAGCACGGTATGAAATCAAGCAGTGAGCCTGTTCACATCTCCGTCATTACCCGAAAGACAGATACGGCAAGTGAAATTATCGTAGAGGACGACGGTCCCGGCTTTAATCCTGTCAATGACAATGAACCGCATATCGCCTTGGATAATATCCGTGAAAGACTTGAACTGATGTGCAAAGGCAAATTGGAAATTTCGCAGCGTGAGAGCGGAGGTACATTGGTAAAAATAACAATTCCGATAGTGTAATATCCCTTAAAACCGACAAAATCAACAAAAAATAATAATTTGTTGACAGTCCGGAACACCCCCTTGAAAATAGAAAAAAGTATGAGAGAATAATATTAATTTCGTAAGGCAAAATATGAAATTTTAGAAAACAGAGCTGACATCGGTATTTATCGGTGTCAGTTTTGTTTTGATACACATTGTATTGGAAATTTCACAGCGTGAGGGTGGGGGAATATTGGTGAAAGTAACGATTTTTATAGCGTAATACCCCCTAAAATTGACAGAATTAACAAAAAATATGATAATTATGAATGTTGTCTTAAAAAGCCATAAAAATATGATAAAAAACCGCTGAATAGAGTGAAAATTCAAGAAACTATCAATTCTTTTTGAGAAGTTGTTGACAATCTGGAACACCCCCTTGAAAACAGAAAAAAAATATAAGAGAATAGTATTGACAATATTGTTTTGTTTGGCTGTATCTGAGGTCAGCGGGCAGAACCAAATAAACAATATAGTAAATCTTAATTTCATTAAGGAGGAATTTTTATGGCAAAAAAGAAAAATGAGTGGCTGTATCGTGCATTGTGTGCGGCACTGGCAGTCACACTCACGGCAGGCACGGCAGTTATGACACCCGTTTTGGATTATGTAGGCATTCCCGCAAGCATTGTGGCTGATGCGGCTTCGTACTCATATGACCAAAATAACGGTGATGAACCCAGTCGTTTGGTATTCGTAAAAGGCAACAGTTATACACTTCAGTTTAGAGACAACTTTTTCGGATATTGTCGTTATGATGGGGTGGGCAGTAATGGCGGAAGTGCCGCTAAAGGTTTAAAAGCAACGATTGATACCAACGGAACGATTTCGATTCATGGATACACACATAATCTGCCGAGCGGTTATAACTGTTGGAGAATGGGTATTGCAAGCAACGATCGTCATGGTACTGACTACTGGTTTTATGCATCGAACATCTCCGCTTCCGTTTCAACTGCTCCGACTGCAAAAACGGAGCTGACCTACAACGGAAATGCACAGGAGCTTGTGAATGCCGGAACAGCAAGCAATGGTACAATGCAGTATAGCCTTGATAACACAACGTTCAGCACAAACATTCCTACCGCAGCCAATGCAGGAAATTATACTGTTTATTATAAGGCAGTGGGTACCGATTATTACAATGACAGCGGTGTCAAAAGTGTAAATGTGACGATTGCCAAAGTGACTCCTACTGTAACAGCTCCGACTGCAAAAACAGAACTGACCTACAACGGAAATGCACAGGAGCTTGTCAATGCTGGAAGCACAACGGGCGGTACAATGCAGTATAGTCTTGATAACTTGGAGTTCAGTACGGATATTCCCACCGGAACGGATGCAAACACTTACAGAGTTTATTATAAAGTTTTCGGTGACGAAAATCATGATGATGGTGATTCTGGATATGTAGATGTGACGATTGCCCATAGAGTAACCGCTAAGCCCGGAAAAGAGCCTACCTGTACAGAAGATGGTTATGAAGCATACTGGATGGATGAAACAGGTCAGAAATACAGTGATGCTGACTGCACAAACAAAATTCCCGAACCGATTGTGATTCCTGCAACAGGTCACGTCTGGGTCGATCCTTATTGGCATTGGACTTCATACACCAGAGTAACTCTTGAATTATATTGTGATGTTTGTGGCGACACGATGAATCCAAAAAGGGCAACTGTTACATCTGAAGTAATACCGGCAACTTGCACGGAAACCGGAAAAACTGTCTATACCGCACAGGTTGTTGTCGATGGTGTTACATATACAGACGTAAAAGAGGTTGCGATACCTATAACCGATCATGAATATGGCTCACCCGTCTGGACATGGTCGGATGACCATAATTCCGCAAGTGTAACACTTACTTGTTCAGGCTGCGGTGATACCAAGAGTTATCCTGCAACAGTCAGTGCAGTAAGAACAGAGCCGACAACTGAAGCAGAAGGCAGTATTGTCTATACGGCAACAGTAACCGTTGACGGTCAAGAGTATACCGACACATTTACGGAAATTCTTGACAAACTCCAGACCATCGATATGTCCACAGCAAAGTTGATCGCTAATCCTCTTGTATTCGCCTATGACGGAGAGAAACATACCGTTTCCGCTGTACTCAAATTAAACGGTCAAAAGCTCACGAAAGATGTGGACTATGTACTGACGGGCAATACCGCAACCGAACCGGGTACATACACACTCATAGCGGAAGGCATCGGCAACTACCAAGGCACGGTCTATGCAACATGGAGAATCTGCAATGTGTACTTCGTTACAGCGACTATTGATGGTGTGACAACCTATACTTCCTATGAGGATAAGAGTCTTGTAAAGTTTACTTCTTCCGGCAAGGGTGCATGGTACATCAATGATGTGCTTACAAGTACAAAGAATGAACTTTCATTCACAATCCTCCGTGATTCCGTTGTTGAGTGGAGACCTGATGAAACGCAGGAGCAGATGGCAATAGCAAACTCTGCCATCTCCGCCAGAACAAAGAACGGGGATAAGGACAGAGTAACAATTACAGCCACTTGGTCATTACCCGAGGGTGCTGTGGTGACACAGGCAGGTACGGCAAGATGTTATACGACAGACGCAATACCCGATAAGGAAACTATCTTCAACACAGGTACGAAGAAAAACTCCACGCTGAAAACACTGAACGGAACATTTGAGTTTAATTTGAATATGGGTGCATCAAGTGCTGCAAAAACGCTTTGTGTAGTGACATATGTAACGTACACACTGAACGGCGAGGAATATACAGTAATCTCTGAGGTGGCAACAAGTGCACCGCAGAATGCATAATGAGGTGAAAATATGGAAAAGGAACATTATTGGGATTTGAAGATGGAAATCATCTGTTTTGACTGCGAAGATGTGATTACTACTTCCAACGGGGAATATGAGAATGGCGGCGACGAAAACGACGGTGACGATGAAACAGATCCCTGACAGATAATTGGGTAGACTGAGGACGGTCTGTTTCTCAATTTCCCGTTTTACCAAGTTCGTAGTTTCGGCAGTATTGATAACATTAACCGGCAAAAAACAAGGCTGAATAATAATAATTTGAACCGTAAATGGCAGACATATTATATTTAGCTTGCAACAGGTTCTGAACACCTTTAAAAAAAAGGCAGAGGAAATATTTATATTCCCTCTGCCTTTTTTGCATAAAACAAAACAGCTTTATTTGAAATGGATAAAGGGAGAAATAAATGAGGAACAGGTTATTTCGGCACTGTATCAAAATCACAGAAAGGCAGCGTTATGAGTAAGTATGATATATGATTGTACGAAAACAGTAAAGTTCTGAAAAATCTGCTTGGCATTACCGATAAAAAACTTGATTTTTTTTACCTGTATGATATAATTTTAGTAACGAATGGAGCGTGATACCCATGAATAAAGACGAAAAAATAGTTAAGCTGAAACTTGATGTTATTTTCAAGCGTGTTTTTGGAAATGAGAAAAACGAAAAAATAATCGCTGCATTTATCTCAGATTTGCTTGAAATTCCTCGTGCAAGCATCAAAAAAATCTATATCAACAATGTTGAACTGACACCCGAATATCTTGAACAAAAATTCAGCCGCCTTGATTTGAAAATGGATGTTGACGGCAGAATCATAAATATTGAATTGCAAGTGAACAAAGAGAGCTTTTTCAAGGAAAGAACATTGTTTTACTGGTCAAAACTTTACAGCGAGGAACTTCTTGCAGGTGATGAATACACCGAGTTAAAGCAGACAATATGTATCAACATCATTAATTTCAATCTCTTTGAATGTGAAGATTATCATTCCGATTTCAAAATTCTGGAAAGCGAAAGAAAAGAACTGCTGACAGATAAGTTTGCAATACATTTCTTTGAACTCAAAAAAGTTGGCAAATACAGAAAAAACAAGCGTATGGAAGATTGGCTGAATCTGATAAATGCAGAAACGGAGGGTGATCTTATGGCAATCCAACAATCAACAACTATTCCCGAAGTTCAGGACACGATTGTAATGCTCAGACATCTAAGTGCCGATCAACAAGTCCGTCAGGAAGCGTATTATCGTGAAAGGTTACTGCACGATGAAGC
>DEFH01000004.1:5061-24778 GCA_002350705.1 Ruminococcaceae bacterium UBA2857
TCATTTTTATATTCTGTTGACAAATCAAAGACTGTATCGTTATGATACAGTCTTTTTTCGTGCTTGTTTTTCAAGTCAGGAGGAAAAGAAAATGATAAAAATATGGAATTTACAGGATATTGATAAAATTCCCCAAAAAACAGTTGTCCCCTATGTTTACAGCTTGATGACAAATATTCTCAATGCCTATGACTTCAACAGTTCTATTGAATGGCGGAGATTTTTTATTTATTTATAAAATCCGCTTGACAAACAAAGTTAGATATGTTAAACTATCAATGGTCAGATAAAAAATTTTTCCTGACCATTATTTTGAATATAAAGTTAGATATTTTTAACTAATAGGAGGATATATGAGCGTTGTAATCGTCGGTGGAAACGAATGTATGATAAGGGAATACACAGAGCTTTGCAAATCCTACAACTGCAAGGCCAAAGTATATCCCAAAATGTGCAGAGGTCTGCAAAATATGGGAAATCCTGATTTACTGGTACTGTTTACCGATACCATGTCACATAAAATGCTGAAATGTGCATTAAACGGGGCAAAAAATCAAAAAATACCTGTGGAGCGTTCCCATTCCGGTTCCAAATCGGCTCTCAGGAGCATCCTTGACCGTTATACAGGCTGAAAGGAGAAATCTCTATGTCGGAGGAATTGTTGGTGCAGCACTGCTCACCCACCATCATAGGCTTGAAAACAGGCAATTTATTTTCCTGCCGCTTTGACAGCAATGAACAAAAATACCGCACTTTGCGGAATCTGAACCAAAGTCTTTCCAAAAAAGGTCTGCGTATCATTCCCCTGAGACAGCATAAAGGAAATACTTTGCTGTATCTTTACCGTCCGTCAAGACTGAAAAAAGATTTGCAAAATGATATGGCAGACAAATTATTGAAAAATTACGGCTATTCCTGCGGCAATGTGAATCTGTGTGTCGCACAGCTCATCCGCCGTTTGCGTGACAGTGAGGACTTTCCTCATGAGATAGGCTTGTTTTTAGGCTATCCGCCGGAAGATGTCTGCGGCTTTATCGAAAACAAGGCACAATGCTGCAAATGTGTGGGCTGTTGGAAGGTCTATGGCAATCCCGAAAAGGCTCAGGCAACCTTTGAAAAATACAGACACTGTACAGAGCTTTGCTGTTCACTTGTGGCAAAGGGATGCTCTGTGGAAAGGCTTGCCGCCTGTTATTGAGGTCAATCAGCCGAAAGGCTTTTGATAAAAAAATCCATTTCAGAAAGGAAAATAGATATGAAAACAGCAGTAGTTTATTGGAGCGGTACAGGCAACACGGAAGCAATGGCGGAAGCCGTGACGAAAGGTGCCCGAAATGCCGGTGCAGAAGCGGAACTTTTCACCGCTGACAGTTTCAGTGCAGAACAGCTTGACAACTTTGATGCCGTTGCTCTCGGCTGTCCGGCAATGGGAGCAGAGGAACTCGAAGACGGTGAATTTTTACCAATGTATGAGAGTATCAAAGATAAACTGAAAGAAAAAAAGGTTGCCCTTTTTGGCTCCTACGGATGGGGCGACGGTGAATGGATGCGTAACTGGGACGAGGAAGTAAAAGCTCTGGGAGCAAATGTTGTTACCGACTTCGTCATCGCCAACGAATCCCCCGATGAAGAAGCTATTTCCGCTTGCGAACGTCTGGGAGCAGCATTGGTGTCATAACATCACCATATTTTTCATCATCAAAAAACGGTATCAATCCCCCAAATGAGGATTGACACCGTTTTTTTCATGGAATTATATGATAAAAATCATTTTGTGTCCTGCAAGGCAAGAACACCTGTTTCTCCTGTTCTGACACGAACAATATCTTCCACGTCACTGATAAAAATCTTGCCGTCTCCGATATGACCTGTATAAATGGCTTTCACGGCTGTATCAACAACCTGCTTGACAGGCACTTTACATACAACGATATCTACCTGTATTTTCGGAAGAAGGTTCATTTCTACTTCTACACCACGATAATACGCTGTTTTGCCTTTCTGTACACCACAGCCCAGTACCTGTGTGACCGTCATACCGGTGACACCGATTTCTGAAAGAGCTGTGTTCAGGTCTGTAAACTTGCTCTGCTTGGTGATAATAGTAATTTTTGTGAACTTCACACCGTCAGATGTTGCGGAAACCGTATGGTTTTGTTTGAGGGTAACTTCCACTGCTTTTTCAGGAGGGACATCTCCCTCTTGGAATTCTTCGGAAGTTTCGCCCGTGAGTACCTGCGGTACGGGCATAAAGTCCGCATAAGAACTGGAAAGACCATGCTCTGTAAGATCCAGACCTCTGACTTCTTCCTCTTTGGAAGCACGCAGACCGATTGTTTTTTTGATCGCAAAGAAAATGATGGTCATCAATACGGCTGTGTAAGCACCAATGCAAAGAATACCAAGAGCCTGTTTGCCGAGCTGTGAAAATCCGCCGCCGTAGAGCAAACCCAATGTGTTTTCATCTTTGGAGAAGATACCGACTGCCAATGTACCCCATATACCGTTGCACATATGAACAGCGATAGCACCGACAGGATCATCTACTTTGAGAATGTTATCAACAAATTCAACGGCAACTACTACAATGATACCTGCTACAATGCCGATAATGATAGAACCGAGTATATCAACCGTATGACAGCCTGCTGTGATTGCCACAAGACCTGCCAGAGAACCGTTCAGAGACATAGAGACATCCGGCTTGCCGTTTTTAATCCATGTGTATATCATGGTTGCACAAGTGGCAACGGCAGGAGCAACCGTGGTTGTTGCAAAAATCTGTGCAAGCTGTGTCACATTTGTTGCGGCGGCTCCGTTGAAGCCGTACCAGCCAAACCAGAGAATAAATACACCCAAAGCACCCAGCGTTAAGCTGTGACCGGGAATTGCACGAGGTTTCCCATCTTTGGTATACTTTCCGATACGCGGACCGACCATTGCCGCACCAATCAATGCAGAGATACCGCCTACTGTGTGAATACAAGCCGATCCCGCAAAATCAACAAATCCCATTTGTGCCAGCCATCCCTGACTGTTCCATACCCATCCTGCCTCTATCGGATAGACAACAAGACTGATTAAGCCGCTGTAAATACAATAGGAGATAAATTTTGTTCTTTCCGCCATTGCACCTGATACAATGGTTGCCGCTGTGGCACAGAATACCAAATTAAATACAAAGCTTGACCATGGGAAATTGTTAAAATCTGTGAAAATCTGTAAATTCGGTACGCCCACCAGACCAAACAGATAATCTTCCGACATCATCAGACCGAATCCCAAAAAGATAAACATCACGGTACCGATACAAAAGTCCATGAGGTTTTTCATGATAATGTTACCGGCATTCTTGGCTCTTGTAAAGCCTGTTTCGACCATCGCAAAGCCGCACTGCATAAAGAACACCAGAGCCGCACCGATCAGATACCATATTGCAATGGTAAAACTATTTGACTGTTCGACAGCCTGTGAAACAACTGATTGCATATTCGCATCCATAACGATTCTTTCCTTTCCTTTTTCCTTATCGGATGGTTGAGACTCTGTCCCAAATTTATACTCCGAAAAGTATTTCCCCATAGGATGGGTAGCACCAATATTTTGCGGAAGTCCTGCTTTCCATTGCGTCACCGAGTTCACGCAGCTCTCCCATCAGGGCAAACACGGTTTCACGGTAATATTTTGCACGGGCAAGGTTATCATTTTGATAATCCGCCGCACCTGCCACTGCCTTTTTCAGTTCGTCTGTCTTTTTAACGAAAAGCTCCAGTTTTTCGGATAATTCTTCCGCAAGAGAGCTTTCCGCATACACGGACAAGGATGAAGAAAGGGCTTTTTTGGCAAGTGCTGTGTCTGTGAGTTCTTTCACAAAGGCAATCACACTTGGCGTAATATTTTTTTCCGCCATATCCAGCATGGTCAGGGCTTCAATTTTGATCTGCTTTGCATAGTGGTCAAGCTCGATGTCATATCTTGCATGAATTTCGGCTTCCGTGACAATGCCGTTCTTCACAAACAAGTCAACATTTTTCTTGTCAACATAGTGTGCCATTGCTTCAGGAAGAGAACGATAATTGCAGAGTCCTCTTTTTTCGGCTTCCTTTACCCAGTCCTCCGAGTAGTTGTCACCGTTGAAAATAATGTTTTTATGTTCCGTCAGCGTCTTTTTGATGAGTGCTTTCAGGGCACTGTTCAGATCATCTGCCTTTTTCAGTTCTTCATAGAACTGTGAAAGCTCCTCCGCTACCATTGTATTTAACATATAGTTCGGGCAGGCAATATTCAGAGAAGAACCCAATGCACGGAATTCAAACTTATTTCCTGTGAATGCAAACGGCGAAGTACGGTTTCTGTCGGAAGTATCCTTTTTGAAGTCGGGCAGAACGTCAACACCTGTCAGCATATCGGCTTTGCCGTTGCTCTTATACTCTTTGCCCTCCACGATTGCATTGACAAGGGCTTCCAGATCATCTCCAAGGTACATTGAAATAATAGCCGGCGGTGCTTCGTTGGCACCAAGTCTGTGGTCATTGCCTGCGGAAGCGACGGTCAGTCTCAGCAAATCCTGATATTCATGCACCGCCTTGACAACTGCCGCAAGGAACAACTGAAACTGCAAATTATCTTCGGGATTCTTGCCGGGATCCAACAAATTTTCGCCTGTGTTGGTGGAAATCGACCAGTTATTGTGTTTACCGGAACCGTTCACGCCTGCAAAGGGCTTTTCATGTAAAAGGCATACAAGACCATGTTTTTCTGCTGTTTTTTTCATGACTTCCATTGTCAGTTCATTGTGGTCTGTGGCAATGTTGGATGTTTCAAAAATCGGGGCAAGCTCATGCTGTGAAGGAGCTACTTCATTATGCTTTGTTTTAGCCGGAATACCCAATTTCCATAATTCTTCGTCCAGGTCATTCATATAAGCGGAAACTCTTGTCTTGATAGAACCGAAATAATGGTCTTCCAATTCCTGACCTTTGGGTGCCGGTGCTCCGAACAAGGTACGGCCTGTATAAATCAAATCGGGACGGGCATCATACATTTTCTTGTCAATCAGAAAATATTCCTGTTCCGGTCCGACAGTGGTTGTCACTCTGGTGACTTCCGTATTGCCAAGAAGCTGTAACACCTTGACGGCTACGGCACTCAGTTTTTCCATGGAACGCAAAAGCGGTGTTTTCTTGTCAAGCACCTCTCCTGTATAGGAACAAAATGCTGTGGGAATATACAATGTTTTATCTCTGATAAATGCAGGCGAAGTCGGATCCCATGTCGTATAGCCTCTCGCTTCAAAGGTTGCACGAATGCCGCCTGAAGGAAAACTGGATGCATCAGGCTCACCTTTAATCAGTTCTTTTCCGGAAAACTCCATGATAACTTCCCCGTCACCTGTCGGATAAAGAAAACTGTCATGCTTTTCGGCCGTAATGCCTGTCATCGGCTGAAACCAGTGTGTATAATGCGTACATCCCATTTCCACTGCCCAGTCTTTCATCGCATTTGCCACCGCATTGGCAACGCTGATGTCAAGAGGTTCGCCGTTTTTAATGGTTTTTTTCAAAGCCTTGTAAGTAGTGCGTGGCAGTCTTTCCTGCATCTTTCTGTCGTTGAAAACCATGCTTCCGAACATTTCCGGTACATTTTTCATCATCAATCTCTCCTCAAATGAAATCATACGAAAACAAAAAAGACGCTGTAAGCTCCGTTGCTTACAACGCCTTTGTTGTTTCGACACTGCAAGTATACACCCCTGTTTTCCATTTGTCAATACCTTTTTGCAACTTTTTTTATTTTTCTTGCAATTTTAATCAAAATTAGTTCTTTAAAGCCTTTTAAAAACCTGAAAATGAATATTTTTAAAAAAAATATGCAATTATCTATTGACATTCCTGCAAGTCGGTAATATAATGGGCTCTGTAATCACCATTTTTTTGGAAAGGAAGATTGTTTATGCAGGAATGGAAAAACAGCCTTTACAGTCCGTCTTTTGAACATGATAACTGCGGAATCGGAGCTGTCGTAAACATCAAGGGTATCAAATCCCATCAAACTTTGACAGATGCACTTACCATTGTAGAAACTCTGGAGCATCGTGCCGGAAAGGATGCCGATGGTAAAACCGGTGACGGTGTCGGTATTCTGGTACAGATTTCACATAAATTTTTCCGGAAAGCAGCCCTTGCCATTGGCATAGACGGTCTTACAGAGAGAGATTATGCGGTCGGAATGTTTTTCTTTCCGCAGAAGGAGCTTCCGAGAAATCAGGCCAAGAAAATGTTTGAAATCATCGCTCGGAAAGAAGGACTGGAAGTGCTTGGTTGGAGAAACGTTCCCTCCAATACCAATGCTATCGGTCAGAGAGCGATTGACTGTATGCCGAATATCCAGCAGTGCTTTATCAAACGCCCCGACGGTGTGAAAAAAGGCATTGACTTTGACAGAAAATTATATGTTGCCAGACGTGTTTTTGAGCAGAGCAATGAAGATACTTATGTTGTCTCCCTCTCCAGCAGAACCATTGTCTATAAAGGAATGTTCTTGGTCGGGGATTTGAGAAACTTTTTCCTTGACCTGCAGGACGAGGATTTTGAAACAGCCATTGCTATGGTACATTCGAGATTTTCCACCAACACCAACCCAAGCTGGCAGAGAGCCCATCCCAACAGAATGATTGTGCATAACGGCGAAATCAACACCATCAAAGGCAATGCCGATAAAATGCTCGCACGAGAGGAAACCATGCAGTCGGAACACCTCAAAGGTGATTTGTACAAGGTGATCCCTGTTGTCAATACAGAGGGATCCGACTCGGCAATGCTTGACAATACATTGGAATTCCTTGTCATGAGCGGCATGGAACTGCCTTTGGCCGTCATGATTACCATTCCGGAGCCTTGGGACAGAAACCACACCATGAGCCGTCACAAAAGAGATTTCTATCAATACTATGCTACCATGATGGAACCCTGGGACGGTCCTGCGTCTATCCTGTTTTCAGACGGCGATGTCATGGGAGCGGTGCTTGACAGAAACGGTCTGCGTCCGTCAAGATACTATATCACAGATGACGGCAATCTGATACTTTCTTCAGAAGTGGGGGCTTTGGAAGTGCCTGCCGAAAAAATCGTTGTCAAGGAAAGACTCAGACCGGGTAAAATGCTTTTAGTCGATACCGTCAAGGGCAGAGTGATTGATGATGACGAAATCAAAGAATATTATGCTTCCAGACAGCCTTACGGAGAATGGCTCGACAGTAACCTTGTCAAGCTGAAAAATCTGAAAATCCCTAACGCAAAAGTGCATGAACATCACCGTGAGGAACGTCAGAAACTGCAAAAAGCCTTTGGTTATACCTATGAGGAAATCATGAAAGAGATTCTCCCTATGGCACAAAACGGCAGTGAACCCATTACCTCTATGGGCATTGATACACCGCTCGCTGTGCTCTCCAAACAGCCGCAGCCTCTTTTCAATTATTTCAAACAGCTTTTTGCACAAGTCACCAACCCTCCCATTGACGCTATCCGAGAGGAAATTGTTACTTCTACCACTGTCTATATCGGTGAGGACGGCAACATTCTGGAAGAAAAACCCGAAAACTGCAAGGTTATCAAAATTCATAATCCGATTCTCACATCAACCGATATTCTGAAACTCAAAAACATGAAGGTCAGCGGCTTTAAAGTTGCCGTTATCCCTATCCTTTACTATAAAAACACCCGTCTTTCCAAGGCAATCAAACACTTATTCCTCGAAGCAGACAAAGCCTATAATGACGGTGCGAATATTTTGATTCTGTCTGACAGGGGCGTGGATGAAAATCATCTTGCAATACCGTCACTTCTGGCCGTTTCCGCCCTGCACAGACATCTTGTTGCCACCAAAAGAAGAACCTCTCTTGCTGTTGTTCTGGAAAGCGGTGAACCCAGAACGGTTCATCATTTCGCAACGCTTTTGGGATATGGTGCCAGTGCCGTCAACCCCTATCTTGCACAGGAAACGATTCACGAACTCATTCATGATGACCTGCTGGACAAGGATTATTATGCCGCAGTGGATGACTACAATGATGCGATTCTTCACGGCATTGTCAAAATTGCTTCTAAAATGGGTATCTCTACCATACAGTCCTATCAGGGCTCACAGATATTTGAGGCTGTCGGCATCGGAAAAGATGTCATTGACGAATATTTCACCGGCACTGTCAGCAGAATCGGCGGTATCACTCTGGAAGACATTGAAAAAAATGTTGACAGACTGCATACTTCTGCCTTTGATCCGCTGAGTCTCGAAACCAATCCCGAAATCGTCTCCCGCGGCGACCATAAATTCCGCAGCGGCAAGGAAGAACACCTCTATAATCCTCAGACAATCCACACGCTGCAGACTGCCGCAAGAACAGAAAATTACGATTTGTTCAAATCCTATTCCAAAATGCTCACGGAAGAAATGGGCACCATGAATATTCGTGGACTGCTGGATTTCAACTATGCCGAAACTCCTGTTCCGATAGAGGAAGTCGAAAGCGTGGAAAGCATTGTCAGACGTTTTAAAACGGGTGCGATGTCCTATGGTTCTATCTCAGAGGAAGCACATGAAGCCTTGGCTCTTGCCATGAATATGCTCCACGGAAAATCCAACTCCGGTGAGGGCGGTGAAAGTGATGAGCGTCTTTTGACAAAAGGCTCTGACAATAACCGCTGCTCTGCCATCAAACAGGTTGCCTCCGGCAGATTTGGTGTGACTTCCAAATATTTGACATCCGCCGATGAAATACAAATCAAAATGGCTCAGGGGGCTAAACCCGGTGAGGGCGGACATCTTCCCGGTAAAAAGGTGTATCCGTGGATTGCCAAAACAAGACATTCCACTCCGGGTGTATCACTGATTTCCCCTCCCCCACACCATGACATTTATTCCATTGAAGATTTAGCCCAATTAATTTATGACTTGAAAAATGCCAATAAAAAGGCCCGTATTTCCGTGAAACTCGTATCGGAATGTGGTGTTGGTACGGTTGCGGCAGGCGTTGCCAAAGCAGGTGCAGGCGTCATCCTGATTTCAGGCTATGACGGCGGTACGGGTGCCGCTCCCCAAAGCTCTATCCATCATGCAGGACTTCCCTGGGAACTCGGTCTGGCTGAGGCTCACCAGACTCTCATGATGAACAATCTGAGAAACAAGGTTGTCATTGAAACCGACGGCAAACTCATGACAGGAAGAGATGTCGCCATAGCCGCTGTCCTCGGTGCGGAAGAATTCGGCTTTGCAACCGCTCCGCTCGTCACACTGGGCTGTGCCATGATGAGAGTCTGTAATTTAGACACCTGTCCTTTTGGCGTGGCTACACAGAATCCCGAACTCCGCAAAAGATTTGCCGGCAAACCCGAATATGTTGTCAACTTCATGAAGTTCATTGCACAGGAACTGAGAGAATATATGTCAAAACTGGGTGTCAGAACCGTGGATGAACTGGTCGGCAGAGTCGATCTGCTCAAAGCAAAGGACAATCTCTCTGACAGGGAGAAACAGATTGACATCAGCAAAATTCTCGGCAGTGCAGGATATGAACCCGTCAGCTATACACAAAAAAGCAGTTATGATTTCAAACTCGAAGAAACGCTTGATGAAAAAGTACTTCATGAAAAGCTGAAATCTGCTTTCAGAACACATTCTCCCAAAACCATCCGCATTGATGTCAAAAATACGGACCGTTCTCTCGGTACAGGCTTCGGCTCTGAAATCACACAGAAATTCGGTGACACCCTCAAAGACGACACTTACAAAGTGGTCTGTCACGGCTCAGGCGGTCAGAGTTTTGGAGCATTCATTCCCAACGGTCTGACACTGGAACTTGTCGGTGACAGCAACGACTATTTCGGAAAAGGTCTTTCCGGCGGCAAACTTATTGTCTATCCGCCCGAAAAATCTCAGTTCAAACCCGAAGAAAATATTATTATCGGCAATGTTGCCCTGTACGGTGCTACCAGCGGAAAAGCTTTTATCAACGGTATTGCCGGTGAAAGATTCTGTGTCAGAAACTCCGGTGCCACAGCCGTCGTCGAGGGTGTCGGCGACCATGGATGCGAATATATGACAGGAGGTTGTGTAGCCGTTCTCGGCAGAACAGGCAAAAACTTTGCCGCAGGTATGTCGGGCGGTACTGCCTATGTACTTGACGAGGACAGAGACTTATATATGAAACTCAACAAGGAACTGGTGCTTGTCACAGAAGTGACAGAAAAATCCGATGTCGAAAAGCTCAAAGAGCTTATCACGGAACATCTCAAGGAAACCCGTTCCCCCAAAGCCAACCACATTCTGGAACACTTCGAGGAATATCTGCCCAAATTCAAAAAGATTATTCCTCATGATTATAAAAAGATCGTTGAAGAAATCGCCTCGATGGAGGCAAAGGGATATTCGCCCGAACAGGCAAGAATCGAGGCATTTTACAGCCTGACAGGTGAGAAGTAAGGAGGAAAATTTCTATGGGAAAGCCAACAGGTTTTTTGGAATACAACAGAAAGGATTGTCCTGCATACACTGTTCAGGAACGTATCAGCAATTATAACGAGTTTCACACCCCTCTGAATGAAAAAGAACAAAAACAACAGGCTTCCAGATGTATGGAATGTGGTGTACCATTCTGTCAGTCGGGCATGATGATCGGCGGAATGATGTCGGGATGTCCTTTGAACAATCTGATTCCCGAATGGAACGACCTTCTGTACAGGGGGGCATGGGAACTTGCCTATCAGCGACTCAAAATGACCAATAATTTTCCGGAATTCACGTCCCGTGTCTGTCCGGCACTGTGCGAAAAAGCGTGTACCTGCGGTGCCAATGGCGATGCCGTCACCGTCAGAAACAATGAGTATGCCATTATCGAAAAGGCCTATGCAGAGGGCTATGCCAAAGCCTCTCCACCGAAAGTCAGAACAGGAAAAACCGTTGCCGTCATTGGTTCGGGACCATCGGGACTTGCCGCAGCCGACCAATTAAACAGACGCGGACACACTGTTACCGTATTTGAAAGAAGCGACCGTATTGGAGGACTGCTTATGTACGGTATTCCCAACATGAAATTGGAAAAAACGGTCATTGACAGAAAAATCCATATCATGCAGCAAGAAGGTATCATTTTCAAAACAGGTGTCAATGTCGGAAAAGATGTTTCCGCAAAAGAAATTTCAGAAAAATACGACAGGGTTATCCTTGCGTGCGGTGCCTCTAATCCCCGTGATATCAATGCCGTAGGCAGAGATGCCAAAGGTATCTATTTTGCAGTGGATTTTCTGAAATCCACCACAAAAGCACTGCTGGACAACGGTTTGCAGGAGGGCACCTATATCAGTGCCAAAGACAAAAATGTTATGATCATCGGCGGCGGCGATACGGGCAATGACTGTGTGGGAACTTGTGTGCGTCATGGTGCGAAAAGTGTTGTTCAGCTTGAAATGATGCCCAAACTCCCCGATACCCGTGCGGAAAATAATCCCTGGCCGCAGTGGCCCCGTGTCTGCAAGACAGATTACGGTCAGGAAGAGGCTATCGCTGTATACGGCAGTGATCCGAGAATCTATCAGACCACTGTCAAAGAGTTTCTCAAAAATGAGAACGGTGAATTAACAGGTGCGGTTCTTGTCAGTCTCAAAGCAGAAAAAGATCCTGTCAGCGGCAGACTTGTCATGAAAGAAACAGAGGGTACAGAGCGTACCGTTGATGTGGAACTGGTACTGATAGCGGCAGGTTTTCTGGGCAGTGAAAACTATATCACGCAAGCTTTTGAAGTCGAAACCGATAACCGCACCAATGTCAAAACTTCCCCCAATTCCCATCAGACCAATATCGAAAATATCTTTACGGCAGGCGATATGCACAGTGGTCAGTCTCTTGTTGTCAGAGCCATCAGAGACGGCAGAGACTGTGCCAAAGAAGTAGATTTGAGTCTCATGGGCTATACCAATCTCTGATAAAAAAGATAGTCAAATCAGGCAGAATATGTTATAATCAGAATCAGAAATGGGAATTTTTCCATTTTCAATTTTCTATGATTTAGGGGTGTCTGATAAAATGATACGAATGATAAAAGCTGGTTCCGAAAACCAAAATGATTGGATCACCGTCCGTCTTGCGATGCTCAGAGAAGTTAACCATTTACCCGAAAGCTATCAATTTCCCGATTCTTTTGTCAAAAGCTGCTGTGACTATTTTGAAAACGGTCACCAGACAACCGTTTTAGCCTATGATGACGACAAGATTATCGGATGTGCCACACTCTGCTATTTGAATCTGCTGCCCACATTCGACCATCCTACAGGCCGGAGAGCCCATTTAATGAACGTATATACACAAAAAGAATTCCGCAAACAAGGCATTGCATCCACTATGCTGTATCTTCTGACAGAAGAAGCAAAAGAAAACGGTGTGACGGAAATTACCCTTGATGCTACCGAACACGGTAAGGGACTCTATCAGAAATACGGCTTTGTCAAATCGGAAGAATGTATGGTGCTGAATTTCCGTGAGCAGCTGAAAAAAAACATTGAACGCTATGAAAAATTCGGCTGCAAACCTTACGGACACTGTGGAGAATAAACATGGAAATCAGAGACAGCCGCATTGACGGCGGAAAGGCATTTGACTGGGGCAGAGTTTCCGATGATTATGCCAGGTACAGAGATATTTATCCGAGGGAATTCTATCAGAAAATTGCGGATATGGGTTTATGTGTCAGCGGTCAGAAAGTGCTGGATTTGGGAACGGGAACAGGTGTTCTGCCAAGAAATATGTATCCTTTCGGTGCGGAATGGACCGGTACGGACATTTCTCCCGAACAGATACAACAGGCAAAAATGCTTGCTCAACAGCACCACATGGACATTGATTTTCGAGCTGTCAGTGCCGAAAACATGGTTTTTTCGGAAAAGTCATTTGATGTTGTGACAGCCTGCCAGTGCTTCTGGTACTTTGACCATGCCAAAGTTGCCCCTATCCTGCATGACATTCTCAAAGACAGCGGAAAGCTGCTGATATTATACATGGCATGGCTTCCGTTTGAAGATAAAATTGCCGGTGCAAGCGAAAATCTGGTACTGAAATACAATCCCAAATGGTCGGGTGCCGGAGAAACAAGAAAACCCATTGCCATTCCGGATATGGTTTTGAAATATTTCCGTCCGGAACGGCATGAAGAATATACGTTAAAAGTCCCGTTTACAAGAGAAGCCTGGCACGGACGCATGAAGGCCTGCCGAGGAATCGGAGCGTCTCTTTCAAAAGAAGAGATTTCCCTGTGGGAAAAAGAACATCTTTCCCTGCTTACACAAATTGCTCCCGATACCTTTGATATTCTGCATTATGCCGCTTATGCCGTTCTGTCACCGATTCCCCGCTCAACAGAATACCGATAAAATATCGGCAGCTATACGAAAAGCCCGTATAGCTGCATTTCTATTGCCAAAAAAGGATAGTTATGATACAATAAAAATACTATAAAAATGTCGCGACGGAACAGGAGAATGCAGATTGAAAAGAGATTGGTCGGATTTACTGAAAAAAGCCCTTCAGTTTTTTCTGACATCGGGACTGGGCTTTTTGATGGACTTTGCGGTATATATCATTCTGACACAGTGCCTTGACAGGAATGTCATGACAGCCAACTGTTTCAGTTCGCTGGTTGGGGCCAGCTTTGTTTTTGCCGTATCGACTCACAGGATATTTGTTAAAAAAGAAAACGGTCTGCCGCTTTATATCAAATATATTCTATATATTATCTATCAGCTTGTGCTGATTTTTCTGGTATCGGCAGCGGGAGAATGGCTGGACAGTGTGATTCATTACCTCTTTGCAGCCGAGCTGATTCTGACATACAGCAAGCTGATTTGCAAAATCATCATTACCCCTGTCACAATGACCTGCAACTTCTTTGTGACAAGGTTTATTACAGAAAAAATTTAGGAGGGCTGCTCTGTTGAAAAAGAAAGTTTTTCTTCATAATTGTATATGGTACAGTGCCATTGCCGTCGGTTCCGTGCTGCTGTTCCTGCTGTACACCTATTCCAACATCAATTCCGCTTATGCAGACGACAACATTCTGGAATGGGGACCTGTGATCCGCAAATGCTTTGACAGCATTTTTGCGGGAAACGGAATTCCGTACTATGATTTTTATAACTACAAAGGATTGGATATTTTCTCCAGCGGCTACTACGGTCAGCTCAACCCGTTTATGTATCTCTCCTATCTCATCAGCCGTTTTCTTTTTGGCTACTATGTTAATATTCTGACAGTATATATTATCATGATGTATGTGCTTGGAAATCTTGTTATGTACAGACTCCTGTCGGATATGGGTGTCTCGGACACAGTCAAGCTGCTTTCTCTGGGAGCCTACTCGTCCTCTTTGATTTTCTTTGAGTATTTATATTATTATTTCACATTCAACAATTACTTTTTCATTCCGTTGTTTGTACTGGTCATCAGCCTCTCTAAAAATCACTGTACCAAATGGTTTGCTCCGGGCATCATTCTGGCAGGCTCCCTTTTGCTCGGACATATTCAATACAGTTGTTATTATATCATGGTTTACTGTATTTTTCAGGTGGTGTTTGCCGTACAGGACAAAAGCGGCAAACCGCTGCTGCCTATGGCAGTCAATATCGTCATATTTGCGGTACTCAATTCCGCCTTTCTGCTCTCCCTGCTGAACGCCTCCGAAAATCGTCTGGCTGCGGGCATGGACATCAATGAATTCTTGAAAAGGCCTATCTATGCCGACAATCTGTTCCGTATATTCCCCTATTATCAGGTTATCAATCATAAGATTACTCATGAGCTTTTTCAGTCCAATCTCGGACTTGGCATCACCTGCTGGCTCTGTCTGACAATATTTATCAGCAGGCATTTCAAATCACAGGTACAATCCGTCTTTCATTTTTACCGAAAATACTGTATTGAAAAACTGCCTGACAATCGTCGTCATTTTTCCTCTGTCGTGACATTTGTGTTGCTGATACCGATCTGTCTGCTGCATTTTGGAAGTGCCGCTCCTTTCATGATGCTGATCATTCTGTTATTAATAGTTTTGATGGTGTTGCTGAGCATCTATCTTCTCATTTTTTCTTGCAATCTCAAGGGCAGGAACGGGAAAAAACTGTTTCCCCCTGTCAAACACCTCGACAAAATCACTTTTGGTATCATTGTCGTTTTACTGACCGTAGTTCCCAAGAATCGTATATTCATCATGTTTGTCATTACTATTATCTTCTATGTGGCCGCCTGTATCAAACGTGATACCCAACAAGCCCTGTCCCGACACACGTCAGTTATTCATTCGGTTCTGTTTGCCGCAGCATTTTTTACGGTATTCGCCGGCGGTTATGAAGGCGTTATTGCCATACTGCTCAGTAAAATTCCCGTATTGAATCAGTTCCGATATCTGTACAAGTGTGCTTTTTTGTATGTGCCGCTATATACGATTGCTGCCGCCTTCCTTCTGGAAAGAATCAGGCAGAAAGGCACACGCAAATTATTTGTGACAGTCAGCGGTGTTTCGGCTGCCTGCTCTGTGATGACAGCCGTCACCATTGTATATCTGCTCAATTCGGGACTGCATTTGTTTATTAATAATCATTATTACTTTGATTACTTCGATCCCACTGTCGCTCAGGAGGAAGTTAACCAACGGTCAAAAGCCCTTTCTATTGATAAAAATTATCGGATGATGGCGGTATCCACTTTTGAAGACATTATCGAATCCGCCTCACAGGTATGTACTTATGCATTCACCAAAAATTATAATGTCATATATGATGCGTTTACTGTAGCCGGTTATGATCCCGTGTTTTCCGACAAAAGCTATCTTCAGAGCCAATACCTGATGTATCACAGATTTTTTGAAGTTTCCATGTCCAATATGAGCAATACGGATGCTTACAGCACCTACTGCGAACAACCCGAATATCTGGCATTATTTGAAGAACAGATGATTCAAAACGGTGTGAAATATATTCTGTATGACAACGATGATACCGCTTCCAAAGAAGCCCTTTTTCATATCCTGCCCCTGTGCAAAAAATTGCAGATTGTCGAAACATCTCCTTGGGTAAGAGGATGGTCTGTCATAGAACTCAGCGGTGTCACACCCATCGCCAGCTTTGGCAGTCAGCAGGAACTGCCAATGGAAACCCAAATCCATGAGCTTCGCTTTCATACAGATTTCACCGAAACACAGACTGTCACCGTTTCCATGACGTATGACAAGCATATTATTGCCATCATCACAGATGAACAGGGAATCTCTTCCGCTGTCCCCGTTACAGAAAACGATTTCGGTTATCTGAATCTCGATATTCCTGCGGGACGCTATCAGATAACGCTCACCTATCAGAATCGTGTGATGGATATTGCCGTGATTACTGCTGTGATTACCGCTATTCTTTCGGCAGGAATTCTGCTGTGGCTGCTCATCAAAAAAATATAAAAACACATCGCCCGGACTGCATAGAACAGTCCGGGCGATGTGTTTTTGCACTTATTTGGAAACAGAAACAGAAATTCTATAATAACCATCGAGTTTTTCCCATTGGTAAACAGTAACTCCTGCCGATTGAATATTAGAAGGTTTGCATGACAGAACGGTCTTTTCTATTTTGGATATATTCGTTTCCGTCGTGGGATAAATCAGTATCATCATTCTGGCATTGGCTGCCGCAGTTTTAGTAAAAGCTTGTTTGATTTGTGTATGATTGGTACAGTAATAGAGATTATTTTTTTCCTGCTTTCCGACATATTCTGTGATAATTTTATCCTGTGGCTGCGGTGTCGTACAGGCAATCGTTTTTGTCTGAGGGAAATGATCCCCTGCAATAACGCTGTCCGGTACAAGGAAATACCGATAACTGTGATTATCACTGTTTGCACCGGAACCGGACACAACGGGATCGTCCCATGTGACGTCTACATTATACCACACATCATCAATTTTTACCTGATTCCATGCATGTACTTCGGGTACATCTTTCGTACCGATACAAGTTCCCAGCACATTCCTGACCTCCAGTCCCACACTCTTGGCCAGAAGAGCAAAGGACATGGTATAACCGTCACATACCGCTTTGCGTGTCTGATAGGCTCCTTCTGCCGTATGGGAAGTTTCGGGAACGGTATCATTCAAGGCATTTTCTTCATCATACTCATAATTTTCTACCAGCCAGTCATGAATTGCCTGTGCCTTTTCCAGTTCACCCATAGAATCATTGATAATGCCCGGAATTACCGTTTCAATGAATTCCTCTGAAACAGGTTTCACCGCTCTGACACTGAAATTCCTGGTCTGCACATCTCCAAAGGAATCTCTTACCATGACACGAATCGCATAAAGACCGATTTCTGTAATTTTCAGACTGCAATTCATGGAAGTACTGTAATCTTTGAGCTGAACCCATTGGGAAGAATTCGGCAGTCTGTACTGGAATGCAAAACGATAGTTGCCGCTGCCTCCTGTTGCAGATGCCTTTATTGCCAGCGTTTTTCCTCTGTCAATGACCGTCGCACTGACTTTGGCGGTATTTTTCAGAGCTTTGACATTGATTTCAAAGTAGCGTCCCTTTTCTGCACCGTTGGAATCCCTGACGATTGCCCATACCTGATAAACGCCTTCATATAACAGTTTCACAGATGCCTGGGGCGTGCTGCTGAAATCTTTGATGACTTTGAAATTCTCCGAATTGGCATTTTTATAAATATACTTGTATTCGTAACCCCCGCTTCCGCCTGAAGCCTGAGTCGTCTTGATTGTCAGTGTACCGCCTTTATTGATATTATAGCTGTTGACACTTGAAACATTCTCCAAAGAAGATTTTACGGTCACTTTAAAGTATTGATTGACAACAATTTGATTGGAATCCTTTACTTTGATGCAGACATCATATATCGTTTCCCCCGGCTTGAAAGACGCTGTTGTTTCATCACTGTAATCCTTGATCGTTGACCATTCGGAATCAATTTCCTTTTTGCAGTAGTAGGCATACTGACAATCACCTGTACCGCCCTCTGCCGCACCGTGCATGACAACATACTGCCCTTTGGAAACGGTCTCGGAATCAAGATAAGAGTTATTGACCAGTGTGTTTTTCACTTCCAGAGAAAATGTCTTTTTCTCTGTGATGTCATTGGCATCTTTGACTTTGATACAAAGCTCATACGCTGTGTCGGAAATCGGCTTGAAGCGGTAGGTTTTATCAGAAGTAAAATCCTGTACGGTGATCCAGTTCTCACTGTCGCCTTTCCGATAGAGATACGCATACTGATAGTCACCGGCACCGCCCTCTGCCGAACCATTCATCACAACAACATTTCCCAGCACAAGCGTTTCCGTACTGACAGTGGAGGTATTCACCAGTGTATTTTTCACTTCTACCTGAAATGTCTTTTTCTCCGTAATGTTTTTGGCATCTTTGACCTTGATACAAATTTCATACGTTGTTTCAGCCATCGGTCTGAATTCACAGGTCGTCTCGGAAGTGAAACCCTGTACGGTGATCCAGTTCTCACTGTCGCTTTTCCGATAGAGATAGGCATACTGATAGTCACCTGTGCCGCCCTGTGCCGAACCGTTCATCTCAATAGTGCTGCCCAGCACAAGCGTTTCCGCACTGACAGCAGAAGTATTTACCAGCGTATTCTTCACTTCCACTTCAAAATATTTGGCGGCAACTGTTCCCTTGGAGTCCTTAACCTTAATGCATATTTCATATACTGTTTCTGCAAGCGGTGTGATTACTTCTGTCTGATTGGTGCTATAGTCATGTTTTTTCGACCAATTAGAGGTTCCCTGTCGTCTGTAATAATAGATATAGGTATAATCTCCGCTTCCGCCTGCCGCAGCACCGTTCATTACAATATCATTGCCCAATACAATGCTTTCCGCTGCAACAGAAGATTTATTTTGCAGAGTATTTTTGACACTGACACTGAATTTTTTTGAGTCCCCCTGCACACCATTGGAATCCTTCACTTTCACGCATACCTGATAGGTTCCTGCTTCCGCAGGTTCAAACTTTGCTTCCGCCTCGGTGGAATAATCTTTGACTACAGTCCATTTTGTCTCGTCAGACTTTTTGCAGAGATACTGATAAGTATAATCTCCGCTGCCCCCTTCGGCAGATCCGCTCATGACAATGCTTTCGCCCAGAGCAATACTTGTTCCTGCAACAACTGATGTATTTTTGAGGGTATTTGTAACAGCAACCGTAAAAGTTTTTTCTTCAATTTTGCCGCTTTCGTCTTTGACCTTAACGGAAACTTCATAGTCAATTTCTTTCAACGGTTTAAAACTGTAAGTTGTATCGGTACTATAGCCTTTGCCCACAACCCATTTTTCGTCACCTGAGCGTCTGTACAGATAGGCATACTGACACTCTCCCAGACCGCCCTCGGACAAACCATTCACAACAATATCGTTGCCCAAAACAATACTGTCTGATTCCACGCTTGACGTATTTTTCAGATTATTTTCCACGGTAACAGTCATCCTTTTGTCCTCGGCTTTCACACCGTTGGAGTCTGTCACCTTAATACATACATTGTATACCACAGGTTGTGTCGGCTTAAATGACGCTGTTGTGTCGGTTGTATTCGTTTTGAGCGTTGCCCAACCGCTGGAAGTCTCTTTTTTGTAGTAGTAGGAGTATTTATATTCTCCGCTGCC
>DEFH01000011.1:0-15107 GCA_002350705.1 Ruminococcaceae bacterium UBA2857
TATTAAGTAACAGAATATATTGACATTAGTGATAAAACGTGTTAAAATATATTTGGATATATAAAATATATGATGTGCGGTCATCTAAAAACCGAAGATACCAAAAATAATAAAAGCCGTGGTATTAGTTTGTGCTGACTTAAAAGCAGCCGGAATCATTGAGAAAAAACCAGTGCAGGTTGAAAAAGTCCTGATAATTATAGGGTAGAACCTTGATGGTAATGATTGGGCAATGGTAAATGCGAAAACCAAGCGATAAAAAATAAAATTATGAAAGGAGAAGCTACATTAAACGACTCTGTATCTAATCATTATAAAACGAATTTACAGAGATGTACCGTAGGCTATACGGGAATTTACGCCTGTGGAGTGTCATACAAACGATGGTAGCTTTGGCAAAATCGGATACGATGAAACAGGAATTTTCTCAATATGGGTATATTTGTTCATATTTTGAGTAGCAGAAATTTTTATGAAAAAGGAATATGCAATATGTGAAATGGAGATCATCAGGTTTGATGTAGAAGATGTCATCACTACATCCCCTGAGGATGAACCAAGTACTGAAGATCTGGAAATAGGCGGAGAATAATTCTAACAGTCTGACGGCAGGGCAGTTTGAAACTGTCCTGCCGTTGGCATTAAGAGAATAAGGAAGAAGGTATGAAATATGCAGGGAAGATACCGTGCCCAGCGTCTTGCCACTGTGTCGATTCTGCTGGCAGTGGCATTTGTACTGAGCTGGATAGAGATGGTTCTTTCAATACCCATGCCGATTCCGGGCATCAAAATCGGACTGGCAAATCTTGCGATTCTTTTTACCATGTATTACTGCGGCAGCAAAGAGGCTTTTCTAGTGCTTGCCGGGAGACTGATACTCAATGCGATACTGTTCGGCAATGTCAATTCCCTGATATATAGTGCCGCAGGAGGAATCCTGAGTTTTGCGGTCATGGTCATCAGCAGACGGCTGTTTCAGGGGAAGATTATCTATATCAGTACAATCGGAGGCGTATTTCACAATATCGGACAATTTATTGCGGCATGTATCATCATGAATACATTTTTGTCATGGTATTTGCCGTATCTGATAATCGGCGGCATACTGGCAGGTTTGTTTAACGGCTTTGTTGCCAAAAGACTGTTGCTTTGCGGCTGGTTTGCCCGACGTTCCGTATACAAGCTCTGACGGAATTGGTGATTGTTCATCGGAAACAAAAGTAAAAATACCGCAAAACGCAGTTAAAAAGCGTTTTGCGGTATTTTTGAGTTTGTCGAAAGAATATATTGACAGAACGGGGGGATATGAGTGTCGGTGAATATCAGCTCACTTTGACAGTAAAGAATTTCTTTTCAATGGTGCCGTCAGCGTCTTGGACTTTGATGCATACGTCATAAGTTGTTGCATTGGCAGGCTTTACCGCAACAGTGGCATTCGCAGAGTAATTCTGTTTGACAGTCCATTTGGAGTCGGAAGTCTTTTTGTAGAGTACCGCATAAGTATACGGAGCCTTGCCGCCTGTAGCTGCACCTTTCAAAGTAACTGTACTGCCGAGCTTGATGGAAGCGGCCGAGATGGTGGAAGTATTGGAAAGGGGCTTTGTCACATTGACAGTGAAGAATTTCTTTTCAATGGTACCGTCAGCGTCCTTTACCTTGATGCATACGTCATAGGTTGTTGCATTGGCAGGCTTTACGGCAACAGTAGCGTTGTCGGAGAAATTCTGTTTGGTAGTCCATTTGGAGTCGGAAGTCTTTTTGTAGACCACAGCATAAGTATAGGGAGCCTTGCCGCCTGTAGCCGCACCTTTCAAAGTAACTGTACTGCCAAGCTGAATGGAAGTTGCCGAGATGGTGGAAGTATTTTTCAGCGGAGCAGAGTTGACTTTGACAGTAAAGAATTTCTTTTCAATGGTACCTTTGCTGTCCTTGACTTTGGCACACACATCATAGGTGGTTGCATTGGCAGGTTTGAGAGAAACTGTTGCGTTTGTTCCAAAATCCTGTTTGGTAGTCCATTTGGTATCGGAAGTCTTTTTGTAGAGTACCGCATAAGTATAACCGCCATAACCGCCTGTTGCCTTGGCATTGACGGTCACCGTGTCACCCAGATTGATGGATGTGGAAGAAATGGCAGAAGTATTTTCAAGAGGCTTGTTGACTTTGATATTGAGAGTGGTCTTGACAATATCCCCGTCAGCGTCCTTTACTTTGACACAGACATTATAGGTTCCTGTACCGGCAGGCTTGATCGTGAGAGTAGAATTTGTACTGTAATCCTGTTTTGTCACCCAGTTTGAATCAGCGGATTTCTTATAAAGAATCGCATACTTATAGTCGCCGTAACCGCCGCTTGCCTTTGCATTGACGGTGAATGTTTCACCGGCAAGAATTTGTGAGGCAGAAAGTGTGGATTTATTCTTGAGAAGTCTTTCGGCATTGACGGTGAAATATTTGGGTTTTACGGCACCGCTTGCGTCCTTGACTTTGACACATATATCATAGTCGCCCGTGTACGGCGGATTGAATGTCACATTGGCATTTGCCTTGAAGCCCTGTAAAGTAGTCCATTTTTCATCGGAAGTGAGTTTATAGTATACAGCGTATGTATAAGCCTCTTTACCTCCCGAAGCATCAGCCATGATTGTAAAGTTCTGTGTATCGCTTACTTTATCCTTCGGAGCGATAACGGATATATTGCTGTATTCCGATACATACGGGATATTTTTCTCTGACGCATAGGTGGACACATAGGTATCAGCCTTGCCGTATATCGTGAGTTTTTGACAGTTATTGAAAGCATAGCTGCCTATTTTTTCGATTTTTGCATCTGCTTTCAGTATTTCGAGTGATGTGCAGCCGTCAAAAGCACTTTGACCTATTGTTTTCAAGGTTGACGGGAGAGAAATTTTCTCTATTTTATTGGCATGGTGAAAAGCATTGCTTGGAAGTGCTGTCACGCCCTCTTTTACTGTCACGCATGAAATAGGTGCATTTTCAAATGCATACGTGCCAATCTCTTTCAGACTTTTCGGATAGTTGACCGAAGTCAGACTTACGCAGTTTCCGAAGGCAGAAGTACCGATTGTTTCAACGCTGTCGGGGATATTGACGCTTTTAAGCGAAGAACATCTGTCGAAAGCATAAGAGCCTATTGTTTTGAGAGTGCTTGGCAGAACAACCTTTTCAAGCTTATTTGCACCCTTAAAGGCATCTGTCGGCAGTGCCGTTACACCGTCTTTGACCGTAATGCTCTTGATAGCAGTATTTTCAAATACATAAGTGCCTATTGAAGTAAGACTTTTCGGGTAATTTATTGAAGTAAGTTTCTGACAGTCGTTAAATGCATAAGAACCGATTGTTTCAACACTGTCGGGAACATTGACGCTTGTCAGCGAATAGCAGTCGTCAAAAGCATAAGAACCTATCGTTTTGAGAGTGCTTGGCAGAACGACTTTTTCAAGATTGTTTGCATACTTGAAAGCATCAGTCGGCAGTGCTGTCACACCCTCTTTTACGGTAATTGTCTTGATAGCCGTATTTTCAAAAGCATAAGAACCTATTGAAGCAAGACTTTTGGGATAATTGATGGAAGTCAGCTTAACACAGTCGTTAAATGCATAAGAACCGATTTTTTCGACACCGTCGGGAACATTGACGCTTGTCAGTGAAGAACAGTATTCAAAAGCATAGGAGCCTATTGTTTTCAGTCCGCTCGGCAGGACGACTTTTTCAAGAAGGTTTGCACCTTTGAATGCATTTTCAGGCAAAGCTGTTACACTGCTCTTGACGGTGATGGTCTTGACAGGAACATTTGACAGAACGTATCCGCCTATGGATGTCAGTTTTTTGGGATAGTTGAAAGTTGTCAGCTTTTTGCAGTTTTCAAACGCATAGGAACCTATCGTTGTCACCGTGTCGGGAACTTCGATACTTGCCAGAACAGAACAATCCGCAAAAGCACTGTTGCCGATCGTTTTCAGGCTGTCATTCATAACAACTTTTGTCAGAGCTACACAGTTATCGAAAGCATTTCTTCCGATACTTTCGGTTTCTTCGGGAATGGTCACGGTTTTCAGGGAAGTACACGCATAAAAGCTGTACTCGCCTATAGTTTTGAGAGTAGTCGGCAGTACAACACTTTCAAGCTTGTTTGCGGAGTAAAAAGCATTGTTCGGGAGTGCTGTCACACCTTCCTTGACTTTGATTGTCTTGATAGGCGTGTCTTCAAAAACATATGCACCCACATTTTTGAGTTTTTTCGGGAAATTGATGGAAGTCAGACCGCACTCGGAAAAAGCCTCGCGTCCAATGGTCTCAACGGTATCGGGCAGATTAATGCTTGTCAGCTTTGCACAGTCGTGAAATGCATATTCACCGATTTTTGTGACAGTATCAGGCAGAACGACTTTTTCAAGCATATTGGCATGATTGAAAATATAAGACGGAATTTCTGTCACTGTTTCCGGTACGGTAACAGTCTTTACAGAGGTATTCTGAAAAATATATGAACCTGCCGATTTCAGGCTGACCGGATAGCTGAATGAAGTCATTTTGGAACAGTTATAGAAAACATATGCATCTATCGTTTCAACAGTACTCGGAATATTAATGCTTGCAAGAGCGGAACAGTTTGCAAAAGCATATTTTTTGATTGTTTTCAGTGTTTTCGGGAGTGTCACACTCGTGATACCCGTATTGCCTTTGAAAGCGGAATCTCCTATGGCAGTAACGGTTTTGGAATTAATTTTTTCGGGTATGGTAACTTTGGCATTTGTGCCGGTGTACTTTGTGACAGTGACGGTATTGTCATCTGCGACGGTATACTCAAAGTCACCGTAAGTTTCGGCAGCACTGGCAACGATTCCCGTACCGGCAAAATCCGGAACAACAGATGTGCAGACACCCGTACCGGTCACCATTGCAAGTGCCATTGAGGCAGCAAGTACTTTTCTCAGAACCTTGGATTTCATGTTCATCGCAAAAACCTCCATAAAAAATTAAGATACATATTCGTGACTGTTTGTCAGCAATATGTTACTCTTTTATTATAGCACATTGTTTCTCTGAAAAAAATAGCAAAAAGCAATATCTTTCTTATCAAAAAGTAGAATTTTTTCGTTTTTTTAGAAAGCAGTGTGTGGAAATCAACGGATTTCCACACACTGCTGAAAAAGGGACAATTTTATTTTACGGTAACAGTGAAATATTTCTTAGCCACTGTTCCGTCAGAGTCTTTTACTTTGATACATACATCTTTCGTACCCTTGCCGGCAAACTTGACGGAAATGGAATTATTTGTGCTGAAATCCTGTTTCGTATTCCATGTAGAGGCGGAAGAACTCTTGTAATATACGGCATATTTGTAAGAGCCCGAACCGCCTGATGCCGCACCTGTCAGGGTTACTGCATTGCCAAGCGTTATGCTTGTTGCGGAGATTTTGGAATGATTGGTCAGTTCCCCGCTTGTTGTTTTAAGGCTAAAGAATTTCTTTTCAATGATTTTGCTGCTTATGAGAATTGGGATTATTGGTGCGTCCGAGCAGATAATCGACAGAACAATCCAGACAATCGGCTAAACGAGATATTTTATCGCATGACGGATAGGTTGATTTATGCTCTAAATCATAAATAAAACCTTTGTTTATCTCACAATTTTCTAAAAGTTGTTTGACAGTGATGTTTTTCTTTTTAGCAATTGATTTGATTTTTTCAGAAATCTCACAAGGTTTATGCATAATGAAATCCCCCCTTTTGTGCAAGTGTACAAAATACTGAAATTTCCGTGTTATAATACAGTCAATGAGCAAAGCAACGGATTCAAAAATTGATATTCTTTTTTACGACCGATAAGGTGCTGGATCTCAACGGTCACAAAATTCAGGTCAACGACATCAGAAACAAGGAAAACGGTTCTGATAAATACTCTCAGTCCGATAACTCAAAACATTTCAATACCGTTTTGTTTTCCGTTACAAACAAGGCAAAAACGGATTTATCTATACCAAACAGTTTACTACTGCAAGCAAGGATTATGGCTTTTACCTTGGTGATATGAGAGTTACCAACCTCAATAACGGCACTCTTGACAAAGACGGCTGGCATTATGACGAAAAAACAAATACTCTCACCCTCAAAAATTACACACTTACGTCAAAGGGTACGAAAACAGGCAGCTATGCAATAGGCACATCCACCTATCCCCGAACAACTGCGGCAATATTTGCGGACAATGACTTGACAATCAACCTTATCGGAGATAATACCATAACAAAACTTGTTGAGAGCAATACAAGATATGAAGATGTCATCTACGGTTACGGAAATATAACTCTTACAGGTGACGGCAATCTGACACTTATCAATACAGGCTATCAATATTTCAATGCAGGTTCGGGCATTACATCTGCAAAAAATATTTATCTTAAAAATACAGGTAAATTAACTGTTGACAATGCAATGGGTGCATTCACCTGCGAAAACAGCGGAACTGTATATTATTACAACGGTGAAATAGACTATAACGGTTTACTGTCCTCCAATGTATATTACGGCTCTCTGATATACGACAAAGGCACATTCTCCGCTGAAAACAAGGTTCATGCACTTACGGCTTATACAGGTGAAAATGAAGACAGCGAAATTTCGGAAAGTGATATTGCCGCTAATGCCAAAAAAGAAAAAATCCTTATGCACATTATTCCGACACATGATTGCAGCTTGGAAGTTGAAAATCCCGAATATCTTGTGATAAGTGATAAGGAACACGGTAGCATTTATTATAAGAGCTGTGAATGTGGTCACGCTGACAAACAAAATACATTTACAGTACCGTATGCAGAACCTCTGCAAAATACTTCCACGATTTCCGCAGAAACAATTACTTTGGGTGAATCCGTCACACTGAAAGGCACTGCCACAGGCGGCACAGCTCCCTATACCTATGCCATGCTGTATAAACAGACCTCTCAGACAAAGTGGACTACCAAACAGGATTTCAAGACAAATGCAAATGTTGCTGTCAAGCCTGCCAATGCAACAACTTATGATGTCTGCATCAAAGTCAAGGACAGTACAGGCACCATTGAAAAGAAATTCTTTACGGTAACGGTGAAAAAGGCAACCTGATAAATTTTATATCACAAAAAATACCGCCCTTTCGATTGTAATATCGAAAGGGCGGTGTTATAATATTTCTATCAGAATGTATCAGGGGAGGGAAAACAGCAGATTAATTGATACGGAAATCGGAAACATTCAGGAGGAGAAAAATGATTTATACACCCATGACCAAAAAAGCTTTGAAAATCTGCTTTGAAGCACACAAGAATCAAACGGATAAAACAGGACTTCCCTATGTATTTCATCCTTTTCACCTTGCGGAGCAGATGAAAGATGAAACCACTACGATTGTGGCGTTGTTGCATGATGTGGTTGAAGATACGGAAATGACTCTGGATGACCTCAGAAAAGAGGGCTTTGGTGATGAGGTGACAGACGCTCTGGCATTGCTCACCCATAATCCCCAAGTGCCTTATATGGATTACGTGGAGCAAATAAAAACAAATCCTGTTGCCAAGGCTGTCAAACTGGCCGATTTGACACATAACAGCGATTTGACGAGATTGGATAGTATCACTGATTTTGACCTGAAGAGAAATGAAAAATACAGGGAAGCCATACAGCGTCTTCGGGGGATCGTAAAATCCGACACAATGAAGTCGGAAAATTAAAATCAAAAAACAAGAAAGGAGTATGTTACTGTAAAACACGCAATTTTACAGTAACGGAATAAGATGAATCCACAGATTGAAAAACTCATTGAAAATATTGAAAAAATCATTGTCGGCAAAAGAAATGCCATTGTGATGGTCATTGCATCCATGCTTTCCGAAGGACATATTTTGATTGAAGATGTGCCCGGTGTCGGAAAAACAAGACTGGTTTCTGCCCTTGCAAGCTCGGTTGACGGACACTTTAACAGAATACAGCTTACACCCGATATTATGCCTTCGGATATTGTAGGCTTTTCCATGATCGATCCCAATACAAGAGAATTACAATATAAAACAGGTGCGGCTATGTGTAACTTTCTTTTGGCCGATGAAATCAACAGAGCTTCCCCGAAAGCACAGTCCAGCCTTCTGGAAGTCATGGAGGAACGCCAGATTTCACTTGACGGCAACACAATGACACTGCCCAAGCCGTTTATGGTGCTTGCTACACAGAACCCTGTGGAAACTTATGGTACATATCATCTTCCCGAAGCACAAATGGACCGTTTCATGATGAAAATTTCGATGGGCTATCCGTCACCGGAAGAAGAATTTGACATTATTACCCGTTCCGAAACCAATCAGTTTTCACAGAAACTCGATGCCGTTATGAGCCTTGACGATATTATCAGGCACATGGAAGCCGTCAAAAAAGTCCGCTGTAGTGACAGTATCAAAAAATATATCGTGGAATTGCTCAATGCGACAAGAAATTCCAAACTGATCAGTCTGGGAGCGTCTCCGCGTGCCGGTATTGCCCTGCTGAGAGCTGCCAAAGCATTGGCATATATTATGGGAAGAGAATATGTTGTGCCGGATGACATCAGAGATGTCATGCCTGCTGTGCTTTCTCACAGACTGATGCTTTCCTTACACGGAAAATCTGCCTTGCCAAGTGCGGAGGAAGTCCTCAAAGAAACAGCAAAATCTGTGGCTGTCCCGTTGCAATGACAGGTGACGCAATATGAAAAATGCAAAAAAAATATCCATACAGAGAACTTTGAAAGCCTTGTGTGCGTATGCAGGGTGTGTCGGCATTGCTTTTCTGGTAATGTATCTGGTTAACGGTACAGTAGGAGTACTTTTAATTACTGCTTTGAGCTGTGCCCTGGTGCTTTCCGCTGCTGCGGCACTGAGTGTTGTGCATTTTGTCAGAGTAGAATTGTCACTGGATAAACAGGCACTTTTTAAGGGAGAAACATTGATTTGTTCCGCCAGCATGAACAAAAAAATATTGATTCCTGCTCCCATGATAGAAGTATATATAGAGTGTACCCCACAACTTTCCAAAGAAATCCAATTGTGTCGCGCCTCCCTTGCAGGGCAGGAAACCAATACCGTGAAAATTCCTGTCAAAGCCCGTTATTCGGGTGCGGCAAGGGTGAGTATCAAAGAAGTGCTGATTACGGATTATTTCGGAATCTTCCGTTTCAGGCTCGGAAACGGCATTATCAATGCCGAAAGTAATGTATCTGTTTATCCGAATATTCCCGATGTGCCTGTACAGACAAACTTTCTCAAAACAGCGGTACTTTTTTCCACAGATGATGACGAAGAAGAAACCAATGAAACAGCTCTCAGTCCGACAGGACAGCCCGGCTATGATTATAGGGAATACTATCCGGGAGATTCCATCAAAAGAATCAACTGGAAACTGTCCTCTAAAAAAGATGTCTATATGATAAGACTGGACGAAAAACTTGCAGGAGGGGGACAGGTATTCTTTCTGGATATGCCCATGACAGAGGAAAATGAAGAGACACTATCCGTACGTGACCGTATCATGGAAGGAATGTTGGCTGTATTTACCATGCTTGTCAGAGAGGGACGGGAAACCGTGTTTTTTCTTCCCGACAAGGAAGGATGGCACAAAATGGATGTCCGTAACGCTGCCGATATTCACACCATTCAACAACAGCTTGCCAATTTTACACAGAGCCGTCAAAAAGATGTTGTTCCTCCCGAAATATTCGGCATGGGAAAAACACCGATCTGTTTTACGGCAGCCGTTGCCCAATCTCCGCAGTCTGCCGTCAGTATCGTTTCACAGCTTCCCGATGTTCTGCTGATTTGTGCTTCCTCCTCGAAACTGCCTCATATCACCTCGGAAATGTGGATCTTATCCCAAACCTTTGAACTTAAAAAACAGTAACGGAGGGAGATTTTATGCCATTACATACAAACCTGAAAAATACAGCCCATCTTTCCCGCCTTGCCGAAAAGTTCAATGCTTATATCTGTCCGATTATGTTGGGCACAGCCGTTTGTTATGCGGTAGCCGATACCCTGTATCATGATTTGTCGGTAATATATACCATTCTTTTTGCGGCAGCTTCATGGCTTTTATTCGGACTTTTTGACCGTCTCAAAAAACAGAAGCGTCTGGGAGGACTGATTTATTTTGTTATTTTTCTTGCCCTTGCCGTATTGAGTGCACGGCTTGTCCGTACAGGCATACAGCAGGCACATGATATACAGGCTCCTTTGAAATGGTTTTTTGGGGACAGTGAGGAAGAGAATCAGCCGTTATTTCTGAATGCTGTTTTTATCGGAGGCGGTTTTTTCTTAATATCGATTCTGTACTATTTTACACAGATACGTTATCGCAGTCTTGGCGTCATGCTTTGCACATTGTTTCCGTTTGTTATCTATACCAAACGGGACGTCATTATGCCTGAATTAATGGTTACAGTCATTGTTGTATTGTATCTGGCAGTGATTGTTCATAACAGGTATATTGATCCCTCACAGCAGAAAAAAGAAATTCTGCTGAAAATAGACCGTTCCTATGTCATCGGGATTGCTGTATTTGTTTCAGTCACAGGAACCGTTACCATGATACTTCCGAAACAGTCCTATGTTTCTCTGCTGGAACAAAATTCCGATATTCTCTCTTATACACAGACCTTTGGCGGTGACGAAAGCGGTACTTCCGATGAAATATCCGAAACCTCTTCCCAAAGGTACGGCGGAAGAAATTATACAGGAGCGATTTTGTTTACTTTCAGTACCGGCGGCAGTCAAAGCGTGTATTATTTGAGGAAACAGCCCTTTGATACCTTCAACGGCGATGTCTGGGAAACCAATTTAAACGGTGTCAACCGATATTTTTATACCCCTGCATACCCCGAATATACCATTAAAGATATTTTGGATGATATGGGGAAACTTGATATCAATGACGTTCCCGAAATGAAATTGTATAGAGGTTTCGCAGAGGGAAATAATTTTTCACCGTTATATCTTCCTGCCCCGCTCGGTACAATCATAGAAACAGAGGATGATTGGTACTACAGAAAATTCGTTGACGGCAGAATTGAAAGACTTTACCATCCGGAAAGAAATCTGCGTGAGGCTTTTCGGTTTTATGAAGAGAACAGCCGAATGATCGACTATGCCCGCACACTCGGATTCAATGCGGTAAGCTATCAGGAATTTCTGTCACAGCATGATTCGGAGGAAGCTCAAAGACTGTATGCCGATTATTACAGTGCATTCATGAGATATTCCGATCAAAACGGTATTTCTCCCCGGGTGGCGGAGCTTGCACAGCAGATTACCCGCAACTATGATTCGGATATCGAAAAGGCAGCGGCTCTGGAACAGTATTTTGAAAACAACGGCTATCTCTATGATGAAAGCTACATCCCTGAAGATACATCCGTTGACTACTTCATTTTTGAGGGAAAAAAGGGCATATGTACCAATTATGCCACGGCCATGACGCTCATGGCAAGAAGTATCGGACTCACGGCAAGATATGTCGAGGGCTTTGCCGCCTTTGAAAAAAATGACGACGGTCAGTTTGTCATCCGTGACAGACACGCTCACGCATTTGTGGAAGTTTATATTCCCGCATTCGGCTGGATGACATTTGATCCGACTGTATCGGGATATATGAGTATACAGGAAGAAACCCGGAATGATTTTGATGCCGTCATGCAGTTTTTGAGCTATTTTCTGGTTATGATGATTGTGGCGGTATGTATCATATTGTTTCTGCTCCGTGACCGTATCGCAGAATGTGTGTTCCGTGTCGTACAGCTTTTCCGCAGTCCCGAAAAGCGTACCCTGAAATTATATGCCCATGTCATAAGGCTGGCTGATTTTTCATCAGGCAGCGATCACCGCTCGTATACGGTAAAAATGCTCAGGGAATATCTGGTGACATCAAGAGGCGTTTGTCCCGAAAAGCTGTTTGTTCTCTTTGAAAAGACGGCTTTCGGTGGATATCAGCCCTGTCGGGACGAATATCGTGAGGCATACAGGGAATATAAAAAATGCTATCGTTATCTGAGGAAAATTCCAAAGAAAAAACCTGTCAAATGATATGTGTATGATATATGGTGTATTGTGCGGAATAAGGAGGAAAAATATGTCAGAATACCGGTTTTACGGATGGCAAACAGCCGAGCAAAATTATCACATGAAAATTTTTGTATTTTTCCATTTTGAAACTATTGACATTTCGCCAACTGCATGATATAATTCCATTAATTTCATAACAAAACAAAAACCGTTGAAGCGGAGATAACGGCAGTTATGCCTTTACAGAGAGCCTGCGTTGCTGAGAGTCAGGAAAGAAACAAGTTGTCAAATGGACCGCTGAGGGCACAGTCAAACGGAACTGTATTTTCCGGAGTATTCTGTGACGTTGCAGGCAGACGTTATTTGCCGGGGATATGTCAGTATCCTGCTAAAGTGCACGGAGTTCCGTGAATTAAGGTGGCACCACGGATAATGGAATTTATTCGTCCTTAACAGAATTTTGCAGTTCTGTTAAGGGCGTTTTTATTTGTCAGGAGGAAATGTGTATGAAAATTTTACCAAGCCTTGAAGAAGTCAGAAGCATTGCATCACAAGGAAAATATGATGTCATTCCCGTGAGCTGTGAACTGCTTTCGGACTTCACAACACCGATTGAAACCATGCGGAAATTGAAAAATGTTTCCACACACTGCTATATGCTGGAATCCGCACAGGCAAATGACCGTTGGGGACGCTATACCTTTCTGGGATTTGAACCCAAAATGGAAATCACCTGTACAGATGGTGTGCTGAAAGCAGGGGATGTTACCATACAGACACAGAATCCCTCGGATTATCTGCGAAAAATATTGTCTGAATATAAAAGTCCGAGATTTGATTATCTGCCGTCATTTACAGGCGGTGTAGTGGGATATTTTTCGTATGATTATCTGGGCTACAGTGAACCGAGTGTACGCTGCAAAGTAGAGGACAGCGAAGATTTCAAAGACGTTGATTTGATGCTGTTCGACAAAGTGATCGCTTTCGATAACGTCAGACAAAAAATTATTTTAATCGTCAATATGAAGCTGAATGATATTGAAATCAATTATAACAAGGCATCTGCGGAACTGATACGGCTGGAAGCCCTGCTGAGATACGGCAATCATACCACTGAAGAAAACGGAAAGCTGTTCGGAGAAGTTACACCTCTGTTTGATAAAAAGCAGTATTGCGATATGGTCGGCAAGGCAAAGCGTCACATTTACCAGGGAGATATTTTTCAGATCGTGTTGTCCAATCGTCTGAGTGCCCCGTTTGAGGGAAGTCTGCTGAATACTTACCGTGTACTGAGGACAATCAATCCGTCCCCGTATATGTTCTATTTTGCAGGTACGGACGTGGAAGTGGCAGGAGCCTCTCCCGAAACGCTTGTGAAATTGGAAGATGGTGTTTTGCATACATTTCCCCTTGCAGGAACAAGACCACGAGGAAAAACAGAACAAGAGGACATTGCTCTGGAAAAAGAACTGCTTGCAGATGAAAAAGAGCTTGCCGAACACAATATGTTGGTTGATTTAGGAAGAAACGACCTTGGAAAAGTCAGTAAGTTCGGCACCGTTCAGGTAGAAAAACTCCATTCTATCGAAAGATACTCTCATGTCATGCATATCGGTTCCACTGTGAGAGGAGAAATCCGCAGTGACAAAGATGCTCTTGATGCCATAGAAGCCGTTCTTCCGGCAGGAACGCTTTCCGGAGCCCCGAAGATACGAGCCTGTCAGTTAATTGCCGAACTTGAAAATAACAAGCGTGGCATTTATGGCGGTGCTATCGGCTATATTGACTTTACGGGAAATATGGACACCTGTATTGCCATCCGAATCGCCTACAAGAAAAACGGCAAAGTCTTTGTCAGAAGCGGTGCAGGCATTGTGGCAGACTCCGATCCCGAAAAAGAGTTTCAGGAGTGTATCAACAAAGCGAAATCTTGTCTGAAAGCATTGGAAATCGCACAGGAGGTGCAGTAAAATGGTTTTATTGATTGATAATTACGACAGCTTTTCCTATAATCTCTATCAGTTTGTGGGAGAAATTGAGCCTGATATTAAAGTGATCCGCAATGATGAGATGACAGTGGACGAAATCCGCTCCCTGCACCCTGACAGGATAATTCTTTCCCCCGGTCCCGGCAGACCGGAAAATGCGGGAATGATCATAGACGTTGTAAAAGAGTTGGGAAAGGAAATTCCCATTCTTGGGGTATGTCTGGGACATCAGGCAATCTGTGCAGCTTTCGGTGCGACTGTTACCTATGCCAAACGGCTTATGCACGGCAAGCAAAGTGAAACGATATTTGACAGAAACTGTCCGTTATTTGCGGATTGTCCGGAAAAAGCCCCGGTTGCCCGTTATCATTCACTGGCGGCAGACAAGGCAACCATTCCCGACTGTCTGAAAATCACAGCCGTTACCGTTGACGGAGAAGTCATGGCGGTTCAGCATGAAAAATATCCGATTTTCGGAGTGCAGTTCCACCCCGAATCCATTATGACGCCTGACGGAAAAATAATGTTATATCATTTTATCAAATGAAAGGATGAATGTGAAATGATTAAGGAAGCCATTGTTAAAATCGTAAGCAAAGAGGATCTGACCTATGAAGAAGCCTATTCTGTGATGAATGAAATCATGAACGGTGAGACAACCCCTACACAAAATGCGGCTTTTCTGGCGGCACTGTCCACAAAGAGTGCCAAGGCAGAAACAACAGACGAAATCGCAGGCTGTGCGGCTGCCATGCGTGACCATGCCATCAAAGTAAACACAGGTATGGACGTATTTGAGATTGTAGGTACAGGCGGTGACAATGCAGGCAGCTTCAATATTTCTACGACATCGGCACTGGTAGCCGCAGCAGGCGGCATGAAAGTTGCCAAACACGGTAACCGTGCCGCCTCTTCCAACAGCGGAACGGCTGACTGTCTGGAAGCTTTGGGCGTTAATATCAATCAGAGTCCCGAAAGATGTGTGGAATTGCTGAAGGAAGTGGGAATGTGCTTTTTCTTTGCACAGAAATATCAC
>DEFH01000011.1:15112-31819 GCA_002350705.1 Ruminococcaceae bacterium UBA2857
CTTCCATGAAATATGTCGGAGCGATTCGCAGAGAACTGGGATTCCGTACCGTGTTCAATATTCTCGGACCTCTGACAAATCCCTCTTCACCGTCTATGCAGTTATTGGGCGTATATGATGAATATCTGGTTGAACCGTTGGCACAGGTACTCATCAGTCTCGGTGTCAAGCGTGGGATGGTTGTTTACGGCACAGACAAGCTGGATGAAATTTCCCTGAGTGCCCCGACAAAAGTCTGTGAAATGAAAGACGGCTGGTTTAAATCCTATGTGATAACTCCCGAAGATTTCGGCTTTGAACACTGCCGGAAAAGCGATTTAAAAGGCGGCACACCGCAGGAAAATGCACAAATTACCCGTGATATTCTGTCAGGCATGAAAGGACATAAACGAAATGCCGTTCTGATGAATGCCGGAGCATCGTTGTATATCGGTGGCAAGGCGGAGTCCATGCAGGAGGGAATTCACCTTGCGGCAGAACTGATTGATTCCGGAAAGGCGATGGAGACTCTGCAAAAACTGATTGAAGTCAGCAATCGCCCCGAGGTGACAGCATGACGATTTTAGACCAACTGGCAGACTACGCAAGAGAGAGAACCGCACAGAACAAACGGAAAATTTCTCTTTCGGAAATGAAAAAACAGGCTTTCGCACTTCCCAAAGGGAACTTTTCTTTTGAAAAGGCTTTGAAAAAACCGGAAATTTCTTTTATCTGTGAGTGTAAGAAAGCGTCTCCGTCAAAAGGACTGATTGCACCGGATTTTCCGTATCTCGCCATTGCGAAAGAATATGAAACGGCAGGAGCAGACTGTATTTCCGTTTTGACGGAGCCGAAATGGTTTTTGGGAAAAGATGCATATTTGCAGGAGATTGCAAAGACTGTAAAGATTCCCTGTCTGCGAAAAGACTTCACGGTTGACGAATACATGATTTATCAGGCAAAATTATTGGGAGCCTCGGCGGTACTGCTGATATGTTCGATACTTGACAAACAGCAGATGAAAGAGTATCTTGCTGTTTGTGATGAAATGGGGCTTTCCGCACTGGTGGAAGCACATGATGAAAAAGAAGCGGAAACGGCAGTGAATGTCGGAGCAAGAATGATTGGTGTGAATAACCGCAATCTGAAAGATTTTTCGGTTGATACGACTAACAGTCAAAAACTCCGTCAACTGATACCGAACGATATTCTTTTTGTATCGGAAAGCGGTGTCAGGACAGCCGAAGATGTGCAAAAACTCCGTGAAATCGGTGCCGATGCGGTTTTAATCGGTGAAACGCTCATGAGAGCAGAAAACAAACAACAAAAACTGAACAAACTGAGAGGATTGGCATGAAAAAAATCAAAATATGCGGTCTGACACGGAAAGAGGATATTCTGACAGTCAATGAATTTCAGCCGGATTATATCGGTTTTGTGTTTGCTCCGGGAAGAAAACGCACTGTTTCCAAAGAAACGGCAAAATATCTGAAAAGCCTTCTTTTGCCTGAAATCAGGGCAGTCGGTGTATTTTTGAATCACGATAGAGAAGAAGTCATCTCTTTTGCGAAAGAAGGCATCATTGATATGATTCAGCTTCACGGAGACGAAGACAGGGATTATATCAAAGATATCAGTGAATATACGGATATCCCCATCATAAAGGCAGTGAGTGCCGGAAATCGTGAACTGATTCAAAAGGCGGATGAACTTCCTGCAATCAGTTATCTTTTGCTGGATACATATGACAAACAGATAACGGGCGGTACGGGAAAAACATTTGACTGGCGTATCATTCCAAAGCTGAAAACACCGTATTTTCTGGCAGGGGGACTGAATATGACCAATATCCGCTCTGCCATGCAGACGGGAGCCTATGCCCTTGACATCAGCAGCGGTGTTGAAACAAACGGACTCAAGGACAGAGAAAAAATATCGGAAATCATCAAAACGGTGAGGGAGGAATAAAAATGTCAAAAGGAAGATTTGGTGTACACGGGGGACAGTACATTCCCGAAACACTGATGAATGCAGTGATTGAGCTGGAGGAAGCCTATAACTGCTATAAAAATGACGTTGATTTTAACAATGAACTGACGACACTTTTCAACGACTATGCAGGCAGACCGTCAAGACTGTATTTTGCGGAGAAAATGACAAATGCTCTCGGTGGAGCGAAAATTTATTTAAAACGTGAAGACTTGAATCATACAGGAGCTCATAAAATCAATAATGTTCTCGGACAGGCACTCCTTGCCAAAAGAATGGGCAAAACGAGACTGATTGCGGAAACAGGAGCAGGTCAGCATGGGGTAGCCACTGCAACGGCAGCCGCTTTGATGGGAATGGAATGTGTTGTATTCATGGGTGAGGAGGATACCAAAAGACAGGCTCTCAATGTCTACAAAATGAAATTGCTTGGTGCGGAAGTAATCCCTGTCAAAACAGGTACGGCAACCCTCAAAGACGCTGTTTCCGAAGCGATGAGAGAATGGACAACCAGAATCACTGACACACATTATTGTTTGGGTTCCGTAATGGGTCCGCATCCGTTTCCGACGATTGTCAGAGATTTTCAGTCGGTCATTTCCAAGGAAATCAAGGAACAAATGCTTGAAAAAGAAGGCAGACTTCCCGATGCGGTTCTTGCCTGTGTGGGAGGCGGTTCCAATGCGATCGGCAGTTTTTATCATTTCATTGATGACAAAAATGTGCGTCTGATTGGCTGTGAGGCGGCAGGCAGAGGAATTGACACCTTTGAGACAGCCGCAACGATTTCAACGGGAAGATTGGGCATTTTTCACGGTATGAAGTCTTATTTCTGTCAGGACGCTGACGGACAGATTGCACCGGTCTATTCGATTTCGGCAGGACTGGACTATCCCGGAGTAGGTCCCGAACACGCCTATCTGCACGACATCGGCAGAGCCGAATATGTGGCAGTTACAGATGATGAAGCCGTGAACGCTTTTGAATATCTGTCAAAAACAGAGGGCATTATTCCTGCGATTGAATCCTCACACGCTCTGGCACACGCTATGAAAATAGCTCCTGCTATGGACAGGAATCAGATCATTGCGGTAACGGTTTCGGGCAGAGGTGACAAAGACTGTGCAGCGATTGCACGTTACAGAGGAGAGGATATTTATGAGTAAGATTCGCAAAGCATTTGAGAACGGAAAGGCATTTATCCCGTTTATTACCTGCGGTGATCCTGATTTGGAGACGACTGCGGCAGCCGTCAGGGAAGCTGTCAGAAACGGTGCGGACTTAATTGAATTAGGCATCCCGTTTTCCGATCCGACAGCCGAAGGACCTGTCATACAGGCGGCAAATATCCGGGCTTTAAAGGGCGGTGTCAAAACCGACAAAGTGTTTGCTCTGGTGCGTGAACTGCGTCAGGATGTGACGGTGCCAATGGTGTTTATGACATACGCCAATGTTGTTTATTCTTACGGAGCGGAGAAATTTATTTCTGCCTGTGCGGAAATCGGCATTGACGGTCTGATTCTTCCTGATATTCCCTTTGAGGAAAAAGAAGAATTTCTCTCTCTTTGTCATCGCTGTGACGTGGATTTGATTTCACTGATAGCTCCGACCTCTGCGAATCGTATCGGCATGATTGCGAAAGAAGCCGAAGGATTTATTTATCTGGTGTCAAGTCTGGGCGTGACAGGTGTGAGAAGTGAAATCAATACGGATCTGACTTCCATCGTGAAAATCATCCGTGAAAATACGAATGTTCCCTGTGCGATTGGTTTCGGCATTTCGACTCCCGAGCAGGCAAAAAAAATGGCGTCATTGTCTGACGGTGCGATTGTCGGCTCTGCCATCATCAAAATTCTGGAACAGTACGGCAAGGATGCACCTCTGCATATCGGAAAATATGTAAAGGACATGAAAAATGCTGTCAGAGAATCCGAATGACCTTATCAAATATGATAACAAAAATCCCGATAAAGTTTTCTGTACTTTATCGGGATTTTTTGACAAACACATAGATTTGATAAAAAAATTCTGCACAATATACAAATTTTTTATAAAAAATATAGCCGGAATTAATCGAATATGATATAATAAAAAACATCCCCAAATACAGGAATAAAAATAAGGAGTGAGGAAATATGTATCATCCAAAATGCAACATACTGGCAGCTTTATTGATAGCGGCAGTGATTGTGCCTGCCGCATCGGGAACCGCTGTAAAGGTTCATGCTGTCAGCACAATAAGTGAGGTGTCCCAAATCACCGAACCAAATGAACCGATAGTCCCCAAAATGGTATCGGTAACCGCTTTTGACGGAGAAAAAGAGATTTCACTGACGGAGCAGGGGCGGGAGTTTTTCATCAGTACAGGAACAATTCTGAAATTCAACCCGCCTCTTGAAGAAAACGAAGATATCCGTTATGAGTATTCCTACCGTGACGAAGCGATTCCGGCAGAATTTGAGGATGTCGGTGAAAAAAATACATTTGTTTTCAAAGCTGTCAGAAAAGGATTGTTTCATGTCCGTGTCGCAAGGCAGGAAGGTGAAACGCAAACGGTTGCCGTATTTGATATTGTTGTCAACGACGGAGAGGATATTTCCGATGATAAGGGAATCTCCTTGTCAGACACTGTCAAAATGGATATGGGTACGAACAAAACCTTTACATTATCTGACGGAAAAATCAGTCATCTGATATCATCCGATCCGTCTTTGATGACAGGTGTGAAAGTCAGCAATAACGTTGCCGAAATCCGCACACAAAATTCGGGTACTGCCTATTTATGTGTGATCGATCAAGAGGGCATTGTCAGAATTGTTACGGTCAATATCGGGGACTGTATTCTGAGAACTCCCAAGAATGATATTGTGCAGTTAAACAATGCGTCTTTTACCCCTTCACCGATTCCCGACCAGAGTGTCCTGTCAAGAACCATAAGAGTCAGCACAGGCAAAGAAATTGTCTTTTCACCATACGGTGACAGAAATTATACCTATCAGTACTACTATCAGAATAGTGAGGGTAAGAATATCTGTATGCAAAAGGAAAGCACAGACGGCACATTCCGTATTGTTCCGCTGGAAGCGAAACAATATGTTATTTCCGTGATTGTGAGGGAGAGAAGCAAAAACTATGTGAAAAAAGAAGCTTTTACGATTATCGCCAAAGGCAACACACAGTTTCCTGTACAGATACCCGATACTGTGGCGAACGGAAAACGGGAAAGCATAACATTTCCCGATGAAATTGTTACTGTCTGGAAAAGCAGCTCCCATACAGTCTATGCCAAATCAGGACAAAAATTAACGGTGCGTGGCGTTTTGGAGGGTATGACGAAGTACGTTGTCATGACAAGCAGGGGCGGCATTTATGAGCATAATATAGAAGTCACAGAAAAAGCGTCTGAGCCGTTTCAGCTGAAAGAGCAGAATATTTCTCTTGACGTGAAAGAAACAAAGAATGTCACTTTTGTTCAAAAGGGAAATTCGGATATTACCTATCAGAGCAATAATCCTGCTGTTGCAGCAGTCAGTGAAAATGGTGTCATCACAGGCGTGAAAGCCGGACAGACAGAAATTGTTGTATCAAGTAAAATGCAGACGGAAAAAATACAGGTTACGGTAAATACAACTACCATCAAACTCAATACGAGTACATTGGAAATGTTCAACAACAATCAGCAGAAATTGACAGCAACGCTTGATCCGGGCAGTACAACTGCTGTGACATTCAGCTCTTCCAATCCCAAAACAGCGAGCGTATCATCCGGCGGTACAGTGACAGCCGTCAGCGGAGGAACGGCCGTAATTACTGCAAAGACCGCTAACGGCAAAACAGCAACCTGCAAGGTGACAGTGATTGAAATTCCTCAGAATGTGACAATCAAATTTGCATCGGTGTGTCCGACGATACACGTAGGAGACACGGTTTATGTTGACATCAAATTATCGGACGAAAAATATCTGAAATATGTTTCGATCAAAGCATCAGACAACAGCAAAGCATTTGTCTCCTATAATAAAAACGGACGCTGTATGATAAAAGGACTCAACACAGGAAAGGTATACCTGACAGCGTCGCTGCCCAACGGAAAACAGATAAAAACGTATTTCTATTCCGTGGGTGATTATGCCAAGTTCCGTACAATGAGAGCCGTAGAAAAGGGAATTGATATATCCTGCTTCAATGAAAACATTGATTATCAGAAGTTAAAAGAACATGGTTATACCTTTGTCATCATCCGTTCGGGCTTCGGCAATGAGCTTTCACAGAAAGATACCCTGTTTGAAAAGCATATTCAGGGAGCCAAAAAGGCAGGACTTGGAATCGGTATCTATCATTTCAGCTATGCCGTCAGTGCGGCTGATGCAAGAAAAGAAGCTCAGATTTGCAGTCAGATCATTGCCAAATACAGAGATGATATCAAATACGGAGTATATATTGACTACGAAGAGGACAGTGTTCGATATGCCAGACAACGAGGTTATGTGGTCAGCGGAAAAGTGGTAACGGATATTGCAGTAGCATTTTGTGAGGAGATAGAGCGTCTGGGATATGTAGGGGGGATCTATTCCAACTATTCCTATACCACAGATTATCTTGATCTCGGCAGAACTCGTAAATATTTCTTCTGGTATGCAGCACCGGAGGCAAGCAGTCCATATTATGAATGTGATATGTGGCAGTACAGTTTTCAGGTAAAGGATTCCTCTTTCAGAGGTGATGCGGACGGAGATAAACTGTTTTCCACTGTATTTCAGGCACTTGCCTGACGAAAAAACGGAAGAACGCTTTGGGGAGGCGTTCTTCCGTTTTGATATATATTTGCATTATTTTTTTAATCGGACTGATAATTTTTTGCCAGTTTATAGAAAGAATTGGGTTTCAAATTCAATAAACGCATTGCCTGTCTTGCCGTGATTTTTTTGGACTTCCAGTCCTCGTAAACACTTTTCCATTTTTTCGGATAGGCAACAGGCGGTCTGCCGATAGGTCTTCCGGTTCTGCGGCTGATTTTTTTGCCCGTAACGGTATCCGTAGGCATGGCGGCAACGCCTTCCTGCTGTCTTTGACGGGTTGTTTCACGCTCATTCTGGGCAATACTGGACAGCACTTCAATCAGGATATTGGTAATCATATCGCTGATCCATGATTGTTCTGCCGGAAAATCCGTCATAGTGGTAGGCATATCAAGGATTTTGACTGCGACACCCTTGTCTTTGAAATATTGAAGCTCTCTTTTCAGATCTTCCTTGTTGCGGCTCAGTCGGTCGAGACTCTTAATATACAAAGTATCTCCCTCAACCAGCTTTCCGATACCGACTTTCAACGACTGATAGCCGACTCTGTTGAGATTTTTACCGCTTGCCTTGTCCGTCACAATCATATCGGGATCGACATACTGTTCCAATGCCTGTAATTGTCTGTCAAGATTCTGTTCGTTGGTGGATACCCTTGCATATCCGACAATTTTTCCCATTTTATTTCACCTCAACTGAAAGTATAGCAAATTTATTGATGAAAAACAAGAACTATTATAAATATTTGTTTTTCATTGACAAATCCCAAGGGTATGTTATAATTTCTATATCCGACAGTTCGTTTGTGCCATCCTGTCGTTAAACAAAACCAGGACATTCTATGGGACTTTTATATTATTTTTTGAGATAGAATGTATCTGTTTTGTTCGGATGCATTTTTTTATTTGGAGTGATGACGATGTACAGATTAAAAACAGCGGCTTATTTTGACAGTGCCCATTTTTTATACGGCTATGAGGGCAAATGCAGGAATATTCACGGACACCGATGGAAAACAGAGGCTGTCTTTGAGGGAAAGGAACTTCAGAAAGACGGTGTACAAAGAGAGATGCTGATGGATTTCGGAGACCTGAAACGTGAGCTCAAAGCCCTTGCCGACAGCTACGACCACAGTCTGATTTATGAAAAAGGCTCCCTCAAAGTGAAAACTCTGGAAGCCCTGACAGAAGAGAACTTCCGCTTAATTGAGATTTCCTGCCGTCCCACTGCCGAGAATCTGGCACGGATATTTTTTGAAGCTCTCAAAGAAAAGGGACTTCCTGTCAGAAAAGTGACCATATACGAAACTCCCGAAAACTGTGCGGAATATGAGGAGGCTTGAATGATGTTTCAGGTAGCAGAGCATTTTGTCAGTATCAACGGAGAGGGGGCTCATGCAGGTGAAACCGCTGTATTTATCCGTTTCAAAGGGTGCAATCTTCACTGTACCTACTGCGATACACAATGGGCCAATCAGCCTGATACGGAATCTGTCACTCTTTCTGCGGAGGAAATAGCCGAAATTGTCAGGAATACAGGGGTTAAAAATGTGACTTTAACGGGCGGAGAACCTCTTTTACAGGAAACCATTTCCCGACTCACGGATTTGTTGATTTGTCAGGGAAACAGGGTGGAAATTGAAACCAATGGCAGTATCCCTATTTCAGAGCTCGCTTCGGTACCAAACAGACCTGTTTTCACAATGGATTATAAATTGCCGTCCAGCGGAATGGAAAAATTCATGTGTACAGAGAATTTTCGGTTTCTTTCGGAGCATGATACTGTCAAGTTTGTATCGGGAAGCGTTACGGATTTGGAACGTGCAGCAGAAATCATACAAAAATATTCTCTCTGCGAAAAATGTCATGTGTATTTCAGCCCCGTATTCGGCAAAATTGCTCCTTCAGAAATCGTGGACTTTATGATACAAAACAAAATAAACACTGTCAGACTGCAATTACAGCTGCACAAGTTTATCTGGGAACCTGATAAAAGGGGGGTATAAAAATGGATAAAAAAGCAGTGGAATTTCATGTCCGTGGACTTCTGCAAGCCATAGGGGAAAATCCTGACAGAGAGGGACTTGCCGAAACACCTGAACGTGTGGCAAGAATGTTGGAGGAAGTATTGGAAGGAATTCAATACAGCAATCATGAAATTGCTCAGAAGTTCGGCAAAACATTTTCCTGTCCTTCGGGCAGTCGGGAAAATGATATGGTTGTCATAAAAGACATCACCGTTTTCAGCTATTGTGAGCATCATCTGGCACTCATGTATGATATGAAAGTGAATGTGGCATATATCCCACGGGGAAAAGTACTTGGACTGAGCAAAATTGCCAGAATCTGCGATATGGCAGCAAAGCGTCTGCAATTACAGGAAAAACTGGGCAGTGATATTGCCGAAATCATTGCCGAGGCGGCAGGAACTCCCGATGTGGCAGTTGTCATCAGCGGTTCACACAGTTGTATGACGGCAAGAGGCATCAAAAATACTTCTGCCAGAACGGTGACGGAAACTTTCAGAGGAAAATTTGAAAAGGACACCGATTTAAAAGCACAAGTAAGATAAGGAGATTTTTTATGAAAGCACTCGTATTATTAAGCGGAGGAGTAGACAGTACTACCTGTCTGGCAATGGCGGTCAGTCGATACGGAGCAGAAGAAATTCTGGCATTGTCCGTCAGCTACGGACAAAAGCACAGCCGTGAACTGGAATCAGCTCAAAAAATTGCCGATTACTATCATGTGAAATTCAGAACACTGGATCTTGCTCCCATTTTTGAGGGTTCGGACTGTTCACTGCTGAGCTCGTCAAATCAGGAAATTCCTCCGGAAAGCTATGCGGATCAGATAAAAAAAACAGGCGGCAAGCCTGTTTCAACATATGTACCATTCCGAAACGGATTATTTCTTTCATGTGCGGCAAGTATTGCCTTATCTGAGGGATGCAGTGAAATCTATTACGGAGCTCACAGTGATGATGCGGCAGGAAATGCCTATCCCGATTGCAGCAGCGATTTCAACAATGCCATCAACAGTGCCATTGCGATAGGCAGCGGACAGCAGCTTTCCGTGACAGCTCCGTTTATCGGACTGAACAAAGCACAGGTCATTGCAAAAGGTCTGTCTCTGGATGTACCGTATGAAATGACATGGAGCTGCTATGAGGGCAGTGACAAACCGTGTGGACTTTGCGGTACCTGCCGTGACAGACAGGCTGCCTTTCATTCCAACGGCATAGAAGACCCTGCTTTGTCATGAGTAAAAATCTTTTCGAGGTGAAATGGAAATGAGCAGAGAAAATCAAAACGAAAAAGGCAATATTACCCTTTTGGGAAACGGAAAAACAAATTACCTGTCGGACTATGCTCCGCAAGTACTGGAAACCTTTCCCAACAAACATCCTGACAACGATTACTTTGTCAAATTCAACTGTCCCGAATTTACAAGTCTTTGCCCTATCACGGGACAGCCGGATTTTGCCTGTATCTATATCTCGTATATTCCCGATAAAGTCATGGTGGAGAGCAAATCTTTAAAGCTGTATCTTTTCAGCTTCCGCAATCACGGAGACTTTCACGAGGATTGTGTCAATATCATCATGAAAGACCTGATTCAGCTTATGAAACCAAAATATATCGAAGTATGGGGGAAATTCCTTCCAAGAGGGGGAATTTCCATTGATCCCTACTGCAACTACGGCACACCGGGGACAAAATGGGAAAAACTCGCATGGGACAGGCTTGCCCATCACGATATGTACCCCGAACACATCAACAACAGATAATTGCAGAAAGGAAATGCAATGTGAAAGTAGAATTTTTACAGGAAGCACCGCCTATCATACGAGAATTCCTGACCTACATGGACAATGTCAGGAACCGTTCTTCTCTTACCGTTGACGAATATTACAGAGATCTCCGAACATTTTTCCGTTACATGATGGTGCAGAGAGGACTTGTTTCCAAAAAGACGGAAGTGGACGAAATCAATATCGGCATGATTGATATTGACTTTATCAGTACGATTACTTTTTCTGATATCATCATGTTCCTGAACTACTGTAAAACAGTCAGAAACAATGAAGCCACTACCCTGGCAAGAAAAACAACCACTCTGAAACGCTATTTCAATTATCTGACTGTCAAAGTGCAAAAGCTCTCCCACGATCCCACAGAAGCTCTGGAAGCTCCCAAAAAGGGCAAAAAGCTCCCGAAATATCTCACTCTGGAAGAAAGTCTCCGGCTTTTAGAGGCAGTGGACGGAGATTTTAAAGAGAGAGACTATTGTATTCTGGTTTTCTTTCTGAATTGCGGTATGAGACTGTCGGAGCTGATCGGCATCAATCTGGGTGACATCAACAGTGAACATATGCTCCGCATCAGAGGAAAAGGTGACAAGGAACGGACTGTTTATCTGAATGATGCCTGCATGAGAGCTTTGAATGATTATATGCAGGTCAGGCCTGTTGACGGTGTAAAGGACAAAAACGCTCTGTTTATCAGCCGCAATAAAAACAGAATGAGCCGCAAAGCTGTGCAGATGGTTGTTTACAACAATCTGGAGAAAATCGGGCTTGACGGTCAGGGATATTCCGTTCACAAGCTCAGACATACGGCTGCTACCCTGATGTATCAGAAAGGCGGGGTGGATATCCGAACATTACAGACAGTATTGGGACATGAAAATCTCGGAACAACACAAATTTATACTCATATTGCTGACGAACAGGTGATAGAGGCTTTCAAGTCGAATCCTCTCAGCAAAAAATGATTCTGTTTCAAAACGGCGTTATTTATGACGTTGAGGGCTATCGAAAATAGAAAAAACCAAGGACCGTTACAAATATCTGCAACGGTTCTTGGTTTTTTACTTTCGAGATAATTGCTGTTGCTGATTAGAGATATGTTTCAGGCGAAATCGTTGATGTATTTACTGTCACGGTAAAGTATAATTTTTCGGTCTTGCCTGTTTCGTCTTTGACTTTCACACAAACATCGTATGCCGCAGCTTTGGCAGGTTTGAAAGTGACAGCTGCATTTTCGGCGAAATCCTGTGCCATAGCCCATGCTGTTCTTTCCGCCTGCTTATAGAGTACCTGATACTGATAATCACCCATACCGCCTGTTGCAGAACCTGTTACAGTTACTTTCTCGCCTAAAGTTATTTCTTGGGCAGAAATGACAGAGGTATTTTTCAGCTTTTCATTGACTTTCACAGTAAAGTATTTCTTGTCGATCTTGCCTGTTTCGTCTTTCACTTTCACACAAACATCGTATGTTGTAGCTCGTGCAGGTCTGAAAGTAACAGTCGTATTTTCACTGAAATCCTGTGCTTTCGTCCATGATGACTGTGCAGTCTGCTTATAGAACACCTGATACTGATAATCACCCATACCGCCTGTTGCAGAATTGGTTACAGTCACAGAAGTACCCTCAACGATTTCGGATGCAGAAATTTCGGAAGTAATTTTCAGCTTGTCATGTACCTTGAGTTCAAAATATTTCTTTAATATTTTTCCCATGCTGTCCTTTGATTTTACGCATATATCGTAATCGGCAGCGTATGCAGGTTTTATCGTTATGGTATCATTTGTGCTGAAATTCTGTTTATTTACCCACTTTTCATCAGTCTTTTTCTTGTAAAGCACAGCGTATGTACAGTCACCTTCACCCAGCACAGCTTTCGCATTGACAGTTACGGTTTTACCAAGCACTGTTTCATCTGTTGAAATCGTCGATAAGTTTGTATATTCACTCATAAACAACATATCATGTTCATTTGCATAAGTTTCTGCATAGCTGCCTTTTGTACCGAATATTATTAAACCTGTATCATGGAGAAATGCGTAATAACCGATGTATGTCACACTGTCGGGAATGGCTATGCCTGTCAGTCCCGTGCAATTATAAAATGCATAAGATTCAATCGATGTCACACTGTCGGGAATGGTTATGCCCGTCAGTCTCGTGCAATCATAAAATGCCTCTTCAGCTATTGATGTCACATTGTCGGGAATGGTTATTGTTGTATTTTCAGGCATAGTTCCTTTATATGTATACAAAACTTTTCCGATATAAACCAATCCGTCAGGCTGACTATTGTACCATCCGGTATTATCCAATGCACCGGATTTTATGTCTTTTAAATTATCGGGAAAATTGATATTTGTCAAATTTGTACAGTCGGCAAATGCATAAGATTCAATCGACGTCACACTGTCGGGAATTGTTACACTTGTCAAACCGGTACAACCCCTAAATACTTCCATGCTCATTTCTGTCATACCGTCGGGAATGGTGACGCTTGTCAAGCCTGTACAGTTATAAAATGAACCCCATCCTGTGGATACACCTTCGGGAATGGTAAGACTTGTCAAGCCTGTACAGCCCAGGAATGCATCACTACCGATAGAAACTAAACATTCCGGAAAGGTTATGCTTGTCAAACCTGTACATCCCAAGAATGCTTCAGAACCTATGTCTGTTACAGGCTTGCCGTTTATGTAACTGGGAATAATGACATCACCGCCGCTGCCTTTATACTTTGTGATTGAAACCGTCTCTTCATCCAGCATTCCAATCAATTCATACCTGAAATCACCGTAACTTCGAGCCGCACTGACTGTAATGCCGCCTGTACCGATAAACTGACCGACCGTTGTAAAGCCTGTGCCGCCGATCATGACTGCCGCAAGTGACACGGCAAGAGCCTTACGCAAAATTTTGTTTTTTAACATAAAAAAGCCTCCATATAAAAATATTTTTTAGGGAAATTTTCCCTTTCACTTATAATAAGACGTTTCACTCCTCGCCGGGTTCAAAAAATATAAAAATTTTTTTCAGAGTTTAAAACAATCTTGATCCGAGTTAAAATTTTTGACCGTTTTGTTTTCCTCTGTAAAGAAAGACGCTTGATTTTTCACTTGGTTCAGCAAAATGAAAAATAAATTGCATAAAAAACAAAATTATTTTTGAACTTTACAGCATATTCAAGCGTCTTTAAAAACAAAAGGAAATGTAAAAGATTGGCAGATTTGCCGATTGCAATATGATATCAGGAGCGTTATTATAAAACTGAGAAGTAAAAAGAAAGGCGAGTATAAAAAATGAATGTTGCCGAAACAGTCGGAAGTGCACAAAACGGAGATAAAAAAGCCATTGAAGAACTTTATCACAGCTATATCGGAGAGATAAAGCTCATCGCAAAATGCTATTTTCCCAATGAACATGATGCGGAAGATGCTGCAAGTGAGATATTTCTGTTAGTCATGCAAAAAATCGGAACAATAGAAAATCCTGCCGCATTTCACGGCTGGCTCAAAAAAGTTGCTGCCAACAAATGTGTGTCAATGTTACGCAAAAAACATGAATTCACTACGGAAGAGGAAGACTATATTGAAAATGAGTGCAATACCTGTACAGGGGATTTCGGGGAATTTGTTCCTCATGAAAAGCTTGACAATATCGAGACACAAAAAATGATTTTCAATATCGTGTCGGAACTCCCCGAAAAACATAAATCTGTCATTCTGATGTATTATTATTCCGATATGTCCGTTGAGAGTATCGCAAAGGCACTGCATATCAGTGAGGGCACCGTAAAAAGCCGTCTGAGCTATGCCCGTGACAAGATAGAAAAGAAAATAAGGGCTTATGAGAAAAAAGGTATTAAACTCTACAGCATTGATATTCTCAAAAGTTTGGGACAAATCATTTCCAATATCTCACAAAATACCCAAGTAACGACTAATTTTTCAACTGTCATGAACAGTCTTGCCGGTTCTTCAAGTACCGTTACAAGTGCCGTAAGTACTATAACAACCACTCAGGTGTCAAATATTGTGAGTACATCTGTAGCCCGCACGATCAGCAATGCCACAGCCACAAGAATTTCAATGATAGCGTCAGCCGCAACGATAGCAGTTTGTACAGCCGTTACACAGCTTCCGTCCACTGATGCACAAGTAACGCCTGCGGCTCCCGAAATACAAACAAGTGTCATTTATGAAGTGGAACATGAAATTTCTATCCGGGAGATACTGGTCATACAAGAAAGTATCGTATATTTGCCAAGTGAAGTTGTCAGCACGGTGCATGATACAAGCACGATCTATGACACAAGCGTTATTCACGATACAAGCACGATCTATGACACAAGCGTTATTCATGATACAAGCATTATTCACGATACCAGTACTATTTATGACACAAACATTATTCATGATATCAATACGGTTTACGAAACAAGTGTGATTGAAAACACCGTGACCGAAATAAGCACTGTTTATGTTGAAAAACCGTCCAAAGATTACAGTGTATATCACTATGAAGAAGATGATATGTTCGGATATAAGGTGTATGACAATGCCAATGAAGCAGAGATAGCAAAAGTTTACCGTGTTCCAAAAGAAAAAACGGAACTATGGCAGTTTCCCGATACATATAATGATATTCCCGTCACCGGAATCGGCAGAAATATTCTTTTATCAGATAACAACAGACCGTATTGTACGCCGGATGAAATCCCCGAACATATCAAGATAGGTGAAAATGTCGAAAAAATCTATAACGCTGCTTTTAATGGCTTTACTTCTCTGAAAAGTATTGAATTGAATGACAAAATAACGGAGATAGCACCAAGAACATTTGAAAACTGTAAAAATCTTGAAACTGTAACAGGCGGTAAAAATATTGAAGTAATAGGCGAAAATGCCTTTTTAAACACGTCATTGAAAGCAGTCAATTTCGGTACTGCTCTGAAGTCTGTCGAATACAATGCTTTCGGACAGCATGAATTTGAAGAAATCGTATTTCCCGACAGTTTGGAATATTTGAGCGAGGGAGAATACGGCTCATATCCTACTGCAAAAAATGTGACAATGTACATAAATACGGATAAAGCCGAAGGAAGAAAAGAACTGTACAAGAATATTAAACAGTATATATTTGATTATGCCGAAAATGTCCATATTATTTTTACGGGAAATGCTGTGAGATTTCATGATACATACTGGACAATACTGGAAGAATTATTTGACATTACGCCGCCTTATCAGTATTACAACGAAAAGTTCAGCATTTCGTTTGAGGACAGTATTTCAGAGATAGATGACAGAGCATTTTACTACTGTGATACAATAAAAGAAATAACCCTGCCTAAAAATCTGAAATCGGTTGGAGACTATCTTTTCGAGGAATGTTATTCACTTGAAACAGTTACTTTGAATGAGGGACTTCTGTCAATCGGAAACGGGGCTTTTTGCAACTGTGCAATGCTGAAAAGCATCAATATTCCCGACAGTATAACACAAATCGGTGATAATGCTTTTCAATGGTGTGAATCCCTGAAAGAAATTACTATTCCCGACGGTGTTACCAAAATCGGCAATAATGTTTTTGAAGGGTGTCAGTCGTTGGAAAGTATCACCATTCCCAACAGTGTTTCAGAAATCGGGGAGTTGGCTTTTTTGTCCTGTGAGTCGCTGAAAGAAATTACGATTCCCGAAAGTGTCACTGAAATAGGCGAAAATGCCTTTGATGATACCTGCACGATTTACGGAGTATCGGGCAGCTATGCACAGCAGTATGCAGAGGAACATAACCTGACTTTTATCCCTAATAGCAGATGATTTGATGTGACTGTGGAAGAAGGATTTGAATCGGCAATTTTTTGTTGACGGTTGCTGAATGTCCATAGAAAAGAGGAAAAAATCGGACAGATGAAGGGTTAATTGTACTATTGATTTTTCAGCTGTCCGGGATTATAATAAAATCGTACATTTGGATATTTTTCAGAAAGTTTCTTGCGGATTTCGGATTTAAGGAAAAAAGTGTGCCTGATGCGGAAAAATAATATTCAGACGGCAATCAATAAAAAACCGTCAAAATATGTGATGAAAAAAATTTCAAACTCTTTAAAAAAAATAAGAAAAGAAA
>DEFH01000039.1 GCA_002350705.1 Ruminococcaceae bacterium UBA2857
TTATATATTTATCGTAGCGGAAAGCAGGAATTTGGAAAGGAGAGAAGCAAATTTGGATATGATAGAAATGATAACCTTCGGACTGAGAATCGTTTCCCCCTTTTTGGCTGTGATAATTGTTTTTTTGTGCTTTTCGTCACTGGGCTATGCCAAACGTGATGACCACGCCTTGATTGTGCTGGAAGATGAGGAACTGGAACTCAGGTACCCTGTCGTATTCTGGGAAAATCTCATAGGAAGAAGCCGCAGAGCAGATATTTGTATTACCGATCCCACTGTCTCCAGAGAACACGCTGTCCTGCTGCGACGAAGTGACGGATGGTTCATTACAGATACAGGCTCCAAAGCAGGCGTTTATGTCAACGGCAATCTGACAGAGGGACGCTGCCCTGTTTATATCGGAGATAAAATTGCTCTGGGAGACTCGGTTCTGACACTCAAACGTGCCGGCGATCCCACAAAAGCCAACCAAAGAACTCGTATCGAACGAAAAAAAGTCAGAACCGTTTCAGGAAAACTGCTTTTGACACTCATTTCACTGTATATCATTCTGATCTGCACAGAAGCTATTCTGCATATGCAGAATATGGATGTTGTGATGCCTGCCATTGGCTTCATGGCAGTCATGTGGGGATTTTACAGAGTCTCCTGCCGATACTTTAACAGAAGAAGCTTTGAACTGGAATCCCTTGCACTGCTGCTGTCGGGAACAGGTGTGGTACTCAGTGCCGCTCACAATACCCATCAGGCATATATTCAACTGGCGGCTACTGTGCTTGGAATCTGTCTGTTCTGTTTTATGATATGGTTTATTGCTATTCCCGATCGTGTCATGAAATGGAGACTCGCCATTTCCCTGCTTGCCATTTGTATGCTGGGAGCTACCTTGGTACTGGGAAAGGAAATCAACGGTGCCAAAAACTGGATCGTTCTCGGACCGGCTTCCATACAGCCGTCTGAATTTGTCAAAATCGCTTATATTTTTGTCGGTGCGTCTACGCTCGATCAGCTCCAGACCAAAAAAAATCTGGCAGGATTTATTATTGTAACAGGTCTTTGTATTGGTATGCTGTTCTATATGAGTGATTTCGGCACGGCACTGGTATTTTTTGTGACATTCCTGATTGTCTCCTTCATGCGTTCGGGAGACCTGCGAACCGTGATTCTGGCATTGACGGCTGCCGTCATGGGGGCAGGCTTTATCCTGACCATCAAGCCGTATATTGCGGAACGTTTTCAGGCTTGGGGAAAAATCTGGGAATATGCCGATTCCTACGGCTATCAGCAGGTCAATACGCTGATATGCAGTGCAAGCGGCGGTGTATTCGGACTGGGCATTTCCAACGGCAATTTACAATATCTGTTTGCTTCGGAAAACGATTTGGTTTTTGGTCTCATCAGCGAGGAAATGGGACTCATGACAGCACTGCTGTTTGCGACAGTCATTGGCGGCTTTATGCTCTATGCCAGAACGGTTACTACAAAAAGCCGCTCTACTTTTTATTCCATGGCAGCCTGTACTGCCGGCGGTATGCTGGTGTTTCAGGCAGCTCTCAATATTTTCGGAGTCGTAGGACTGTTCCCTCTGACAGGCGTGACACTGCCATTTGTCAGCTACGGCGGATCCAGTATGATGGCTTGCTGGGGAATTCTCGCCTTTATCAAGGCTGCCGATGAAAGAACCTACTCTCACAAAAAAATCAGTCACAAGCCTTCCTCTGTTCAGGCAGAGTATATCGAAATATAAGGAGTGATTCTTTGAAAAAGATACGTACACGTTCCGCTATGGTTCTGCTGCTGACACTCGCTTTTTTTGCGGGACTGTTTTATCACACTGTCAATCTTGTTTTTCATGCCAAAGAATGGACTTTGATGCCCATCAATCAGCATCTCACTGCCGCAGGAGATCTGGAATACGGCGGCAGTATTTATGACAAAAACGGTGTCACTCTGGCTTACAGCAGTGACGGTATGCGATACTACAATGATGACGAACAGATTCGCAAAGCTTGTCTTCATGTTGTGGGCGATAACTCCACCAATATGATCAACTCCATTCAGAATCTCTACCGTTCGGAACTGACAGGATATGATTTTGTATTTGCTCTCGGTATGCCCAAAACGCTCCGAAAAGGCAAGGATATTACTCTGACGATTGATACAGACCTCCAGAAAGCCGCTCTGGAAGCACTGGGCAGCTATAAAGGAGCCGTGGTCTTTTATAATTATCAAACGGGAGCTGTTGTGTGCATGGTCAGCACACCTACTTATGATCCTCTGAATGTTCCCGAAGACCTTGAAACCAATGACGACTATGAGGGAGCCTATCTGAACAGAGTACTGTCGGGAGCTTATTCCCCCGGCTCTACGTTCAAGCTGGTGACGGCTGCCGCCGGGCTTGAAAATATGACGGATGTGGAAGCAAGAAACTATCACTGCACCGCAAAAGATAAAATCGGTGATAAGGATATCACCTGTGAATTTGCAATGGGTGATGTCAATCTCAAAACAGCACTGACTTATTCCTGTAACTGCTATTTCGGACACCTTGCCATTGACCTCGGCAAAAAAAAGATGACCGAACAGGCAGAAAAAATGGGCTTTAATAACAGTATCCGTTTTGACGGAATGGAAACGGTCAAAAGTGTATATCATGTTTCCGATGCCAATGAAAATCAGTTCGCCTGGTCGGGTGTGGGACAGTACACCACTCTGGAAACCCCTATGAATATGGCAATGATTTCTGCTGCAATCGCCAACGAAGGTGTTCCTGTGATGCCCTATGTCGTTGAAAACATTTCCGATTCCGACTTTCAGCATAAGCGTTCTTACGGCAAAAGAATGATGAGTGAGGAAACTGCCGAAAAACTGTGTGACATGATGGACTATACCGTAGAAAACAATTACGGCAAATGGGCTTTCAGTGACACACTGGATGTTTGTGCAAAAACGGGTACGGCTGAAATTGACGATTACGGTATTGAAGCTCACGCATGGATTACAGGTTTCTGCAAGGATGAAAGCTGTCCTTTGGCCTTCTCTGTCATTGTAGAACACGGTGGTTCAGGATTTTCCACAGCCATTCCTGTCGCCTCCAAGGTACTGGGGGTGGCGGCTCAGAAAAATTATCAGTAACACACAACGGGTACAGGCATTGAAAAGCCCTGCACCCGTTGTTTTTATCTGCAAAATTCCACACAATTTCCACATTCTTTCCTTTTTGTTTCCATATGCAAGGAGTATCATAAAACTATCAAAAGGGATTCATTGCCGTATGGGAGGAATATTTATGAATCAATCGAAATCCAAAAAACATCTGTCTGTTTTGCCAATCATCAGGGCAGTCATACAATTACTGTCATTTTTCATTGCTCCGGGATTGTTTATTACAGTGTTCGCCTCTTTGGGTGACATCTGGAAGGCTGTCATCAGCGGAACATTCCGTTTGCAGGCCTATACAGGAAAAATCATTCTGCTTGCGGCGGTATTACTTGTCACCTTGATTTTCGGAAGATATTTCTGCGGCTTCGTCTGCTCGTTCGGTGCCATGCAGGATCTTTTGTGGGCAGGCGGAAAACATCTCCCCGTGAAAGTGAAAATTCCCCGAAAAGCTGACAGGATTCTGAAATACATCAAATATGCAGTTTTTGTGTTCATCATTGCAGGCGTGTGGAGTTTCGGACTTTTCGGTGAAACTGTCTGGAGTCCGTGGACGATTTTTGGAATGTATTTGACATTCAGAGGGGTTCCCTCCGCAGAGTATCTGTTTTCATTGGGAGCATTATTATTGCTTGTAATCATTATCGGTTCGTTGTTCGTGGAAAGATTTTTCTGCAAATATCTTTGTCCGCTGGGAGCCTTGTTTGCACCGGTTTCCCGTTTCAGAATCTTCAAAATCAACAAGCCTGCCAATCAATGCGGCAGTTGTTCTCTGTGTTCTAAAAAATGTTCCATGTCGATTCCTCTTTCCGAATATGAAAGCGTTTGTTCGGGAGAGTGCATCAACTGTATGAAATGCACGGAAGCCTGTCCGAGAAACAATGCGTCTGCTTCCAAGGCTTTTGTGATAGCAGGAATCATGGCTGCGGCTGCACTGACAGGTGTTTCCTATATAGGTGATTTGTCCTTGACAGAGAAAAAAAACATACTTCCGCAGGAAAACAACACAACTGTCCAACAGTCTGAAAGCGGTTCCTATACGGACGGTACATATACCGGCTCCGCCAAAGGCTACAGAGGAGATATATCCGTTACTGTTACCGTCCGCAACGGATATATTGCCGATATTAACGTCAATGCCTATCGAGATGACAGGGAATTCTTTGAACAGGCTGAAAATTCGGTCATTTCTGAAATTCTCAACGTACAAAACACTAATGTTGATACGGTCAGCGGTGCCACTTTCAGCAGCAGGGGCATTATCGCAGCCGTGGAAAATGCTCTCGGCAGTTTACCTTCTGAAAGTACTGTCAGCGAGCAGGAATTCTCTGAACCGTCAGAAGAAATCAGTAAAATTTCCGAACAGGAATTAGCCGAAAGTGAAATTTCGCAAATCTCCGAAGAAATTTCTCAAAACACCAATACCGGCAAATTTACGGACGGAACCTACACAGGCTCAGGCACCGGCTATCGTGGTACTACTACCGTACAGGTAACTGTTTCAAACGGCAAAATTACGGATATTACCATTTTATCTTATGCCGATGACAATCAGTTTTTCTCCCGTGCGGCAAACGGTGTGATTTCGGAAATCATCTCCTCACAGGAAACCACAGTTGATACTGTCAGCGGTGCCACTTTCAGCAGCAACGGCTTGATGGAAGCTGTCTGTGATGCATTGGGCATAGAATTCACCAATCCCAACTCTTCCATGAACAGACATGGCAGACATTAATTTCAATCATACAAAAACCTGTGTTTTCTCTCTATGAAAAACACAGGTTTTCGTATATAATAAAGATATCAGCAAATGACAGGAGGCTTTCAAAAATGGCAAAAATACTGATTGCAGATGATGAACCCGATATTGTGGAATTAATCAAAAGATATGCCTTGCGTGAGGGATATGAAGTCACAGCCGTTGATGACGGTGAAAAAGCGATTCGGATTTGTAAAACACAGGATTTTGACATGATTATCATGGACGTGATGATGCCCGATACGGACGGCTTTACCGCAAGTAAAAAAATCCGTGAATCCAAGGATATTCCGATTTTAATGCTGTCGGCAAGAGGCTCGGAATATGATAAGCTGTTCGGATTTGAGTCGGGCATTGATGACTATGTGACAAAACCATTTTCTCCCAAAGAATTAATGGCAAGAATCCATGTCATTATCACACGGCACTCGTCAGTCAAGCCTAAAAATGAAAATTTGATTTCTTGCAGGGGCATTTCCATCAATACCCTCGGACATGAAGTTCTGATTGACGGCACAAAGGCAGAACTGACCGCAAAAGAATACAGTATTCTTTTGTATCTGGTGAAAAATAAAGGAATTGTTCTTTCCAGAGACCAAATTCTGAATGAAGTATGGGGCTATGATTACTTTGGCGATGACAGAACGGTGGACTGGCAAATCAAGCTCCTGAGAGGCAAACTCGGTTCTTACAGGGATTGTATCCATACCATCAGAGGGGTGGGATATAAATTTGAAGAATAAACGCTCGTTCAAACTTAAATTATGGCTGTACTTTGTATTGTTTACGGCACTGATTTTTATTGTGCTGTGGCTGTTGCAGACTGTGTTTCTACAGAATTTCTACAATGATATGCTCATCAGCAACATCAAAACCACTGCCGAGCAGATTGAAAAAAGCTGTACCGATGAAAATTTCGGTGAAATCATCGACCGGCTTTCTTTAAGCAATTCTATTTTGATCTATATTACAGACAGTGACGCCAATATCATCTATTCCTCCGACCAGTTTAAAGGAGTCACCTCTAAAAACCATGACAGCAACGGCAAACGCCTGGTGGATGGAGCAAAACATTTCGGCAGTTACAGAAATCTGCCTGACGGTTTCGGAGAATTTCTTTTCGCATTGAGTACCTCTGAAAACGGCACGTATGAAAATACTGTCAACGGAATTTATACTTATGGTAAATATATCCTATCGGAAAGTCAAGAAAAATACATTTTGTATATCAAAACAACATTAGATGCTGTCGGTGCAACGGTGGATATTATTCGTGTTCAGTTGATATGGGGAACGGCTCTTTCCCTGATAACAGGCTTTATCCTGTCATGGTTCATTGCCAGGAGCTTTGCGAGACCTGTCGCTATGCTGACAAAAAAAGCCGAACATATCGGAGAGGAAAATTTTTCCGTAAATTTCCAAAAAGGCTTTTGTTCCGAGCTGGATGAACTGAATGATGTGTTAGATGAAACCTCCCGTAAGCTGAAACAGTCCCGTACTTTCCAGAGTGAACTGCTCGCAAATGTTTCGCATGATCTGCGTACCCCTCTGACAATGATTAAAGGCTATGCCGAAATGGTCAGGGATATTTCCCGTACCGATGAAGAGCAATGTCATGCCGATATTGAAGTCATTATCCGTGAAGCGGACAGGCTTTCTGCAATGGTCAATGAAATTCTCGAATACTCCGAAATGCAGAGTGCCGAAACACAGCCTGCCTTTGAAAAGGTGGATTTCAGCGGACTGGTACGGAGAGTTTGCGGCAATTTTCAGACCTTTTACAGCCGTGAAAACGGTCATATCCAAACAGATATTCAGGATAACATTAAAATTAACGGCAATGCGGGACGACTGGAAAGAGCCGTCTATAATCTTCTGGACAACGCTGTGCGACATAACAGCGGCGGTCATCCGGTGGAAGTCCATCTTTATTGCCGGAACGGACAAGCCATCCTTTGTATTACCGACCACGGAACAGGGATCCCCGAAGAAGAAAGGAAACATATCTGGAACAGATATTATACCTATCGTCAACGTGACAAAAAGGGCGTTTCCGGACTTGGATTGGCTATCGTCAGACAAATCGTGGAAATGCACAAAGGTCTCTGCACAGTGGAAAGCACGCTCGGACAAGGAAGCACCTTTTCCATTGTTCTTCATACCGTTTGATATCCCTTCCGGCACCTTTGAAAATTTTATGCTCAAATTGAGGATAGCTTATTGCAAAAATCCGTCAACTGTGATACATTGTTAAAAGAGGTGAAAACGATGGAGAACGGTATTCCCAAAACTTTGACGGAAATGTTTGAGCATATCGGAAAATCAAGGTGCTTTGACAAAAATACAACCATTTACTGCCAGGACGAAGAAGCAGATTATTTTTACTATCTGAAAAAGGGCAAGGTACGCATTTTTATGACATCCGAAAACGGTATGGAAAAAACTCTGTCCGTCATCGGCAAAGGTGAAATTTTAGGAGAGGCCGCCTTTTTTGACGGACAGCCGAGAATTTCCTCTGCCAGTGCACTGACCAACTGTGAGCTGATTGCGGTCAACACAGAAATATTGACGGATATCATCAGCAAAAATCCTCAGATTGCTTTTGAGCTGCTGCGTTTGCAGGCACAGACTATCAGAATGTTATCCTCTCAACTGGACAGCATGACATTTGTGGGTGCTAAAGGCAGAATCGCCCGTTTTTTGATGCAGTCCCTCCCCAATCCCAACAGCAGGAACGTCAGCACCACTCATGAAGAAATTGCCAGTGTTATCGGTGTATCAAGAGTCACTGTCAGCAAAATTATGACTCAACTGGTCAAAGACGGTGTCCTGAAAACAGGCTACAAAAATATTGAAATTCTTGATAAAGAACAGCTGGAAGCTCTTTGCGAATCAAGAAATTTCTGATTCCGTAACCGATAAAATAAGTGAGTTCCGACACAAAACGGAACTCACTTATTTTTTATCCAAAACAAACAGAGGAGCCTGATTGCTCAGACTCCTCCTGACAGCAGAAAGATTAGTCTTTCTGCACTTTTTCACGGTTGACGTACCAATAAGCAAGTCCGCATGATACCATGCCCAGAAGCAACAGGACAAAAGTCCATCTCATGTCTTCAAAACCTGCTGCCGGAAGTTCATAAGGCGTGAAAATTTCCTGATTGATAAATGCTACTACTGTGGGACCTTTTTCGATAATCCCTTGTGTATTATCGGGAATGATTTGTTCAAAGCCTGTCATCTCAGACGACTCTGCTACCGTGTACTGATAGCCGACAAGAATATTTTCGATTGTCACGCTCTCGTCATCAGACAGTTGGAAAGTGGCAGCACCATTGACAAAATCAAGGGTTCCTTTGGTTTCCGTACCACCGGAAACAGTGGTAATGTCATAGGAAACGGTACCTGTCAAAAGTGTTCCCGTGTCATCTTTCAATGTCACAGTAAAATCAAATTTCAAAGCCTTGTAAGCATCCGAAATTTCATCTGTGCCGGTAAAATTTTTGACATTCTTGGAAACAGTCAGACTGCCAAACTCCGGTTCAGGCTGTGTATATGTATTGCCGATTGTGGCAGCAGATGCATTTTCACCGATTTCACCTGTTTTGACACCGTCATTCGACCAGTTCTCCTTTGCAGTTATTTCTCTTACAGTATACCGTGTACCGTATGGAATTCCATCGATCGTAACCGGCTTATTAACACTTACCCACACAGTAAAGCTGTTTTTGTTGTCCATGTTGTCTATCATATCGGAAGGAGTCGTTGTGAATGTATACATTTCCAAATCAACACCTGTCGGAGCGGAGAGTGTTACCTCAAACTTAAACGGTGTATTTTCATCAACATCTGTATTGGAATAATCATCTCCCAAAAGCTCCTTGGAAAGCGTAAGAGAGTTTGTCAGACGGGTATTGACAACCGTTTCCTGATTCTCCGCTGCAGGAGTGATGTTCGTATGAGTCTCATCAAATGTTCCCTCATGTACACTCTGGTCGGTTGCGGCTGAGTTGCCGTTTTCTTCCTGCTTATAGTTGGAATCGGCTTTAATCACTTCCGTAACCGTATACTTTGTGCCATAGGGAACGCCCTGAATCGTCAGCGTTTCATCACGTTTCAGAGTAAATGTACCGTCAGTACCCAAAGTCACCGTCTTACCGTTGACGGTAGCCTCGACAGCGGGATAATTGGTAACATTCATGTCCTTGACACCGAATACATCATACAGCCTGATGGTAAATTCAAACTCATCTGTTACATTGTCATTCGGGTTCAGCTGTTTGGTAACCGTAATCGCACCGACTTTCGGAGTGTTGACAAAAGTTTCGGTAATCTGGACAGGCTCTTTTTCATCAACATTGCCTGTATTCTGATAAGCATAATTCGTGTCAGTCATAGCACCCGACAAGATTGTATTTCCGCCCTTGTCAACAACCGTTACGGTTGTGGAATAATACTCGGATACGGTGCGTCCCAAGTCGCTGTCAAATGTTTCGGGAGTTGTTCCTCTTGTGACGGTTTTCAGTCCATTAAGCTGATTGACAGTCATGGTACTGCCCTTTTTGAACTGTTTCAGGAACTCTGCGGAAGATTCCTTGTTATCTGTACCGTACATAAGACGGAAAGTACCATTGCCGTCAGTTGTACCAACAAGGCGGTTGGTATCCGTTCCGGATATAACGCTTGCCATTTCATCGGTCCAGTTGTAATTGACATTCTTGACAGCATCGCCCTGAGTGGGAGCAAAATCATTCTCCTGATATTTTGTAGTACTGCCGGAATGGTCAAATGCTGCACTTGTCCAACCTGTGATCTTATAGGTTGCACCCTCTTCAAATGTACCTATATCTGCCGTATTCCAAGCGGTATCACTGGATGTTGCAAGCCTTTGGAAATCAACTTTGGTATATCCTCCACTGACATCAAATCGATAGAGATAATCCCCTACTTTTTCACCTACAACGATTTTGTCGGCAAGTCCGTCACCCGACAGCTTTGCCCCCATTCGGGCATTGTCAGCGTTCCATTTCTTGCCGTTCAATGTTTCGCTAATATCGAGGTAAATATACGGAATATATTCATTTTTTCCTGAAAGGAGTGCTTTCTGACCGAGGTTGTCACGCTGATAATAGTTGTATGTAGGAGAAAGGATACCGCTGTCGCCTTCTTCGGTGGAACCGCTGTTTGCTATTTTGTAGTTGAATACATCATAATCAGCAGCTTTTTGGGTCAGTTCCATCAAGCCCTTGTTAATGCCTGCGGAATCAAAGTCCGTCACTTCTTTGACTTTAAGATAGTTGTTATTAATATTGGAGAAATTGAATCTTACCAGCAAGTCGGATTCATACATACCACGTTCCATATAGAACATTCTGAGAGTATGTACTTTATCTTCATTATAGGTATCGTTTTCATTGAATGTACCCGGTACCATGACATCCTGAAGATTCACCACTTTCTGACCGCTGAGATGGCCTTCTACATTATCTTTGTTGCCGCCTTCTCCGATATGGATCGCATCATTGGCATAAGCTTTTCTATCGGCAAAATCAATGATGCCTGTCGTATCCTTGTGGTCGCCGCCCAGGTCAAGAACGAGCTGATCATCAATAAATACCCACACATCATCGTCACCCATGAACTCAAAGGTAGCATTGACAGATTTTCCTGTACGCTTGCCATTTTTATCATAGGTATCAACTTTACCGTCGGAACGAATCTGGAAACTCATTTCAAAAGTCATACCAAAACCCAGATTGTTCCTTGGAGAGTCATTTTCTTTATTAAACGGAAGATAGCTGATTGTGCCATCATCATGGGTTGTTGTAGACTGAGACTTGATGGCAGTCGTTGTTTCCTGATATGTACCGGTTTTTTTGGCATCATCCGGCTGAAAATAAAGACTGTACTTGTCTCCCTCTTTGGAGTTGAACTGATAATACTTTGCCGTTCCCACACCATCACCGTAAACTTTGGAAGCATCCACGTTGATTTCATAAAACGGAAAATCAATATCATGCCAGTATTTTACCAGTCCCGGGTGATTATCTGCCCAGTCATCACTGAAATAAGGCAGTGTCACACCATTTTGGGAAATAGTTCCATCTTTCAGCGTATTATCAACCAATCCCTGAACAGAGGAATCGAAATTGATTATATTATTATGGCTGGTATCCGCTCTCTGGGAAATATTCGCCTGCCAATAGAAATTACTGTAGGCGGCCTTGTTTCCTCCATTGTAGTTGCTTCCATAATCTCCCAGATAGAAACAGCCGAAATAGAGCGGTACTTCATAGGGACAGGTATCGCTTGTAAGAGCTAGAGCCGTTCCCTCTGTGATATTGTCTTTGTAGAAAGAATAGGATTTGCCTTTCTCCAAAGTTTTGTAAACCGTGTTGGTATGCCAAGAATTGCCGTTTCCGTTGATAATGAACTGATCGGGAACAAATCCAATATCATCATATTTCACGGTATACACATATTTTCCGAGAGAGGAATCATATGTCATAGCTGCTCCAGGAGAGCCGTTATTTTTTCCTTCTCCGAACAACTGGACTTTAATATCATTGTTGCTGGCTTGATCACTCTCATACATAATAGTCAGGTTTTCCGAAGAGGAAGAAATTACCTGTTGAGAGATTGCCCTGTTCAAAATGGTATACGGATCTGTATAACCCGATGCTGTGGAATAGATCGTTTCACCCTTGATTTCATTATCCGAACGGTAATCATACAGGCTGGATTTAGCAGTAAAGATATTACCCGTATAGGTATAGTCCAGATAGCCGTTGGATGCTTTTGAAATACTTCTGCCCTCAATGGTAGTATTTCCCGTCTGACCGGCGTTTAGTACAGAGCTTGTCTTGGTAGAAGTACTCTCGTTACCTGCCGCCTGTACAAGAGGGGCAGATGAAAATACGCCCGTCAACGGAACGGCTGCCGCTGCCAGAACAGCCAGCAGTTTTCTGCCGACAGTATGGAACTTATTCATTTTCATCCGCCTCCTTCTTTTTGGATTTTACCATCGTGATGCACACAATGATCAGTGATATGCCCCATAGGCCTGCCATCCACAGATTGACAGACGCATCACCTGTCCAGACAGAACTGCTTTCCTGCGGCTGTGAGCTCGAGCTTTGAGGATAAGAACTTTCGGGACGTGAAATTGCAGGCTGAGACTCTTTTTGAGATTCCTCCGGCTTGGAATATTCACCGCTTGCCTGTGAAACTTCACTCGGAGTATCGGAATATTCACCGCTTCCCTGTGAGACTTCACCGGGAGTATCGGAAGAAACCTTGGTTTTCGGTTCGGAAAGGACATCATACAGCCATTCATTGACATCCGTATAGTTGACTGCCAACGGAACCGAAATCAGATAGGGGGCAAATGTCTGGAACTTTCCGGCAGTGCCGCTTTTGGAAATTTCCCTGACCAGATACATTCCCTGTTCCAGATCATTGAAAGTACATTTTCCCTGGGTGTCTGTCACAGCTGTTCCGTTAGGAGTATTCACAAGATCCGCCAGTTTTTCGGAAAGTTGCACCGACTCCGTTACAGTGATTCCGTCAAAGGTTACATCCTTACCTTTGCTTGTTTTCTGTAGGGAGGAATATTCCTCTGACAGGGTATAGTCGGCAGAGCCGCCGTGTGTCTGTAAATCAGCCACTTTATAGACAGCAACCTCTGCACCGTCGATAGGTGTATCAACACCATTGATTTGCGTATAGAAATAGATTGTCAGACTTTTTGCCCGACTTGTATCAAGGTCAGGCATATAATTATCGTTTGCAGCATGAATCACTGCAGGTTCGGTCATAACAAAAAGCATTACTGTTAACAATGAGATAAATACTGAAAAACATTTTAATTTCATGCCGAACCGCCTTTCTTTGATTTTCTTGTTTGCAGTATTTTTCGGATGGCAGTAGAAACAACCAGTATCGTAATAAAAAGCATAAATCCCACAAAAACCCATACCGCAGGATCTATCACGATTGCGTGTGATTCGATTGTTACCATGCCGTATTCATCTACCTGCGTCTGGTCAAACGGTACCCGTCTGCCCATAATCAGCAGGCGTTGTGTATTGACACCATAGGGCGTACAGGTAACGAGAGTGGCAAGGTCTTTTCCGTCTTCAATCATGAGTCCGCTGACATCTGTCGGTTCAATGACTCTGATGTCATATATTTGATAGGCGAGCACCTGATCGAAAACATGGATATAAAACTTATTGCCGATCTCCATCTTGTCAAGATCGGAAAAAAATTTCTGATTTGGCAGACCTCTGTGTCCTGTAAGCACCGTATGGGTATTTTCACCGCCTGTCGGAAGAGAGCTTCCGTGAATATGACCGACTCCCAGACCGAGCGACACCTCTGTCGAATAGTGATAGACAGGTTCCGTCACACCGATTTTGGGAATCTCGACATATCCCATAATACCGTTGCCCGTAAAGTTCAGCAGTGTTTCGTAATAGTCATCGGGTTCATACTCGGCATCGGTCACGATATTTCTGTTCTGTGTAATGAGGTACTCGTTATAGTCGGAGGCTTTTTTGATAGCCGCCTCATACTCGGAACGATCAATATTCACTACTTTTTCATTGTATTCCGTAATCAGCAAAGAATCACGGTATCTGTTCCATCTGTCGCTGATGACAGGGTACAGCAAGGCAACTGTACAGAGCAGAAAGCCTATGATTGAGATCACAGAAATCAATACACGGATATTGCGTTTTCGTTTCCTTCGTTCCATCGAGTATCCCCTTTGTCAGACAAGCCGACAGCAAGCTGTACTGCCGGCTTATCCATTACATTAATAAAATTAAGCGTTTTCTTCTTCCTTTTTCTTCTTGTTGACAATGTAGAGTGTCATGAAGCCTGCCATGCCGACAGCTGCACCGAGTGTAATAGCGATCGTACCCATACCGCCTGTTGCAGGAAGTTCGGCAAGAGGAGTATTGACGATTTCAACCTGATCTACATTATGCTCGATTGTGTTGGTAACACTGTAATCGTCATTAACAGCAGGGGTATTCGTATAAGTTGCAGAACCGACTGCTGCACCGTCTTTCTTTGTGGAAATCGTATAACTTTCCATAATACCGGATGTAGCGTTAAGGGTTGCTGAAATGGTAATTTCATATACGCTCTCATCTTTTGCATAGGTAACGGTACCCTTAGGAGTACCTGTTTCCTTCATGTAATAAGTACCCTCATCAAGACCTTTGAAAGTGATATGACCGTTGGCATCAGACTTTGTTACATCAACAACATCCGTGAAAGCTGCATCTCTGTACAGAGTAAACTCTGCATCGGCAAGAGGCTTGTTGCTCACGCTGGTAGCTTGTCCCATCTTTCCGATACTGCCGTCCGTATCTGCGATTCCGGTACCGTTTACATATTCACCGGCGGTTGCTCTCTTTTCGGTAACCTTATTCAGTTCATAAGTTTCTTTGTTACCGCTTGCTGTTTCGGCTTTTGCGTCAATATCTGCGTCGATACCGAATGTATAGTGATATGTAACATCTGTCAGTTCATGGGTTTTTGACAGGTCGCTCGGATCGTTACTGTAATTGAGTGTAGCGACGTTCTTGTTTTCGGCATAGTTCAAAGTTGCGTTAGATGTGAAAACAGAATCATAGTTGATCTGTACAGCCTCGCCGAGATGTGCACGGATAAAGGAATCTTTAAAGGAAACCTTAAAGTTTGTAGCAGCACCGCCGGCATTACCCGCCGTACCCGGATTTACCTTTGCACCCTGATAATAAAGGTCGAAAGTATCATCAGCTGCTGTTACAGTTTTGCCGCCTACTGTAACAGTAAGACCGTTAATGCCGGAGAAAGAATCCTTATCGAGCGTATCTGTAATCTCATATACAAGACTGTCATCAGCACTGGTCTTAACGTAAGCGTCAGAGTAGCTGGGAATGGTCATTTCGTCGAGCTGGAAGCTGACCCTATCGCCCCATGCAACCGTATCGCCCTGAGGGCCTTTTGTTTCTGCAGAAACGATGTCCTTGTTAAAGTCAGGTGTTTCCGATTTGATATAAGTAACATTGTTTACTTTTCTGTCAGCCATATCAAGACTCTTATTGTTTGTTTCCAGAGTATTATCACCTTTTACATTAACGGAAACAACGCCCGGATTATAGACAACTGCTTCTGCACTTGTTACAAGGATAAGATAAACGCCTGCGGGTACATCTGCGGTATAAACGCCGTCAGTAGCAGCTGCTGTCAGTGTAGTCGTAGCAGCCACCTTGTTTTCAACGATTGCAGCAGCCATATCGGCAATCAGTTCACCCGTAATTTTGTCAGAGTACAGGTCTTCCGGCTTGCTGACAACACTTTTTACAGAATCTGCCACCTTGTAGCCGCCGAATGCAGTACCGTTGTAGGTAGCTTCCAGTACACGATAAGCAGAAACAGTGGGTTTTTCTGTTGTTTTACCCTTATCGTTTACATCAATAACGGTAATGGTTGCTGTGTTCGTATCGCTCAATGCGGATACGGGCATTGCCATTGCGGACATACCTGCAACGGTTGCGGCTGCAAGTGCGAGAGTAAGGATTTTTACCAAACTTTTTTTCATTTCGATTTCTCCAATCTAAAATAAAATATTTTTGAATGTTCCTTTTTCACCCAAAGAACATCCGACAGCAACATCATAACACAAAAAAACGCCATATGTCAAGTGAAACCTTAAATTTTTTTGTATATTTTTCATAATTTTCACGATATTTATAAGTAAAAATATCAAATAACAAAAAACATTCTGCAACAAATATATTTTCTTGTCATCAAACAAAAATATGTGTATTTTTCTGTCAATTCCCTTTACAAAAAAATATCTATTTTCCGTTTTTTTCATCCGCAAGTTTTAGGCAAAAAGTTGAAAATCACGGCATGATATTGACATCCTCTCCGAGAATGATTATAATTTGATAGAATTGCTTATATTATAATATTTGTCGTTTGTGGAGACGACAGGAACAGGAGTGTGTATATGGAAGAAAAAATAGAGCAGCAGTCCGAAAAAGAAATTGACCTTCGTGTCATTTTCGGTATCCTGCGAAAATACCTGATTGCCATTATCATTGTCACTGTGATATTCGGAATAGGTGCTTATCTGTATTCCTCATTCTTTATCGCCAAGCAGTACTCTGCCAGTGCCATGATTATTGTCAACAATAAGTCCAACGAGAAAACCACTGTCACTACTACCGAATTGACGGCCGCACAGGACCTTGCCGAAGTATATTCTATCATTATCAAGTCAGACACCGTTCTGCAGCAGGTCATCGACAATCTTCAGCTGAATATGAGCTATGAACAGCTGAATTCCCGTATCAGCGTTTCTTCCGTGAACTCTACTCAGGTCGTCAAAATCGCTATGACAAACACCAATGCCGAATTTGCCCGCAAGGTCGTTGCCGAAATCGTAGAAGTGGCTCCTCCCATCATCGTTGACAAAGTAGAGGCCGGCTCTGTAAAAGTTATCAGTGCCGCCAAAATCGACAACAGCGGAAAACCTGTCAGCCCCAATCTCAGAAGAAATGCCCTGATCGGTGCTCTGGCAGGATTGGTTCTGATCCTTCTGATCGTCTTCCTGAAAGAAATGTTCAACAATACCTTTAAAACAGAAGACGATATTCTCAATACTCTCAATGTTCCCCTGATCGGTATTATCCCTGAAGTAGACGGAAAGGAGTTCAACCAGCCATGAGTCGTCAAAAACATAAAAAACCTATTACCAAACAGCTTTTCAGCGTTGCTGATGAAAATGCTCCTTTTACCTATGTGGAAGCCTATAAAATGCTCTGTACCAACCTCGAATTTATTACAGCCGCTCAGGACTGTAAAAAAATCATGATTACCTCTACTCTTGCCAATGAGGGAAAAACCAATGTCTCTGTCAACCTTGCCCTGACGCTTGCAGGCTATGACAAAAAAGTGTGTCTCGTGGAATGTGACCTCCGCCGCCCCAGTGTGCACAGGTTTATCAAGGTCAACAGAAATACAGAAGGTCTGACCAATGTCCTCAAGGGGGAAATCGAACTCAAAAAAGCAATCAAAAATGTAACGGGAACCAATATGGATATTTTACTGGCAGGTGCTACCCCGCCTAACCCGTCAGAGCTTCTTTCCAGTACCAAAATGAAGGATGTCATTGATGAACTGGAAGGTATGTATGACTACGTTATCTATGATACACCGCCTGTTCTGCTGGTAACAGATGCGGCTGCTCTGGGAAGATTTATGAACGGTGCCCTGCTTGTCGTCAAGCACGATGCTACCGAAAAAGGTCTTGTCGTGAAAGCCAAAAAAAATCTGGATTCTGCCGGTGTCAAAATTCTGGGTGCTGTTTACAGCATTTACAGTGAAAAATCTGCCCGTGCCTACTCTTATTCCAAATATTCTTCTTATAACTATTATTACTACTATGGCGGTTACTACGGATACGGCAATGAAAGAAAATCCAAGAAAAAAGACGAAAATCAAGATGAGGATTGAGTGATACTGTATGATAGATATGCACTGCCATATTCTTCCCGGAATCGACGACGGAGCACAAAACCTTGAAGAATCTGTCGCACTTCTTCGGGAAGAAAAACGTCAGGGAATTCAAAAAATTGTCTTTACCCCCCACTTCAATCCCGAAAGACAGATTTTGGATCACTTCCTCACAGCAAGAGAAAACAGTTGGCATCATTTACAGGCAACAGATGAATTTCGACAGCTTGAATTGGAAACCAAACTCGGTGCAGAAGTTTATTTTTCCATGCGTCTGACAGAAATGGATCTGTCAAAGCTGGCCTTTGAGAATACCAATTATATCCTCATAGAATTTCCTGTCAACAACCGTCCCTACGGTATGACACGCACTTTGCAGTCCATAATTGAAAAGGGATATACTCCCATTCTGGCTCATGTGGAACGATATGATTTTTTTACGGAAAATCCTGTGAAACTGTATGATTTGGTATCAATGGGCTGCGTCGCACAAGTCAATGCGGCTGCCGTTGTCAGCGGTGTCAGCGTAAAAGGTGTCAGTGCCCTGCAGTATATCAACTGGGAACTGGCTCACCTGATTTGCAGTGATGCCCATTCTATGGTGCGTCGTGCTCCCAATACCCAAGCCGCTTATGAACTGGTTGAAAAAAAACTCGGCCATCAGTATACCAAATGGCTGATTAAAAACAGCTATGATATTTTTCAAAACAATTATTTTGATGAGCCGGTCTCTCATCAGCCGAAAAAGTTTCTCGGAAAATGGAGATAATTCTTCCAAAAGCAATCGCTTTGTCAGCGGTTGCTTTTGTTTTGTCAAATTAAATTTTGTATTGATATTGACAAGAATATTCAAAATATACTATAATAAATGAAATGAATATGCTTTTTTTGCCAAAGTTTTTATCTTATTATAATCATATTATGATGGTGTGTAAGGAGGATATCTATGAAAATTTGTGCAGTTTGCGGCACTTCCATGCCGGATAATGCGGAATACTGTGATGTATGCGGCTCCGATGAGTTTCTGACGGAATTCGGACAGCCTCAGCCACAGCAGCAATATGACCCTATGTATCAGGATGGCTATCAGCAACAACAGCCCTATCCGCAGAATCAGTATCAGGATAACGGCTATCCGCAACAACAGCCCTATCCGCAGAATCAGTATCAGAACAACGGCTATCCGCAACAACAGCCCTATATGCAGAATCAATATCAGCAGCCGCAGCAATATCCGCAACAACAGCCCTATCCGCAAAATCAGTATCAGAACAGCGGCTATCCGCAGCAGCAGCCCTATCCGCAGAATCAATATCAGCAACAGCCTTATCCTCAGAATCAATATCAGAATAACGGCTATCAGCAGCAACAGCCCTATCCGCAGAATCAGTATCAGAACAACAGCTATCAGCAGCAGCCGCAACTGTATCAACAGCAGGAAACCTACCAAAACGGCTATGAACAGCCTTATCAGCAGGAACCATATGAACAGCAGCCTGCCGAACAATATGAACCGTCTCGGGAACCCTATGAACAGCAGTCTGCCGAACAATACGAACAGCCTCAGGAACAGCAGCCGCCTGTCATTGAGGAACCTGCCCCGGAAGAAACTCCTGTACATCAGGAAACAGCAGAAGCCGCCCCTGTCGAACCGGAAGAACCTGCTCAGCCTGAAGAAGAACCGGAACCTGTTCCCGAAGAACCAAAAGAAAATCCTTACGAAGTATCCAAAAACTTCAAGTTTGAAAAAACAGACACCGCTCAGGTACAACAGCCTGTCGCTAAGGAAAAACCAAAAAATCTCAAGGAATGGATTGAAAATATCAAAAATACCAAAGACCACACGATTGAATATGACAAAAACGATGCCGCTAAAAATCAAAAAATGGCTATTCTTGCCTGCTTTGGAGTAACATTCTGGACTCCCTTTGTCTTTAGTTCCAATTCCCGTTTTTCACGGTTCTACGGCAATCAAGGACTGCTGATTTTAATCACCATGATTCCCTGTACGATACTTTTCTCGATTTTTGCCGGCTTTGTCGGTATGGCTTGTACCAACCGTGTGACATTCATGCTGGAATGGTACGGCTGGATTGTAGATTTGATTTTCTTTGGAATATGCTACTCTATTCCCATTTTTATGATTGCTTTCTCCATCAGTAATATTAAAGCCGGAAAAGCTAAAGATATTCCGTTTATCGGAAAACTCAGACTTATCAGTTGACACAAAACACCCGTACAGTCATTCACTGTACGGGTGTTTTCCACAAAAAATCGGACTGCTGCAAAAGAACATTTTGCAGCAGTCCTTTCATTTTACTTCACTGTGACAACAAAATATTTCTTGGCAATACTTCCGGAAGTGTCTTTCACTTTCACGCATACATTATATTTTGCAGCAGCGGTAAATTTCAGGCTTGCAGAAGCGGTTGAAGAGAAATTCTGTTTCATTGTCCATTTGGTATCCGTCGTTTTCTTGTAATAAACAGCATAGGTGTTTGTACCTTTGCCGCCTGTACCTGACATGGCAGCTGTAATTGTATCACCGGTCTTTGCCGATTCGGCGGAAAGCTTTGAAGTATTGGTCAGCGTACTGTTGGCATTGGCTGTGACCGTCAGGTCAAAGTACAGCTTGGCAATATTGCCGGCACTGTCTTTCGCCTTGACACAAATCTGATACGGGGTTGCACTGGCAGGTTTGATAGAGGCTGTTGTAGTGGTGCTGAAATTCTGTTTGGTTGTCCATGCACTGTCAGTCGTTTTCTTGTAGTAGACAGCGTAGGTTGTACCTGTGCCGCCCGTGCTTGCACATTTTATTGTAACCTTGGTATCACACGCTACGGAAGATGCTGAAATCGTCGATGTATTTGACAGATTGGTATTGGCATTCGCCGTAACGGTGAGTGTCATGTACTTTTTGAGAATCGTGCCTGTGCTGTCCTTCGCCTTCACGCATACATCATAGGTGGTTGCATAGGCAGGTTTGACAGAAACAGATGCATTAGCAGAGAAATTCTGTTTGGTTGTCCACTTGCTTTCAGAGGTTTTCTTGTAGTGAATACTGTATGTCACATCACCTGTGGCACCCGTGGATTGACAGTTGATGGTAACAGTTTTTCCGAGAGAGATTTTACTTGTTGAAAGCTCGGAGTTGTTGGTGAATTCCACAACAGGCTTTTCATATATCTGCCAGCCATGATTGGCAACAAACACCATAGATGTGTTATTCAAGGCAAGTCCGGGCTTCTGGTCGGCAGGATAACGGTTGGTGACAGCGGAACTGCTTTCGGTAAAGATAACTCTGCCATTGGAAAGCGTTTCATCTACTTCCATTTCGTACAGTTCAAGCTCTTTGTTGTAAGTCATGGCAACACCCGGCCATGCGGCATTTTTCACCGTCGGGGAAACACTTTCATCATAGATATAGGCGTAAACCTTGCTCCATTTATAAGATGAATTGTCAAAGTAAACCATGACTTTCTCAGCAGGAGCTTTTTTGGTATAAGTATAGGCAGCTGTAACCGTCTTTCCGTCTGTACCGGTACCTGTCAGCGTTACCGTCACGTTGGCACCCACAGCAGTCTTGCTGCCGACAGTAATTTTTGTACCGTTCGTATACGTACCCGAAGCACCCTCGGAAGTGGAATACTTGGCAGAAGTGACATTCTGGCAGTTGAGTGTAACGGAAAGGGTATCCTCCGTAAAGCTTGCAGCCGTTGCAGGGGAAGCCGAAACAGCCGATACATTCACAGGGGTATATTGTGCCCACGTGCGACGCTCAAATATCATTGATTTGCCGCCTATGGAAAGTCCGGGCTGCATATCGGCAGGATAACGGTTGGTGGTGGCGTTGCTGCTCTCCGTGAAGATCACATTGCCGTTGACAAGATCATCGGATACTGCCATTTCATACAGTTTCAGACTGCTGTTATAGGTCATCGCCTGACCCGGCCATGCAGCGTTCTGGAGTGTTGTTGCACCGCTGTCGTCATAGATATAGGCATATACCTGTTTCCAGTTCATAGAAGAATTGTCGAAATAAATCATGACTTTTTCGGCAGGATCCTTTTTGGTATAGGTATAAGTTTGTGTCACCGTTTTGCCGCTGCTGTCCGTACCCGTAACCGTTACGGTAACGCTTGAACCTATGGCAGTTTTGGCACCGACAGTAATTTTGGTGCCGTTGGTATAAGTACCCGACGCACCCTCAGAAGTCGTATACTTGGCAGAGGTGATATTTTTGGCATTGAGGGTAACTGTCAGGGTATCACCCGTAAAGCCGGCACCTGTTGCAGGGGAAGCAGATACAGATGCGGATGTGTCGATATTGTATATAACAGCGATTCCTGTGCTGCCGATTTTACCTGTAATTTTGCCGCCCGATACGGTAAAGGTATTGCCGGAAATCTGATCTTTGTAAGTGCCGCTTGCCATCTTGTTGGCAGTCACGCTGACAGATGTAGAGCCGCCGCCTACGTTGACAAGTACCGCACCGCTGGTACCACGCTCATTATAGGCAATCGAACCGCTGTATGCAAGGTATTCACTCTGACCGTTAAAGTAATTATGGAATTTATTGACTTCTGCAACTTCCTTATTAAAGCACTGTGTCGAGTAAATTTTTCCGATGTCACCGCCCCTGTAGCCGTTGGTACGGGCAAAATACAAAGCCGTTGCCTTGTTTCTGGAGGCTACAAGTGCCCATGTTTTATTGATATTGGAATCTGATACATTCGTAGATTCCTTGCTGTCGTTGGAGTAGGTATCATGGGATTCCGCCCAGAGAACGCTGTTGGCAGGGCCTGCCTGCAAATTGTAATAGGAGGTTGCCGCACCGCCGGCATTGCCGTTGACAACGCTCTTTCTGATATCATTGCCGGTAGAATCGTCCGTAACAGCCATATATTGGGTATAGCCTGAAATAGCCGGACCGCTTGTACCGCCCAGAATTTCACCGTAACAGTACAGAGCATCATATGTACCGTTGGTCTTATAGTAGCTCTTGGCGGCAGGAATGACATTGGACCAGAATGTATACTGACTGCCCTCAGAGGGGATACTGATATGCTTGGCTGCGTCAAAGCGGAAACCGTCTGCACCACAGTCGATACATTCTTTCAGATAGGTGATGACATAGTTCTGAATTTTGGTATTTTCGCTGTTGAGGTCAGGTAAGCCGCCCATACTGCCGTGAGTAATGCTGTAACGGCTGCTGTAATTGATTTCGGTAAAGCCCTCGGTGTGCCAGCAGCTTGTATCATTTCTGATGTCCGAGGGAACAGCAGTCGAAATGTCATACTTATTCTGATTGCCGAGATGGTTGGCGACCACGTCTACAATGACATGGATACCGTACTTGTGAGCTTCCTCGCACATAGCGGCAAACTCTGCTTTCGTGCCGAGTGCAGAATTGCCTGTGTTGTCAATGGTGAAATTAGCCGGCTGATAGTACACCCACCATACAGAATTGGTTTTGCCTTTTGTGGCTTCCTTTGCCTGCTGGATGACAGATGTCTGGATAGAGGTATAACCTGCTTCTGCGATTTTGGCCATGTTTGCCTTGATGTTGTTGAACGACCACTGCCACGCATGGAGGATAACTCCGTCCTGACAGGTATCCATCAAGCCGTAATCCGCTGCGGATGCGGCACTAACCTCCGTTACGGAAGGCAGTACTCCGCCAAGTCCCGTAAAGGCTGACACAGCCATTGCGGTAGAAAGAAAAATACCCGCAATTTTTCTTCCCAGTCCGAACCTTGTTGAACTGCTCATACAATTCACTCTCCTTAAAAATATAATGTTGCAAGGCAAAACATCCACTGTTTTTGCCCTCTGATGATATTGTAACACTTTTTCCATATATTTTAAATAAAATAAAGAATTTTTTTCAAATTTGATGATTACTCCCAAAAATTCCCCTTCCGATTCGGCAATTTTACTCAGAAAACTTTTAACGGTTGAATTTTTGAAAAATTTATGCTATGATATTCTTGTCGATATTAATGTATCGGGGGAAAAAATCATGGCAGAATCATCCGTTACCAAAAAAGCAATCGCTGACGGTTTTAAAAAAATCATGACAAAACGCTCTTTTGAAAAAATCACCATTGCCGATATTACATCGGAATGTGGTTTGAACCGTCAGACATTTTATTATCACTTTCAGGACAAATATGAGCTTTTGAACTGGATTTTCTATACAGATGTCATCATGCCGCTGACAGACGGTCTCACGATTGAAAACTGGAGCGAAAAGCTTTTAAAAATCCTGCTCATCATCAAAGACAATGCGAAATTCTATACCAATGCCATCAATACACCTTACGGCGATGAATTCCGTGATTACTTTCTGAAAGTCATTACGAAAGTGCTTGACGATATTTTAGGACAGCTCACACAGGGCTATTCTGTCAACGAACCTGATATTCAATTCCTTTCAGAGTTTTTTGCTTACGGAATATCGGGCAGTGTTATCAAGTGGATTCAGACGGGAATGAAAGAAAGTCCCGAAGAGATTTCCGTACACATGAAAAATCTGGTCAATGACTTCAAAAGCTTTGCCGTAACAAGATATTTTACAGAAAAATGACAAAAAACCGGTATGCACCGCCGCATACCGGTTTTTGTATTATACTGTTTCGATTGGTCTGTCAATATCGACATCCTGTTCATAATCAATGCCGTCTGCACCAAAACCGAACAGCTTGTAGAAATCTGCATGATAGCCGTTCAAATCTGCATGGGTATCAAGGTTATCGGTGGCAATCTCACTCCACAGCTTATTGACCGTATTCTGAACATTGTCCTGCATTTCCCGGTCATCCATTCTGATACGGCAGGGTTCATCTGTAACAGCCGTAGTTTTTGTCAGCTTAGTGTTGAACAGTCTGCACATCTGTTCAATACATCCCTCGTGCAGCCCCTGTTCTTTCATAACTTTGTAAAGAATGGAAATATACAACGGTACAATCGGAATTGCCGCACTGGACTGGGTAACAAGTGCCTTATTCACGGAAATATAGGCTTTAATGCCGTCATCTGCATTGGTGATGGCTTTTGCCGTTTCAAAGAGATGGTCTTTTGCCTTGCCGATAGAGCCGTCTGCATACATGGGGTGTGTGATTGCAGGTCCGATATAGGAATAGGCAACTGTAACAGCATTTTCCTCAATCGCATCAGCCGCTTTCAGAGCAGTAATCCAGTCCTGCCAGTCCTCACCGCCCATCACCTTGATGGTAGCGGTAATTTCTTCTTCTGTGGCAGGTTCTACGGTAATATCACTGACAGTATTGTTTTTCAGGTCAATGGTTTTGTTGGTGTAGCTCTCCCCTACTGTCTTTAAAACGGAGCTGTATATAGTGCCGTCAGCAGTCGTTCTTCTGGGAGCTGCAAGGCTGTACACTACCATATCCACTTTGCCCAAGTCATTTTTGATAATTTCAATCACTTTGTCTTTGATTTCTTTGGAATAAGCGTCACCGTTGACGGTCTTGGCATAGAGTCCGTCAGCGTGGGCAAATTCCTCAAAAGCAGCTGTATTGTACCAGCCGGCACTTGCTGTTCTGGAGCCGCCTGCGGGCTTGTCAAAAATAACGCCCAATGTTGCCGCACCAAATGAATATGCCGCTGTAATTCTGGAAGCCAGTCCATAACCCATTGATGAGCCTATCACAAGCACTTTTTTAAAGCCCTCTGCATGATTTTGGGATTTTACATAGTCAATCTGGGATTTTACAATAGCCCTGCATCCGTCGGGATGGGCTGTTGTACAGATAAAGCCTCTGATTTTCGGTTTTACTATCATCTCAAAACACTCCTTTTAAAAATTTTGTCGGATAAACGCTGTATATTCTTTCATGAGCTTTGCGGATTCGGGGGAAAACATTCCCATGACTGCAAAAGCATGAAACGAACCGTCTATTGTGACAGTTTTCACAATGCCGCCGGCTTTTTCAATGAGCCTGTCAAGCTCTATGGAATCCGCAAACATGGTTTCATGTTTGTCAACGGTAATAAAAACAGGCGGAAAATTTGTGTAATCTCCATAGACAGGCGATATTTCATCATTTTTCGTATCTGCCGTTCCCGCATAAATATCTGCCGCAATGTGAAAACGGGAAGGTCTGATAATTTCATCCTGATTGACATTGACAGTTCTGTCAAGCTTTCCGCTCAGATCCATGACAGGCGAATGAACCACCATACAGGAAGGCATTGCAAGGTGTTTGGCTTTCAGACGCAGGGTGAGAGAAACGCAAAAACCTCCTCCTGCACTGTCCCCTATGAAAGCAATTTTACTTTGAGGATGGTCTTTTCTCAGTTTCAGATAGACCTTCTCACATTCGTCAAGGGCAACAGGATATTGATTTTCAGGTGAAAGAGAGTAGTCTATCGCATAAACCGTACAGCCTGATTCTACTGCCAGCATTTCCGCATAACGCTGACTGTATGATATAAGTCCTATCATATAGGCTCCGCCATGAATATAAAAAATCATATTTTCACTCATTTTATTTTTCGGAGAAGTGATTTCAACAGGAATCCCCTCCATTTCCGTTCTTGAGAAAATAATCTTCCTGCTCTTTTTTCTTTCCCGGCTTTTTTCATGAAGCGTATTTCTGATACGTTTCAAATCACTTGACGATGTGGTATCGCTTTTCCGATACGCCGATGAAAAAGACTGATTCACTTTGCTGACAAGGATTTTGGTAATAGGATGTTTGATTTTGATAGGCTCCAATGACATTCGATCATCTCCTGTAAAAATATTGTATCACAAAATTTATTCCAGTTCAATATATTCTCCTGCTTCGGCAGGATCGGCTTTCCAGACACTGCCGCTTCCGTCTGTATTGATATACAGTTTTCCCGAAAGCTGTATGGAATTGGAAAGCTCCAGTTTCGGCATCACGGCAAAGCAAACCATTCCCTGTATTTCAGCCGTCCCGTCAGAAAATTCAAACACATATTTAGACAGGTCATATTCCAGTTTCAGATTTTTTCCGACAAGTGCCTGCAATGCTTCGGCAGGAGCAATTTTCGCATCGGGATAAAGTTCTTTTAATGTCTTTTCATTTTCGGCAGTATCCGTCTGCACTTTTTCATAATTGCCTGTCCACTTTTTCTTGAGAATCACGCCACCGTCACAGGCAACTAAAATATTTGTACCGACAAACACCTTTGTATCCTTGGTTTCCGTGTAAAAATAAACGGAATAATAAGGTTTTCCGTAATAGTCCACCGTTGCAAAATAATATTTCCGGAAATCTTTGGCACTCTGGGGCAGTTCCAACTCGTCCATACTGCATCTGTCAATCAGTTCACAGGCTTTGTCAAAGCTGATACTGTCACTTGGAGCGGAAACTGTCTGCACTTTATCTCTGGAAATCACAGAAACTTCTTTTTCCTCATTCTGAGAGGATTCGACATAAGAAATATTGTCTTCATCTGCATCGGGATTGGGGATTTTTCCCTCACAACCACACACAGCAACCGCAAGCATTGCTGTCAGAACCGCTGTCAGTATTTTTTTCATCATATTCACTCTTTCCTTTTTCTTATTTGATTCGTTCCAGGGCACCACCGCAGCGGCAATGATAGCGTGACGGATAGGCAACCACTGCGGAATATCTTTCACGCCTGATTTGTATACCGCATTTCCGGCACAGCAGGATATAACGGACATTTTTTTCTGCCGGTTCCTGAGGGATACCCATTTCCTCACAGGAGTTTGTTCTCTTGATATGATAGCCGTAATGCCTGTTCATTCTGTCAGCATACTGCATGAAGAGATTTCCGTGATTATCACAGCCCTTGCAGGTGTGTATCAGTTCATGGGCAATCGTCTGTTTGCAGGACTTTTCGGGAGCATTGCAAAGCCTTTCCGACAGTTCAATCGTATACACGCCGTTTTTTAAAATACACTGTCCGAACCGTTTTTTCGCCCGTCTGTTGACAAGTATGTCCGGCTGTATCAGGTCCGATATCGGTATACGGATGGCTTTTGCTTCGGCTATCACTGTTTGCAGAAGAGCATTGAAATCATTCATCACAGTTTCACCACGATTGCTTCATGCTTTATATCGGGCAAGATTTTTCGGAGAAGGTCATCTGTTCGGATTTTCAGGCTTGATGTATTGATGCACGGGTGACATCCGAAAAATTCCTTTTGCAGAACATCTTCGTCAATCAAAAGCTGTACGTGATTTTCCTTGTCATTCATCAGGCCCAGCACACTCACAGAACCCGGTTCAATATGCAGAAATTCTTCCATATACGCTGTCCCTGCAAAAGACAAACGGGCACTGTTAATCTGCCGAGAGAGATCTTTTGTACGGAATTCCTTGTGGGCAGGTATCATAAGAAGATAAAAAGTTGTTTTCTGTCGGTTGCATAGAAACAGATTTTTGCAGATTTCTGTTCCAAGCAGTTCGGCAATTCTGATACAGTCCTCCATCGTATCTGCGGCATCATGGTCAATCCGCCAATAGTTGATTTGCAGTCTGTCCAGCATATCATATACCGCATTTTCTTTTGGAATCCGTTCAGTGTCAGGTCTGCCCGTAAAGAGTGTTTCATTGATTTGCAGTGTACTCACTTCCGAATCGCTTCTTTCATTTCAAATATTTTTTATTATATCATACTATCGGTTCGTTGTCCACTACTGCGGAAAACCTGTCAGAATCAAAAAAAACTGACAAAATGCTGCTCTGCCGTATGACAGAGCGGCATTTTGGCGTTTGCGGGTAAATTTGATTACTTGCCACGGGCGGCAACGATACTTGCCATTTCACCGACATTTTTCATGGAGGAAATTTCTCCCATTTTGAACTTCATTTTGAACTCTCTTTCAACGGCCGAAATCAGTGTAATGTGTTCCAGACTGTCCCAGTCCTCAATGTCGTTGGCAGTGGTTTTTGGGTTGACGGTGATGCTTTCATCATCAAACACATCACGAAACACCTTGTTCAATCTTGCATAAATCATCTTGCTGTCCATCATTTTAATCTCCTTTTGAATTTGATTACATAAATTTTTTACCTGCCGACCATGCACCGCCTGCAATTTCACCGATTTCACGGTAACATCTGGCAACGGAATCAAACATAATCGGGTGCACTTTGGAAAGGTCAACTTTGCCGTCAGTGAGTACGCTGTCATCTGCTTTCAAGCCGATAATTTCAGCGACAATTCTTGTTTCACCGAATTCTTCCTGAATGTCTGTAACTTTGCACTCGACAGCAACGGGCAACTGGTCAATTACAGGTGCGTTGACTTTATCCGATTTTGTAACGGTAAAGCCGCATTTTGCAAGTTTGTCGGAAACTTTGTTTCCCGATACCATGCCTACATAGTCGCAAGCCTCAACGAAATCTTTTGTAGCGAAACTTACGGTGAATTCCTTTACAGCCTTGATATTTGCTGTTGTCTTGTGAGAGGGGGAAAGACTGAGGGAAATCAGATTTCCGCCGACCTGACCAGTCCAAGCGGCATTCATGGCATTTGCATTTCCGTTCTCGTCATAAGCTGCGATGATGAACACCGGATGCGGTGTCAAAAATCCTTTGTCAAAACTCTGTTTCATAGAAAAAATCCTCCTGTCGTAATAGGTTGACTATATTTTATTTATTTGTGGGAATCGTCCCTTACCTTGTCGTGTATGACTTTAACAGTAAAATCGGGTGCAAACTGTCCGAGAGCATTTCTGCCGGCAGTCTGTACAATTTTTTCGCTCATTCAAAAAGCCTCCTTTAAATTTTTTATTGAGTATGATTAAGTATTACCCATCAATTAAACCATTAAATCTAAACACACTTCTTACAGGGTCATTATGCCATATTATACCATTAAGACTTCTATATTCTTTTTCATGATATAAATCTTTTGGAAGTCTTTCTATACCGCCTACATTTTCAAAAAAATCAGTCCGCCAAGGCTCGAATGAAGGTATGATTTTGTTGGAATCCTTTTGCAGACAGCGAACTAATATTTCATAAACATAGCACTTTTGGTGACAGCTTAACAATACAAACTGTCTTGTATCATTTTCCTTGAAAAACACACATATTTTTTCTGCTCCTATAATTTGTTCACTATTTAATGATGTGTTTAACTTTATTAAGTCGAACGGAATATTCATAGCATTCGTGATACTGCGTATGACATCTTCGGCAAAATCCATTTCAATATTAAACGCATATAAACTCATATCATCATACTCTGTGAGCATATCATCTATATGTTCCAAATAGTCCAGTGTATTCATACATTTAAAATTCCTTTCAATTTTGAATAGAGGAATTATCCTCCACTTTGATGACATGGCACTTGTTTTCGTAGCCTGCAACATCAAGCTGCCATACAGTGTTGCCCTGTTCATCTTCACTTATTTTATCAAATCCGAACCTGTCATACAAGTCCCTCACCATATTATTTTTTGCGGTGGGGTAGTAATAGCCTTTTATGGTTGTAATGCCCTGTTCTCTGCACCTCTCGACAAGCCTGTCAAGCATGGCAAATTCCATATCCCTTTTGAGAACACGGCAGCTCATCAGCCACAATTCCATATTCAAAATATTACCGTCTTTTTTGCCGATAACAACAGATACAACACCATTATCACCGAACTTGTCAACGAGTTTAGCGTAAAGACGGATATAATCGTCA
>DEFH01000054.1:0-5777 GCA_002350705.1 Ruminococcaceae bacterium UBA2857
CAACTATTATTGACAATTTCAGATATACATCTATTTCAAAATACTGGCTCCGGTAAGTCAGGCAATACCGATTTTTTCTGATTTGTCTTTTCGATGTGTCTGCACTCATCAGCAGTTTCAAATATTCGTCTTTGGTCAGACGCTTTTCTATTTCGATTCGCCTGATGCCGTCCAATGCTTTTTTTACTGTCTTGAAATACACATAATGTCCGTCACACCCTCTTTGACGAACTCGCACTTCCTCTCCCTCATTCTCCGAATGAAGATATGTCTGTATAATTTCCACTTTTTCACAATTTTCTATCGACTCCAGCATCGCAAGGTCCGGATATGCAATCAGGTACTTTCTCTCAATTTCGAGCGGCTCCGGCTCTCCCAGAAAAGACAGTATCTCTTTTATCAGTTTTCTTATCTTGCTCTCAAAATCATAGCTGTTATCAATCACTCTGAAATGCGGGTGCCCTGTCCATGCCGCAATGATCTTATCATCCAGAACAGCCGCTTCCTGCGGTGTTTCCGTCCGTGCCGTATTGTTTACCGTTGTATAAAACTCCTCGGCTCCCTTGGCGGCCGTTACCAGATGAAAAACTGCATCATAGCCGTCTCTCAGTTCCACTTCGTTCGAGTCAACTTCCCGAATCACCTGTGCAAATTCCTCCGGCTTCATATACGCTTGATTGTCCATGACACCCCGGTCACAGACAATCAATACCCTTTCTTCATCCATTGTCTGTGCCGCCTGCTGAAAAATTTTCTCTTTCTCAATCTGCAGCTTCATCTGCAATCGCTGATAGTCCGCATTGCTGCCACACGTCCACGGAGCAACTCCCCCTGTAATCAATTCCGTTGCCGTCTCTCCGATAAACAGTACACGATAACCCATATTTGCCAATGTATTCTGAATACGGCTCATCGCTGTCGATTTTCCGGCACACGGTCCGCCTGTGATCACCATTTTGATAATTTCCATTGCTTTCATCTCCCAACTTTTTTCATTATACCAAATTTTTGGAACAAATGATACACTTCCTGATAAAAATTCTTGTAAATTTGATGAAAACAGTGTATAATAAAATACAGAATCAAGTTTAGAAAGAGATTGCTGTTTATGTTACTATCCAATTTTGCGGCTAATGCAGAACTCAAATCCGAACTTTCGGATATTATGAAACATCATGCTCTGCCACATGCCGTCATTATTGACGGTGCCAAAGGAACAGGCAAGGCAACTTTGGCTGATATCATTGCTCAATATTGTGTCTGTACCTCTGAACAGACAAAGCCCTGCGGCGTATGCAGCGGCTGCATGAAGGCAGAAAAACATATTCATCCCGATATTTTTATCGCTGACAGCACACTTTCCGTTGACGCTGTCAGAAAGATCCGTTCCTCTGCCTACATTGTACCGAATGAGGCTCCAATGAAAGTATATATCCTGCTCAACTGCGACAAAATGCTCGCTCCTGCTCAGAATGCCCTTCTCAAAATTCTGGAAGAACCCCCTGCCAATGTACAGTTTATCATGACTGTCCAATCTGCTTCTTCCATGCTGGCAACCGTACGCTCACGCTCCCGAATTTTCTCTTTGTTCCCTGCGGGGATTCGGGAGGCTGCTCAAATCGCCGCTGCACACTTCCCTGACAAATCTCCCGAAGAAGTCTCCCATGCCGCACAAATATGCGACGGCAATATCGGAATGACTCTCCGGATGCTGCAAAACGGCGGTGAAGAGGCTCTCAGGCTTGCTGAGGAAATCTTTCAGGCAATCACTCTTTCATCAGAATATCCTCTGCTCACTCTCACCGGACAACTTGCTTCTGACAGAGCTTTCGCTGTCAGTGTTCTGGACTGCATGACCGAAATTGCCGCTGACTGTGTGAAAGCTTCTTTCGGTGTCAGCGTCCCCTCTCCTGTCGCTTCCTCTGTCGCAGAAAGATATTCCAAAAAACGCATTGCAGGAATTTCTGAAAATATCCTCTATGCCCGTAAAATTTTAAACACAAATGTAAATCTTAACTTATTCTGCACCTGGCTTTGCTCGGTGCTGAGAACCTATTAAAACGGAGGACTATAATAAATGGCTTTTATCATTGGTGTAAGATTCCGGGATGTCGGAAAAATCTATTATTTTGATCCTGACGGTCGTGACCTTGAAAAAGGTCAGCACGTCATTGTCGAAACTGTCAGAGGAATTGAATGCGGCGAGGTGGCTATGCCCAACAGACTCATTGCTGATGATGATATTCCTCAGCCTTTGAAAAAAATTATCAGGGTGGCAGACGGCAACGATATGAAAATCGTTGCCGACAACAAGGAAAAAGAAAAAAAAGCGTTTGATATATGTGTCCAAAAAATCAAGGCTCACAAACTCAAAATGAAATTGATCAATGTCGAATATACCTTTGACGGCAATAAAATTTTATTTTACTTTACCGCCGAGGGACGTGTCGATTTCCGTGAACTCGTCAAAGACTTGGCGTATGTGTTCAGAACAAGAATTGAACTGCGTCAAATCGGTGTCAGAGATGAAGCCAAAATGCTGGGCGGTCTGGGTATCTGCGGAAGACCTTTCTGCTGCAATTCCTTTCTGGGAGAGTTTGAACCTGTTTCTATCAAAATGGCAAAGGAACAGGGGATGTCTTTGAATCCCGTTAAAATTTCAGGTACCTGCGGACGACTTATGTGCTGTCTCAAATATGAGCAGAGTGCCTATACCGATCTCCTTAAAACAACTCCAAAAGTCGGTGCCGTTGTCAGCACTCCCGACGGCAAGGGCAATGTCATTGATGCCAATCTCATTACCGGCAAACTCACTGTCTCTCTGCACAAGTCTCCCAATGCCGCTGCACGTACTTATAATGTCTCCGAGGTCACTCTTATCAAAGACGCTCAGATCAAAATCGACAAAGCGGAACTGGAAAAACTGAAAAAACTGGAAAAAGATTAATGTTTAGAACGGAGGTTTTTTTATGAGTCTCTTTGACAGAATCAACAACCATACAAATTCTCAACCGAAAAATGACTCTCCCAAAAGTGTCACCGTTACCTTTGAACAGCTTCCCGAAAATCTCACCCAGCTGCAAAATACCCCCGAAGCAGCTTTATCCACTCCCTTTATGACGGCTGCTCTGGCTGTATGTGCTTACTGCTGCTATGCCGTTGACCGTGAAGCAGGAAAGGAAATGCTGAATTTCCTCAAAGGTCCCAGACCTCTCTCCAACTACGACATTCAGTTTATCAACGACCGTCTCATGGACAAGCAATATCTGCCTTTCTCTTATTTCGAGGGAGCTGTGCCTGCCAACAACTACCGTCCCGATGAACCTTACAGAATCACTTTCTTTGAAGATCCCTATTCCTACAAGGACGAAGGCTATGCAAAGCTCAATGTACGCTCCGGCGGTGCCGACAGTCCCAGACAAATCATTCTCCGCAAAAAAGGCGATCAATGGTTTTTATGGGAACAGTATCTTTTAGTGGGTATCCGTGTCCCTGCCGCCCGGGATGACTGGAGTTAATTCGTTCAACGGAAAGTCCCTGTCGTTTCTCACAACAGGGACTGCTTTATCTTTTACATAACGATCTTTGTGTGGCTATCGTTGCCAGTGTGTCGCCAAGCTGTGTCAGGATGACTGCCCACAAATTCAGCTCATCATCTGTCATGCGGCAGGACAGGCTATTGGCGATGGCTGTGATGGCTGCCGTTAATTCACATACATTCATTTCCGCATCACTCCACTACCATATTATATGCAGTCAGACAATAACTGACCATTATCTTTTCGGAGGCGATTTTTTATGGACTTTGATGCCTTTTCAGGCGGTGTTGCTCCCGGCGGTCTCAGAAACAAAGGCGAAATCGGTATTCTTATCTGCTATATGCTCGACAATATCAACGCTCCCTTTGACAAAGAAGATTTAGTCGGCATTATTCAGGAAAACGGACTTGCCAACTATTTTGAAACCATATCCGCTGTGACAGAGCTCATCAAATGCGGCAATATCGAATATGCCGGCAATGACACTGCTATGCTCCAAATTACACAAAACGGCAGACTCATCTCGGCTCAGCTTCATTCCACTATCTCTTTGTCCGTGCGGCAAAAAGCCCTCGGAGCTATTATGCGGCTTGCCGCAAAGAAAAAACTCGAAAGAGAAAATCCCGTTACGGTATCCAACGCCCCCGGAGGCGGCTATGATGTCAATTTCCGCATTACCGACGGTATGAGAGACCTCATGTCACTCACTCTTTTTATTCCCGACCTCTCTCAGGTCAACTCTGTCAAGCAGCGTTTCTATCAGCAGCCCGATAAAATTTATTCTGCCATTTTAGCCGCTGTCATCGGTGACAGCAATCTGATTGCTCAGGCTTTAAAGGATATGACATCATGAATCTTCTTTCCATTGATTTTAACGAAGTACAATATTTCTATAAAAATCCCCGTTCTTTGGTGGACTATTCCCAGATGCAGAGTTTCAGTCTCATCAAAAGTTCTGTCGAGATTTTTTCTTACTATGGCATTCCCGATTTTACCGCCGGTGACATCCGGGATTTCTTTGAAAAACTTCAGCTTGTTCAGAAAAAAAACAACAAGGTCTTTCTCCCCTCTCCCAAAAAAATCGACGGGGTTCTCCAATGCTGTCTTTCCGAAACGCAGAACAAACTTTCGTTTCAAAACGGTATCTATCACATCGTTTCCTGGAATCACTCCGGCTATCGCTATGAAATCGAAGCCGCTCACGCTATGAACAAACTATAAAAAATCATCGCCTGCAAAACCGCTGATTCTGCAGACGATGATTTAAGAGATATTATTCGAGGGTAATTACCTCGTTTCTATATAGTGCCTCTTCTTTCTTGTCAAGTTATATCACCATCATTTTTGATAAAATATTTCGTCAAAATCACTGACCGATGCCATCGAAAAGCTGTCCGATTGTGAAAAAATCACATGATCCAGCAGTCTTACGTTAATCGGCTGCAATGCCTTTTTCAGTTCTTTCGTTACCAGAATATCCTCCGATGACGGAATCGGTATTCCACTGGGATGATTATGTGCCAGAATTGCTCCCGCCGCATGATATTTTACCGACAATTCCAGAATTTTTCTGGTATAAATGCCTGATGCCGACACCGAACCTTCACTGATAATCCCTGAATACAGTTCTCTGCCGTAGGTGTCCACCAACAGCAATACCACTCTCTCATGGTCGTTTGCTCCGATAAATTTCGGAAAAAGCCTGTCCTGAATATTCTCTTCATTAATCGTTACCGTTTCATTTTTCAGCTTGTCATTATAATATCTTCCGCAAAATGCTGTAATCATTTTTATGTAAACCGCCGCACTCCAGCTTAATCCGCAATTCTGCAACGATTCTATCGGGGATTCAAATACATCCATCAGTGTTCCCAGATTATTCAATAAAATATGAGCCGTATCATTTGTGTCTTTCCTCGGCACCGCATAAAACAGCATCATCTCCAGAATCTCATGATCCTGCATATTCTCAAAGCCGATATTTAAAAATTTCTGTCTTACTCTGTCCCTGTGTCCCTCGTGAAGATTCTTCTTTACTTCTTTCTGCGATTTCTGTATTTCTGACATTCCGTCACATTCCCTTCACTTAAATTGTATCTTTTTTATTATAACATACATTTTTGTGTTTTTTCAACCTATTTTTTATTTTATTTTTTTCAAAAAACTCTTGACATTTCCGCAAGAATGTTTTATAATATCAACTGTCGCCGGTACTTATGCGGATGTAGCTCATCTGGT
>DEFH01000054.1:5881-39143 GCA_002350705.1 Ruminococcaceae bacterium UBA2857
TCGAGCCTCGTCATCCGCTCCATTTAATAGGAACGTGTTTTTGCGTTCCTTTTTTTCTGCAAATTTTTTATTGAAATCATGACTGTTTTATTATATAATATCTGTATTGGTTTTACACACCGCAACTCAAATTTTTTATATTGGGAGTGCTTTTATGATCGAAAGTTATGAACATTTGCTCGACAATGTTAAAAGAATACATTTTGTTGGTATCGGCGGATCCGGTATGTGTCCCCTCGCTGAAATCCTTCACAGTGAAGGCTTTGCTATTACAGGCTCCGACACTGCCGAATCCGACACCCTCGCCCGTATCCGTTCTTACGGTATCCCTGTCACAATGGGACATTTCCCCGAAAATGTCATCGGTGCCGATCTCGTTGTCTATACTGCCGCTGTCAAGCAGGACAACCCTGAGCTCGTTTCTGCCAGAGAAAAAAATATCCCTGCCATTGAACGCTGTATCATGCTTGGGGCTGTCGTTGACAAATACAAAAAATCCGTTGCCGTCAGCGGTACTCACGGCAAAACTACCACTACTTCCATGATCACTCAGATCTTTACCATGTCTGACTTCGATCCTACTGCCGTTATCGGAGCAAAACTTCCCTTTATCGGCGGCAACAGCCGTATCGGTCAGTCTGACATCATGGTCTGCGAGGCCTGCGAATATGTCGATACTTTCCTGCATATTTACCCTGCTGTCGCTGTCATCCTCAATGTAGATGAAGATCATCTCGACTACTTCGGCACTCTGGACAGAATCAAACAGTCTTTTGCCAAGTTCCTCTCTCAGACATCTTCTCTTATCGTTATCAACGGTGATGATGACAACTCTATGGAATGTCTCGAAAATGCCGACACTCACGGCAAACAAATCGTTACTTTCGGATTCGGTGAAAACAATACGTTCCGTGCTGTCCTCACCAACCATGAAAATGATGTGTTTGACAGCTTTGATTTGCTCCGTGACGGACAGAAACTCATCAACATTACTCTGAAAGTACCCGGAAAATTCAATGTCATGAATGCCCTTGCTGCTGCTGCCGCTACTGTTTCGATGGGCGTTTCTCCCGAAAATGTCAAAACCGCTCTCGAAACCTTCGGCGGTGCTCACAGACGCTTTGAAATTCTCGGCAAACCTCACGGTATTACCGTTGCAGATGACTTTGCCCACCATCCCACAGAACTCCGTGCAACTCTCACCACTGCTATGAATATGCACTTCAACAATGTCTGGGCAGTCTTTCAGCCTCATACTTTCTCACGTACCTATCTATTCCTTGACGAATTCGCAGAAGTCCTCTCCATTCCCGACCATGCGATTCTCTCTGAAATCCTCCCCGTACGTGAAACAAACACTTACAATATCTATGCCAAAGACCTTGCCGATAAAATCAATGGCTGTGTCTGGTTCAAAACATTTGAAGAAATTGCCGATTATGTCACCGAAAAAGCAAAAGACGGCGATCTCATTATTACCATCGGCGGCGGCAATGTCTATATGTGTGCCGATCTCATTCTGAAAAAACTCAACGATAAATAAAAGGTTGTGATGTTAAAGTTGAATAAAAGACTGAAACTCTACGGATTTAATAACCTGACAAAAACTCTCAGTTTCAATATCTATGATGTCTGCTATGCAAAGTCCGAGCGTGAACAAAAAGACTATATCGCCTATATCGACGAACAGTACAACTCGGAACGTCTTACCAATATCCTTTGTCAGGTTACCGAAATGATTGGGGCTACTGTCCTCAACATTTCCAAACAGGATTATGATCCTCAGGGGGCAAGTGTTACTCTCCTTATCTCCGAAAAAGGTCTGCCTGAAAAAATCGACGAGTCCTGCAACTGCGGCAAATATGCCAATTTCCCCGAAACGATTGCCGCCCATCTTGACAAAAGTCATGTCACTGTTCACACCTATCCCGAATACCATCCTCACAATGCTATCGCTACTTTCCGCGTGGATATTGATGTCTCTACCTGCGGTACGATTTCTCCTTTGAATACCCTTGATTTTCTGATCGACAGTTTCGATTCCGATATTATTACTATCGACTACCGTGTGCGTGGCTTCACCAGAAACACCGACGGCAAAAAACTTTTTATCGACCATAAAATCACTTCCATTCAGGACTATATCAAAGAAGAAACGCTCAAACGATATGATACCGTTGATATCAATGTCTATCAGGCGAATATCTTCCATACACAACTTTTAATCAAGGAAATGGAACTCCAGAATTATCTCTTTAAAACCGATGTCTATGAAATCCCTCCCAAAGAACGTCTGGCTATTTCCAACAGTCTCCGTCGGGAAATGATTGAAATTTTCAGCGGTCAGAATGTCTATGAGTGAGGGACGGCAAAATGAAACTGAATCAAAACAAAGCTCCTGTCTATGAGGCTCTCTGCGAATACAGGGAAAACCGTATCGTTTCCTTTGATGTCCCCGGACACAAACAGGGCAAGGGAAACCCTGTTCTAACGGAATTTCTCGGAAAACAGTGTATGAGCGTGGACGTCAATTCCATGAAACCGCTCGACAATCTCTGTCATCCCGTCAGCGTCATCAAGGAAGCCGAAGAATTGATGGCTGACGCTTTCGGGGCGGCTCATGCTTTCTTTATGGTCAACGGTACTTCCAGTGCTGTACAGGCTATGGTGATGAGTGTCTGCAAACGCGGCGACAAAATCATCATGCCCCGCAATGTCCACAGAAGCAGTATCAATGCTTTAATCGTCTGCGGTGCTGTTCCTGTTTATGTCAATCCCGGTGTCAACAAACAGCTCGGTATTCCTCTGGGTATGTCCGTCGAATCCGTCAAACGTGCCATTGCTCTCCATCCCGATGCAAAAGCCATTATCGTCAACAATCCCACTTATTACGGTGTCTGCTCCAATCTCCGTGAAATCGTCAGAATTGCCCATGATGCCGGTATGAAAGTCCTTGTTGATGAGGCTCACGGTACTCACTTCTATTTCGGTGATTATATGCCCCTTTCCGCTATGAGCGTCGGTGCGGATATGGCGGCTGTCAGTATGCACAAAACAGGCGGCTCCCTTACACAAAGTTCCGCTCTTCTGCTTGGAGAGGGCATTTCCGAGGGCTATGTCCGTCAGATTATCAATCTCACTCAGACAACCAGTGCTTCATACTTGCTTTTATCCTCCCTTGACATCTCAAGAAGAAATCTCGCCCTCAACGGAAAAGCTATTTTTGAACGTGTCACTTCCCTCGCCTCCTACGGCATTAAGGAAATCAACAAATTAGGCGGTCTTTATGCTTTTTCAAGAGAACTTATCAACGGTGATACGATCTTTGACTTCGATCCGACTAAAATTTCCGTCCATACAAGAGATATTGGTCTTGCCGGAATTGAAGTTTACGACATTCTCCGTGACAAATACGAAATTCAGATTGAATTCGGCGACATCGGCAATATCCTCGCCATTGTATCCGTCGGAGATAAAATCCTTAACATAGAACGGCTGATTTCCGCTCTCTATGAAGTCAAACGCCTTTACTCCAAAAGCTCCGCAGGTATGCTTGACCATGAATATATCGAACCCGTTGTCGTATGCTCTCCGCAGGAGGCTTTCTATTCCAACAAAATCCAGCTGCCTTTGAAAGATACTCTCGGCAAAATCTGTGCGGAATTTGTCATGTGCTATCCACCCGGAATACCTATTCTTGCCCCCGGTGAACTCATTACAAAAGATGCTCTCGAATACATCATTTACGCAAAGGCAAAAGGCTGTAATCTTACAGGTGCAGAGGACATCAATACCGAAAAAATCAATATCATGGTCGAATAATGAAAGTTACTTTCATATCCATTTAAAATATCACATTGAATTGACGGATACATTAAAATTTATATTATAAAGGAGATAGGCTATCATGTGCTATATACTTTATGGGGCTGTCAATAAAGAAATCGACAAAAACAACTATGAACAAATCAGTTCTTCATCAGAATTTTCTTTCCGTATGGGAACAAAACATGATGTAAAAATGTGTATTCAGAATGATAACTGTGATTATCGTATAACAGATTGGGTATGCGACTGTGAATTTCCTTTCGGCACAAACAATCCTCATGCAAAAGAACTCAAGGAACTTGAAAAATTATTCAATGCCTTTCAACAAGCAAAAAACAGCAAATATATTTATATATGCAAAACTTGGGAAGACTCAAAAAATAAATCTGAAGAAGTTGTCAATATAAGTGATATTGATATTCCCGATTTTTTAGCTAATGCAAAAGTGAACTACTTGTATCAAATCAATTTGATTTAAAGGAGGTCGATATTATGGAAATGTGGTACACCGAAGAACAAACCAACAATGTCCGTTTCTCTATCAGGTGCGACAAACAAAAGTATTCCGCTCAGTCCGATTTTCAGCGTATCGAAATTTTCAGTACCCCTGAATTTGGCGATATTCTCGTTCTTGATGACAGAATTATGCTCACTCAGAAAGATGAATTCATCTATCACGAAATGATTTCCCATGTTCCCATGGCGGTAAATCCCGATATTAAAAATGTACTCGTTATCGGTGCAGGTGATGGCGGTACTGTCCGTGAACTTACCAAATACAAGTCCATTGAAAAAATAGACATGGTTGAAATTGACAGAATGGTTGTGGATGCCTGCAAGGAATTTCTCCCCACTGTCGCTTCAAAACTCAGTGACCCCCGTGTCCATATATTCATTGATGACGGTTTACGCTTTGTCCGTCACGTTGAAAACAAATATGATTTAATCATTGTTGATTCAACAGACCCTTTCGGTCCCGGTGAAGGTCTTTTCACCACTGAATTTTACGGCAACTGCTATAAAGCTCTCACAAGTGACGGTATTCTTGTGAATCAGCATGAAAGCCCCTTCTACAATACCTATGCCAAATCCATGAAACAGGCTCATAAAAAAATTCTGCAATTTTTCCCTATTGTCAAAGTCTATCAGGCTCATATCCCCACTTATCCCTCGGGACACTGGCTTTTTGGCTTTGCTTCCAAAAAATTCCACCCTGTCAATGACTTGGATGTCGGTCAATGGAACCGTCTTGGCATTGATACCAACTATTACAATACAAGACTTCACAAAGGCTGTTTCGCTCTTCCTACATACGTCACCAAACAGCTTTTGGAAAATGAATAAAATTATTAAAAAAACGGAGGTTTTTTAAAATGGGAAAGGCTTTAATTATCGGTGCAGGCGGTGTGGCAAGCGTTTGCATACACAAATGCTGTCAGAATCCGGATGTTTTTGAGGAAATCTGCATTGCCAGCAGAACCAAGTCCAAATGTGACGCTCTCAAAGCGAAACTTGACGGCGGCAAAACAAAAATTTCTACTGCTCAGGTCAATGCTGACAATGTGGACGAACTTGTCGCTTTAATCAATGACTTCAAACCGGATGTTGTTGTCAATCTTGCACTTCCTTATCAGGATCTGACTATCATGGACGCTTGTCTGGCTACAAAAGTCAACTATGTAGATACCGCTAACTATGAACCCCTCGACACCGCTAAATTTGAATACAAATGGCAGTGGGCTTACCGTGAAAGATTTGAAAAAGCCGGTATCACTGCTCTTCTCGGAAGCGGCTTTGACCCCGGTGTTACAGGTGTGTTCAGTGCCTACGCTATGAAACATGAATTTGACGAAATCAATTATATTGATATTCTCGACTGCAATGCAGGCGATCACGGCTATCCCTTTGCTACAAATTTTAACCCTGAAATCAATATCCGTGAAGTATCCGCAAAAGGCAGTTACATTGAAGACGGCAAATGGATCGAAACCGAACCCATGGAAATCAAGAGAGTTTACAACTTCCCCGAAATCGGTGAAAAGGATATGTATCTGCTTCATCACGAAGAATTGGAATCCCTTGCTCTCAACATCAAGGGCATTAAGCGTATCCGTTTCTTTATGACTTTCGGTCAGAGCTATCTTACACATCTCAAATGCCTTGAAAATGTCGGCATGACTTCCATTGAGCCTATCGACTTTGAAGGTCACAAAATCGTGCCTTTACAGTTCCTCAAGGCTGTACTGCCCGATCCTGCTTCCCTCGGCCCCAGAACAAAAGGCAAAACCAATATCGGCTGTATCTTCATCGGAAAAAAAGACGGCAAAGATAAAACATATTATCTCTATAACGTATGCGACCATGAAGAATGTTATAAAGAAGTCGGTTCACAGGCTGTTTCCTATACAACAGGTGTCCCTGCTATGATCGGTGCCGCTATGCTCCTCACAGGAAAATGGAACAAACCGGGTGTCCACAACATTGAAGAATTTGATCCCGATCCCTTTATGGATGCTCTGAATGAATTCGGCTTGCCCTGGAAAGAAAGCTATACTCCTGATTTGGTTGACTAACATGATACAAAGCAGTGTTGTTTTTCGGAATAACACTGCTTATTTTATAAAAGGTGGAATTTTTGATGAAAAATATATTGTCACTCCCTACTCCCTGCTATGTCATTGACGAAAAGGCTTTGATACATAATCTTGAAATTCTTCAATACGTTGAACAGCAGACGGGCTGTCATGTATTGCTTGCACAAAAAGCTTTTTCTGCCTATCACGTTTATCCTTTGATTGCAAAGTATATCAGCGGTACCACTGCAAGCGGTCTGTTTGAGGCTAAACTCGCTTTTGAAGAAATGCCCGGCAAACAAGTCCATGTCTACTCCCCTGCCTTTACCGACAGTGATTTCGACCAACTTCTGACCATGTGCGACCATATCGTTTTCAACTCCTTTTCCCAATGGAAACATTTTCGCCCGAAAGCCCTCCAACACCCCGAAATTGAATTCGGTCTGCGTATCAATCCCGAATACTCCGAAATTGAAACCGATATTTATAATCCCTGTTTCACCAATTCAAGGCTGGGAATCACTCTTGCCAACTTTGAAGAAGAGGAACTTGACGGCATTTCCGGTCTGCATTTTCATACCATGTGTGAACAGGGTTCCGACACCCTCCAAAGAACTCTTGAAGTTGTGGAACAGCGTTTCGGAAAATATTTCCCCAAAATGAAATGGATCAATTTCGGCGGCGGCCATCATGTGACAAGACCTGATTATGACGTTGACAAACTCATTTCCTGCATTAACAACATTAAAAATAAGTACAGCGTTCAGGTTTACATGGAACCCGGTGAAGCTGTCGCTCTCAATGCAGGATGGCTTGTGACAAGCGTTCTTGACATTATCAAAAACAATATGAATATTGCCATTGTCGATACTTCTGCCGCCTGTCATATGCCCGATGTCCTTGAAATGCCCTACCGTCCTGTGATTATCGGCTCCGAAGAAAAAGATATTCTCCCTTATACCTATCGTTTAGGGGCTCCTACCTGCCTTGCAGGGGACATTATCGGAGATTATTCCTTTGAAAAACCTCTTGATATTGGCGACAAACTTGTTTTTACGGATATGTCCATCTATTCTATGGTCAAAAACAATACTTTCAACGGTATGCCTTTGCCATCCATTTATCTTTTAAAATCCAACGGTGAAACACAGCTTCTCAAACAATTTGACTACTCCGACTTTAAACGCAGACTTTAAAAGAGGTGTCTTGGATGAAGAAAAAATTACTCTGTTTCTGCTTGTGCCTTGCTTTTACCGCTTTTATGACGGGCTGTGACGAAGACTTATTCCATGTACAGGACAACAACATACAAATTTCCGTTACCGAACAAGGCTATCAGATTTACCATCAGAAAATTGCTGTCAATGAAAGACCTGAAATTACCAATATACAGATCACGGCACTTTGCAATGGCAATATCCGCAGGGAATGTCATACGGACAGTGATTATCCCGGCAATATTATGGTAAGCCGGACGGTCGGCATTATCGGTCCGCCTGTCACCATTGACTGTACCGATAAAGTCAGTGATATTACCATGACGTTATCTTACAATGAACAGGAACTGCGTGGTATCCCTGAAAAAAATATCTTTCCTATGTATGTCGATCCTGATGAAAGTGTCTGGAAACTCATAGAGGATTTTGAATCTGACACACAAAACCATACGATTTCTTTCCCCACACAAAACCATGCTACTCATATCTTGGTGGATATCTATCAATACGGTTCGGCTATGGGAATGGAAGTTTCCGATTTTGCCTATGAAATCGACAAAACTAACTATCCATCCGACTGGGAACGTGAAAATGATACAGGCGATATTATGAAACTTGCCGATAAAAAATGGGCTGTACAAAATGCTCCCGTATTTTATGTTGAAACGCCCGAACAGCTTGCAAGCGTGGCTTACTACGTCAACGCCATCAATGAACAGCCTGTTGAAATTTATCTTGAAAGTGACCTCGATTTATCAAAATATGAATGGAAGCCTATGGGGTGGTCTACCAATTATGGAGCAAGCCTTACTTTTCACGGACAGAATCACATTGTCAACGGCTTGAACATCAACTGTCCCGGCAATCGGGACGTTGGTTTCACAGGATATGCATGGAGTATTGTAATGGATAATGTCAGCTTTACCAACGCCAATATTACAGGACGGCAAAATGTCGGCGGTTTCAGCGGTGAATGTTACGGTACCAAACAATTCTCAAACGTATCTTTAAGCGGTACTATCTACGGTAATGATGAAGATACAGGCGGTTTTATAGGTCGCGGAAGTGATGGCATTTATACCGACTGCACGCTTGATGTGACCGTCAATGGAGTGCCATGCAGATACTTTTCCTATACAGAAAAATTCTTTATAGAAAATACAGATGAAACTGCCTTCACTCTCAGCGTCAATTCCAATAACCGTGTACAGCGTACTGAAAATGATAAATATGACCGTATCAGTTGGGTTATCCATGACGGTGATACTCATTTAATGAGCCGTGGGGCTGAAAATGAAACGGAAATCCCCGACTCCCTCTGGGAATATCTCAAAGCCGAAAGGGGCAAAACCTACACTGTTTACATGGAAGCATACAAATACAACTCCGATGGTTCTTCCGGCTATGTCAGAGTCAGCAATATCCTACAGTATATCTATGAATAATCCTATGCCAATATCTTTCTGATATTTTTTCTGAATAGGATTGAAAAATTTTTACTTCAATGTTATAATGTTTTTATCAGTATTGCTGAATTTTTATTGGATATGGAGGTTGTTATCATGAAAAAATCCAATCAATTCCTGCGTCGTGCCATTGCCGCTTCCATGGTACTGGCTCTGGTCGCAGGTACAGGCGTCAGCACCTCTGTCGGTCGGTTTATCGGAACAACTATTTCCGTCAGTGCTGCCGAAACCTGGGGCGACTATGAATATGAAGTTAACGACAGCGGCACCGTTACCATCACCAAATATAACGGCTCGGCCGCCAATGTCACGCTCCCGTCTAAAATTGACGGTAAAAATGTTGCCATTATCGGCGACTATGCTTTCTATGAAAACAAAAATCTGCGTACCGTTACCATACCGTCAAGTATTGTAACCATCCGTCAAAGAGCTTTTCAGTATTGCGAAAATCTCGAAAGTGTCACTCTGTCTGAGGGCTTGGTAACACTGGAAGATGCTGTATTTGAGTTCTGTTATGCTCTGAAAAGCATCGTCATTCCGGCAACTGTCACAGATGTGGGCATTTATCAATTTCAGCATGACAAAAATCTGGCTTCGGTTACGCTTTCACCCAATACAAAATATATTGCCGGCTGGATGTTCCAGGATTGCCCTTCTCTTACCGAAATTACCATTCCCGATGCCGTAGAAACCATAGGTTCTGCCGCTTTCAGTTACTGCCGCAATTTGAAAAAAGTTAATTTCGGCAAAAATACTCAGCTCAAACGCATCGACAATTCCTTTGAATACTCTGCTTTGGACAGCTTTACACTCCCTGACAGTGTGGAGGAGATTTCCGGTTGGTGCTTTAACGGCTGTCCCAATCTGAAAACTTTTGCTTTCAATGATAAAATCTCGTATGTCCCACATAATTTCCTGTGCAACTGTCCCGCACTGACAGATGTCTATTTTGGCAAAAATCTTGAAAGCATTGATGACTATGCTTTCGGCAACTGTCCGAAACTTGCTGATTTTCACAACATTCCCGACAATTATATCTATATCAGCTACAATGCATTTCTCACTACAAAATGGTATGCCGATACGGCAAACGGTCCTGTCTATTTCGGAAAAGTCCTCTATAACTACAAAGGGGCTGTAGCTGACAACGAAAATATTATCATTCCCGAATCAACCGTTTACATCAATGAAAATACTTTCCGCAGCAATACCGGACTCAAATCCGTTACCATTCCCGCAGGTGTGAAAGATATTAATTTCTTCAATATCTTCAACAACAGCAAAAATCTCGAAGCAATCTATATTGCAGAAGATCATCCCGATTTTAAATCCATCGACGGTATCGTTTACACCAAAGACGGCAGAAATCTGGTATATTGTCCGAAAGGAAAAACCGGTGCTTTGGTGATTCCTGACGGAATGGAATATATCAACAGTGATTCACTGCGTGACTGTACCGAAATCACCTCTCTTACTTTCAGCAAGTCACTCCGTGATTTTTATACAGATGATTTTACTACCATGTCTTCTTTGACGGCTATCAATGTACCTGCCGAAAATGAATCCTATTATTCCAAAGACGGTGTACTCTACGGCAAAACGACAGATGATAGTGACAATGAATATCCGTATATCATGTACTGCTATCCCCCTGCCAAGAGCGGTGCTTATACCGTACCCAATACAATAGAAGAACTTCATTGGTCAGCTTTTAAAAATGCTTCCAAACTCACCAAACTCACCATTCCGAAATCGGTACGCTGGTTTATGAGCTGGGAGAATCTGAACAATTCCGATTCTCTCACCGCTGTCAGTATTGCTCAGAACAATGACGAAATCGACTATTGCACCGCAGACGGTGTTGTCTACAACAAGGATATGACATATATGTATTATGTGCCAAATGCCAAAAGCGGTGTCGTTACCATTCCTGATACCATTGAAGAAATTCATTACAATGCTTTCAGAAATTGCAAAAATATCACAAAAGTTAATATTTCGGCTTCCGTCAATTCCATGGATGACACCACTTTTGATGACTGTACCTCTCTTCAGACTTTCACTGTCTCCAACAACAATGAGACTTTCCAATCCGTTGACGGTGCTCTAATGAGAAAAGGCGATGAAAATTATCTCATCTGCGTTCCCAAAGCCCTGACATCTTACACCTTCCCCGACAGCATCACTCATTCCTCTCTCATCAGAGAACAGGCTCTCAAAAACTGCAACGCTCTGACAACGCTCAATCTGGGTAAGGATTTTTACAATGATTACTGGTGGTCGGGCCATATCAACAATATTGTACATCAGTGCCCCAATCTTGCCGCTATCAATGTTGATAAAGACAATACCGTTCTGAAATCCATTGACGGTGTTGTTTATCAGGGTACATCACTCTTTATTGTTCCGACGGCATACGAGGGTGCTTTCAATATTCCTGTCTTTGTCACATCCTGCTACTACGAGTGTTTCCAGAACTGCAACAAAATTACCGAAATCAATTTCCCGGCCAGCTATACGGATGGTCTTGATTTCTATATGTTCAATAACTGCAACGCTCTGCAAAATATCAGCTTTGTCAATCATGATGCCTATACCACAGAAAACGGTGTCGTTTACAGCAAGGACAAAACCCAACTCTATTATGTTGCCAATGCAAAAAGCGGTGAATTCGTTATCCCGTCAAACGTTGAAAGCATTTATGACTATGCTTTTGTCAACTGCCACTCCCTTACCAAAATCGTTCTTCCCGACACTATGAAACGCTTTGAGTGCTATCTTGAGGGCTGTTCTTCTCTGAAAACCCTCATAATTCCAACAAGCGTGACAAGCATCAACGCACAAATGATATCAGGACTCAGCGACGATTTCACTGTTGAGGGTTATGCAGGCTCTTATGCCGAAACTTTCTGCAATGAACAAAATATTACTTTCCACCGCCTGTCCGATACCATTACCCTTAACAAAACAACGATTTCTACCGCTGTCGGCAGAACTGCCAAACTGACAGCTACCGTTAAAACCGACAATACCTTTGACAAAACCGTTACTTTTGAAAGCGAAAATCCTAAAGTGGCAAAGGTCTCTTCTAACGGCACGGTTACTGCTGTATCAGCCGGCACAGTGAAAATCACTGCCAAAACCACCAACGGCAAAACCGCTTCCTGTCTTGTCACCGTCAATCTCCCTTTGGAAAATACTTCCACTGTCTCCAATGATCATATTCTTGTCAATGATACGGCTGCCGTCAAAGCTCAGGCTCAGTACGGCACAGGCAGTTATCAGTACGCTGTTGATTACAAGCTGTCCGATGCAGCCAACTGGACTTCTCTCCTTAAAAAAGGCTCTGCCGCTGCTGCCAACTTTACCCCTGCCGCCGCAGGCACCTATGACGTGAAAGTAACTGCCTATGACAAAGACGGCTTTACGGCTGAAAAAGTATTTACCGTAACAGTCAACGACCATATCGCCAATACTTCCACCGTTTCTGCCAACAAAACAACTCTCGGTGATGCTGTGACCATTCATGCCGGCTCTACAGGCGGTCTGGGCGGTACCACTTACAAATATGAATACAAGCTTTCAACAGACACCTCATGGAAGGTTCTTGCTGATGATTCAGCCGCTGATTCCAAGAGCTTCAAACCATCTGCCGCCGGCACTTACAATATCCGTGTCACTGCAAAGGACAGCGGCAATAACACCGCTCAGAAATCCTTTACCGTCACAGTAACAGGTTCTCTTGCCAATACTTCCTCTGTCAGTGCCGATAAAATCCTGATCGGTGACAAAGTGACGGTCAATGTCTCTGCCACAGGCGGTATCAGCAATTATTCCTATGCTTATTATCTGAAACATTCCGATGATACCAAATGGACAACCGTTTCCGATTACAGCAGCAAAACCTCTGCCCAAATCACTCCCGACAAAACAGGCAATTATCTCATCTGCACCAAAGTTAAGGATCAAAACGGCACGATTGCCAAAGAATATCTTTCCGTGCTTGTCAACGACACACTGAAAAATACTTCTGCCATTGCAGCAGACACAATTGTATTCGGTAATACTTTCACTGTCAATGCCTCTGCCGCTGACGGCATGGGCGGCTATACCTACGCTGTCTCCTATAAAAAATCTACCGATACCAACTGGGTTGTCAAACAGGATTTCTCTTCCAACAGCACGATCACCGTGAAACCGTCCAAAGCCGCCGACTATATCATCAATGTCAAGGTCAAGGACAAAAACGGCTCTGTCGCTGAAAAGAATTTCAATGTCAAAGTCAACAACACAATTGCAAACGTCTCTTCCGTATCATCCGATTTTATTACCCTCGGCGAAATGACTGTCATCACAGCCAAAGCAACCGGCGGTATGGGGGAAAAATCCTACAAGTATGAATACAAGCTCTCAACAGACAACGCTTGGACAGTTCTTTCCGACTACTCCGACAATGCCGCTGCTATTTTCAAGCCTGCCGCTGCAGGTCAGTATGATATCCGTGTCACTGTCAAGGACAGCACCGAATCCGCTTCCGAAAAAACTTTCTCCGTCAAAGTTGCCGATGTACTCACCAATACCTCTTCATTGAGTACCGATGCCATCGTTGTCGGTGATTCCGTCACCATTACAGGCAGTGCAGCAGGCGGCAAGGGTGATTATCAATATGCTTACTTCTACAAGAAATTCACTCAGAAAAACTGGACAAAGATTGCCGATTATACTGCCAACACTACCGCAAAGGCAACTCCAAAGAGTTTCGGCAATTATCAAATCTGTGTCAAAGCAAAGGATAAAGACGGTACGGTTTCCACAGAATATCTCAATGTCGTTGTCAATGACAAACTCAAGAATCATTCCACAATTTCGGCAGAAAGCATTGTCCTTGGCGATACCGTTACCGCTAAGGCTGCCGCTGCTGACGGTATGGGCGGCTATACCTATGCAGTTCTCTACAAGAAAACTTCCGACACCAAATGGACTACCAAACAGGACTTCAAGGCAAATGCAAGCGTTTCCGTCAAACCCGCTAATGCTGCCACTTATGATATCTGTATCAAAGTAAAGGACAGTGCAGGAACTATCGAAAAGAAATTCTTTACGCTCGATGTCAAAGCACCTCTTGCCAATCAATCCACCCTCTCTGCTGATACGGTTTCTCTCGGAAACAGCATTACTGTCAACGCAAAAGCAACAGGCGGTTCCGGTGATTATACCTATGCTGTCCTCTACAAGAAAACCTCCGACACCAAATGGACTACCAAACAGAGCTTCCATGCGAATGCAAGCGTTTCCATCAAGCCTGCCAATGCCGCTACTTATGATGTCTGCGTCAAAGTGCAGGACCGTAACGGCACTATCGTGAAAAAGTTCTTTACACTCACCTGTCAGTCATCACTGCAAAATACTTCTTCCCTCTCTGCCGAGACTTTGCAATTAGGTGATACTCTCACCATGACAGGCTCCGCAGCCGGCGGAACGGCTCCTTACAGCTATGCTTTCTACTACAAAAAAGCAAGCGATTCCACATGGGTGGAAAAACAAAACTTCGACTCCAACAATACCGTATCTATCAAGCCTAACAAGGCTGTGGAATATGATGTCTGCATCAAAGTCAAAGATGCCGCCACCATTGAAAAAAAATATTTTAAAGTAACCGTTCAATAATCCCCGAAAAATATGTCCGGACAACTCACAAAGTTGTCCGGACATTTGTTTTATCAGCAGCAAATACTGTATTCCCTGATGACTTCATTGATATTCTTTCCGCTTTTCAGACGCTCCAGCATGGTCTTTGCCGGATTGGTTCTTTTTTCGATACGTTCATACAGCGGCAAAAGATATTTTTCTTCTCCCAGGTTTCTCTCTTTCAGACCGTCTCTGCAAAGGTCAAGCACACGTGCCGCCAAAGCATATAATCCGTCCCGATCGATATAAGACGGCAACTTCCGACAGACAAGCTGTCTGCGAAGTTCCGGTGCATTATAGCCGTTATGATACAGTGATGTATCCTGTGCCAGCAGTTCCTGCAATTTCTCTGTCTGACGGAGCAAACCAACATGAAAGGCGGCTACTGTCATCACATCCCCTATCGGCTGACAACAACCGCTGCGGAATTCTATGGTACCTCTGTAGGTCAGGTCTTCAAATTTAAACGTGCGGAGATACGCAATATCTTCCGGCTGCGGCTTGAACTTCAAGGAGTATATTTCACCGTTTTCCAAATATTCTCCCGTCAGGCTGTCCAGCGTGAAATATTCCAAAATATTAACCGGACTGAAATTGAGATACTTTCCCTCTCTCTCTACACAGTATATGGCGGCTGTTGAAATATAATTCAGAATATCCGCTACTGTCTGTATCTCACAATCATACATTCCCACGTTATGCGGATTGATGCCGTGTGTACTGTTCTCCCAGAGCATATCCCGACTGCATAACAAATCTTCATTTTCTCCCAGCAATACGGAATTGCTGAAAAGCAGGGCTTTTATCGGCTCCAACTGATTGAAGGTATTGATCACTGACGGCAGTGTTTCCTTTGTCACGTCCAGCTGTACCTGCGACGCACTCGAAAACATTCCGAACTGCGGATAACGGTGAAAATACATCGGCAGACAAGCATATTTTGAAAATGACGACAGATGATGAAACAGCATTTTATAACGTCCGTTTTCTATCGGAATATTATTGTTCACTTTCCGATTCGGATTGATGCCCATGCCTGTCAGCGTATAATGATACGGTGCAAAAAATTCCTGCACAAAATGATAGTATATCCCGAAACGCTCATGAATGGTATGCAGATTTTTTTCCCTTCCAAACGAAAACTCCATATTATTATACGAACAGTCATAAGAAAAAATATCTCCGTTTGCTTTGTTCAGTGCCGCATAAATATGTCCCTGCTCATCAATGCCTGTCGGTGTAAAATCAAACTCTTTCAGAAATGCTCCTGTCAGCTTGTGAATCACTGTGAAATCGACTTCCCTGTGTTCCAGATTGACAATCGGCATTTCAATCTCTACTCCGATATAGTTTTCTTTTTTGTTTTCGGTCGGTCTGATATAACGGTTATACAGACAACCTATTACTTCTTCTTTTGTCATACTATCACCTACAAATTCGCAAAAATCTGGTAAAGCAGTTTGATGGATTCTTCGCTTTCAATATATTCATGTTCATGGTTCGTTCCCGTTTTCATCAGCTTGCCCTTGTAAAATGCCGTCAGTCTCGTAAACGGCATGGGCTGCCACACTTCTTCACTCAGCGGTACTGTCGCTATCAGCGTGGTGTTCTCTTTATGCAGATAAAACAGCGTCCCTTTGCAATTCGTATGGGCATACAGATATTTTCCGTCTGAAAACAGCAGGTTCAGCTTGTTTCCCTGCGACATCTCACACACAATCTCATCAAACAATGCAAACCGCTCTTCAAACAACAGTCTGCCGCCTTTTTTTTGCTGTGCCTCGTTCAGTCTGTCCATCAAATAAAGAAATATCCGCTCACTGTCCGTATCGCCTTTTTGTCTCTGTACATACTGATTCAATGGCGGATAATCAAATATTGTTCCGTTATGGATCAGTGTCCAGCGTCTGCCTGTACTGTCTTTTCCCGTGAACGGATGACAATTTTTGTATTCCACATTGCCTATCGTTGCATAACGGATATGTGCCAGCAGAATTTTTGCTTCAACAGTCTGCGAAAGCCTCTCTTTCAAATAATTGCTCTTGGATGCCTGTATGCTTTCCTTTTCAGTCAGAGCTCCGCTGCGGGATATGCACGCCAATCCCCAGCCATGCGGATGATGCTCACTGTGACGGTAAAATGTATACAGATACTCGTTCGCTTTAAAATCACTTTGCGATGAAATTCCCAATATCTCACACACAGCCGACACTCCTTTGATATTCTTCCGCAAGGGCAAGCCCCTTTTTCATATAATCCTCACTGAAACGACGGCTGACAATTTCCGCATAACTGTTGCCGGGTGTCAGCTTCTCTATCTGGTATTCCACAATATGGCTGTACTCAGGGAAATTTTTCCATGTAAATGACTGAATTTCCGTTAATGTCTGCACTGCTTTCTGCCTGATTTCGGCATTTCTGAAAACAGCGGCTGTTTTGATATCCCGTATTGCTTCAAACTGTCTGGTGTCGTTGAAATCAAACTCCGGCAGACTCGCAAGATACAGCATCAGCAAGTGAATAAAACGAATATCTTTTGTCAAAACTCCTGTCGGGGACAACGGATTGACATCTATTACCCTCAGTTCCACATGATTGATTCCCTTTTCGACAAGCGTTTCCAAACTGTTCTCTCCGCGGGGTTTCAGACGCACCGGATAATACAGTTCCGATACGGATTTCAGATTGCCGTCTTCAATATAACGTTCAATACTGCCAACATATTTTTTCAGACTCGTATAATCCAGTATCGGGGTGAAAAAGTTCCAGTAACCACGCTCCGAACAGCGTATCGACGAATAAATATTACTGTCTGTTCCGATTGTCTTGTCCGCAACAGGACTCGCTGCCGTTAAAAATACTACCAGCCATGCATATTGTGTCAGACGCTTGGAAAGACGCAGATACAAGTCATTCTTGAATTCGGAAAAATCAGTTGCTCCGCTTGCTGCAAATGCCGCTTTCAAAAGTGATTCCGAAAACGAAAAATTCAGATGTATGCCCGAAAAAAGCATTTTCTTTTTACCGTATTTGGCGGCAAGATACCGACGATACAATGACTTATTCTGCAAAATACCATGATACTCTGCAACCGGTATTTCATCCTCTCCGCTGATTTTCGGCGGATTGGAAAATGCCCACAGCAATTCATTTCTCTTTTTCAGTTCCGTGTTGAGCTGTCTTTGCAGCTGCAAAAGCTGTTCATTCAGTTCTTCCGGATCGGTAAAAACATCTCCGATCAATTCCACCTGATTCTCGCAAAAATCACGGTCAATGTTTTTATGCTCCGGAAACGGATGCGGTGTCTGAGCCAGTGTGCCGTCTGCATTTACTCGCAGACTTTCTCTTTCTATGCCGAATTCCGCTTCTCTGATATGCTCTTTTATCACCTGATTTTCAATGTCAAATAACATGAAATCACCTCAATTTTATAATCTATATAAAACCCATTTGTATAGTAGGTAATTATATCATAAATCCCCCTGTCTGTCAATATTTTCTTTCCATTTCTATCCAAAAATTGACAGCATTCATTGATATATATGCTGTCAGCCGATTTTCATTCACACATTTTTTGGCTGTGGTTCCATTAAATCCGTCAGCTTCTTGCTGTAGAAAAAATCATGCACCATTTTGTCATATTCTTCCCACATCGGCAGAGTACAGCATTCTGATTTTCTCGGACATTCATTCGTCTCATTGGCAAGACACGCTACCGATGTCATTTTTCCCTCCATCAGCTCCAGTATCTCTCCTACACTGTATTCCTCAGGCTTGCGGCACAGCTTATAGCCGCCTCCCTTTCCGCTTGCTCCTGTCAGCAAACCTCCTGTTACCATATCCTTTACGATAATTTCAAGATATTTTTTTGACAGTCCCTGTCTTGCCGCTATATCTTTTAACGGAATATAACTCTCACTGTTCTGCTGAGCAAGGTCAATCATTACCCGAATGGCATATCGCCCTTTTGTTGAAATCATTGTCAAAACCGCCTTTCAATTCTTTTCGCCTATTATACCGCAAGTTCAATAGGTAAATCAAGTATTATTTTTTCGATTTACCTATTGACAAAGTAGGTTAATGGGAGTATAATACATCTCATGAAATCGAAAGGAGTCTTTTATCGTGATATATGCTGATAATGCCGCTACTACCAAAATGAGCCCGGCGGCAATCCATACAATGCTCTCTGTTCTCGAACAAAACTATGGCAACCCTTCCAGTCTTTACCGTTTCGGTCAGCACGCTAAGGAAATTCTTGAAAATGCAAGACAACAAATCGCTTCTCTTATCAATGCCGAACCAAGAGAAATTACGTTTACTTCCGGCGGCAGTGAGGCTGACAATCAGGCAATTCTCTCCGCTGCCGAACTCGGAAAGAAAAACGGTAAAAAACATATTATTTCTTCTGCCTTTGAGCATCATGCCGTTCTCCACACTCTCCAAAAACTCGAAAAAGACGGTTTTGAAGTCACTCTTTTAGACGTGCATGAGAATGGTCTCATTCTTCCCGAAGAAGTCGAAAAGGCAATCCGTGAAGATACCTGTTTAGTCACTGTCATGTATGCCAATAACGAAATCGGTACAATACAGCCTATCGCTGAAATCGGTGCAATTTGCAGACAGCATAAGGTTCTCTTTCATACCGACGCTGTGCAGGCGGTCGGCCATCTGCCTGTTGATGTCAGGGCTCAGAATATTGATATGCTTTCCGCTTCTGCCCACAAATTCCACGGTCCCAAAGGTGTCGGCTTTCTCTATGTCAAAAAAGGAATTCATCTGACAAATCTCATTGAAGGCGGTGCTCAGGAACGTGGCAAACGTGCCGGAACCGAAAATGTCCCCGGTATTGCCGCTATGGCAACGGCTCTCAAAGAATCTGTCGATTCCATCGACAAAAATACCGCTTATCTCACTCATCAGAGAGACCGTTTAATCAGCGGTTTAAAGAAAATTCCTCATTCTGCTCTCAACGGTGATGAAAATCACCGACTGCCAAGCAATGTCAATTTCTGCTTTGAGGGTATTGAGGGAGAAGCACTTCTTCTCCTGCTTGATCAGAAAGGCATTATGGCTTCTTCGGGAAGTGCCTGCACTTCGGGTGCTCTTGATCCCAGTCATGTTCTGCTCGCCATCGGAAGGGTACATGATGTGGCTCACGGTTCTTTAAGGCTCAGCATCGGTGAGGACATTACAGACAACGACGTTGACGAAATCATTCGATCCGTCAAAGAGGTTGTGGAATATCTCAGAGGGTTCTCTCCCATTTGGAGAGACCTTGTCTCAGGCAAAAAACAATTCATTTTATAACGGAGGGGTTATCATGGCTTTATACAGTGAAAAAGTAATGGATCATTTTCTCAATCCGAGAAATGTCGGTGTCATAGAGGACGCTAACGGGATTGGCGAAGTCGGCAATGCCAAATGCGGTGACATCATGAAAATGTATCTCAAAATTGAAGACGATATTATTCAGGATGTAAAGTTTGAAACATTCGGCTGCGGAAGTGCTATCGCTTCCAGCTCTATGGCAACGGAACTTATCAAAGGAAAGCCTGTTGCACAGGCAAGAGAACTTACCAATAAGGCCGTTGCGGAAGCTCTTGACGGTCTGCCGGATTACAAAATGCACTGTTCCGTTCTGGCGGAAGAGGCTATCCACTCGGCACTTGAGGACTACGAAAAAAGAAAAAACAATTCTTAAAAAATATTTTTACTAAACCTATTGACATAGTAGGTTTATGGTGATATAATACAGCTATCCCAACAAAAACAAATTGATCTTTCAGGAGGTGCGGAATCATGTTTGCAGTCTTATCAACACAAAACAATATGATGTATTGTCGAATGTTTTACTCCCGGACATATCATATGGCCGGAGTGTTCGGCTTATTTTCCGTGCACCCCTGTAAGATACGATGTTGATATCACTTTGTATGCCATTTGTCCGGGAGCTTTTCAAAAAAAGCCCCGGTTTCTTTTTGAAACCACAAACATTTACATTTTATTTTAAAGGAGATTTTTGCTATGAGTGAATATAAATTTGAAACCTTACAGTTACACGTCGGACAGGAACAAGCTGATCCTGCTACCGATTCCAGAGCCGTTCCTATTTATCAGACAACCTCTTATGTCTTCCACAACAGTCAGCACGCTGCCGACAGATTCGGTCTTGCTGATGCCGGAAACATTTACGGCAGACTGACCAACTCTACCCAAGACATACTTGAAAAAAGAATCGCTGCTCTTGAGGGCGGCAGTGCGGCTCTGGCTCTTGCTTCGGGTGCGGCTGCTATCACCTACACCATTGAGGCTCTCGCTGCCAACGGCGGTCATATCGTGGCTCAAAAAACCATCTATGGAGGCAGCTTCAATCTTCTTTCCCATACACTCCCACAATACGGCATTACAACAACTTTTGTTGATGCTCACAATCTTTCGGAAGTAGAAAATGCGATTCAGGACAACACCAGAGCTATCTATCTGGAAACCCTTGGCAATCCTAACAGTGATATTCCCGATATTGATGCCATTGCAGAAATTGCTCACAAGCACGGCTTGCCTGTTGTCGTTGACAATACTTTCGGCACTCCCTATCTCATCAGACCGATTGAACACGGTGCAGACATCGTTGTCCATTCCGCAACCAAATTCATTGGCGGCCACGGCACTACTCTGGGCGGTATTATCGTAGAATCCGGCAAATTCAACTGGAAAGCAAGCGGCAAATATCCGAACATTGCCGAACCGAATCCAAGCTATCACGGTATTTCTTTCTATGATGCCGTAGGTCCTGCCGCTTTCGTCACATATATCAGAGCAATCCTTCTCCGTGACACGGGTGCCGCTATTTCTCCGTTTAATGCTTTCCTGCTTTTGCAGGGCGTGGAAACACTTTCCCTGCGTCTCGAAAGACACGCTGAGAATACCAAAAAAGTTGTCGAATATCTCAGCAGCCATCCTCAGGTCGAAAAGGTCAATCATCCCTCTCTCCCCGACCATCCCGACCATGCTCTTTATCAGAAATATTTCCCCAACGGCGGTGCTTCCATCTTCACCTTTGAAATCAAAGGCGGTCAGGAAGAAGCCTGGAAATTTATTGACAACCTCCATATCTTCTCTCTCCTTGCCAATGTGGCAGACGTGAAAAGTCTTGTAATCCATCCTGCTTCCACAACTCATTCTCAGCTTTCCGAGGAAGAGCTTCTCGACCAGGGTATCAGAAGAAATACTATCCGTCTGTCCATCGGCACCGAGCATATTGATGACATTATCGCAGACCTCGAAAACGGTTTCCGTGCCGTCAAATAATACTTGCTCCCATCATTTATTATCAATACAAGGCAAATCTCCCGATCAGAAAACATCTGACCGGGAGATTTGTTTTTTACGAATGATCGTTTTCATTGTCAGATATTTTCCGATTATTTTTAGGTTTTGATATTTCGCAAAAATAATAGAATTACTTGATTTATACTAAAAAATATTATATAATTATTCTATACAATTTCGTTTGATAACACTTTACCTTGCGAAATTTTATTATTTAAAAAAGGAGGATGCCGTATTATCGGCAAAAAAACAAAATGATGTATCATCTCAACAAACCGAATTCATCAGTCAGAAAAATGATCGGTATGACACTGCTATTTTCCCTTATTGTGAGTATGTTTCTGTGCCTTGCACCGATACAGGTTTCCGCTGAAGAAAAAACTTTTACCGTCGGCTTTGATGCAGAATTCCCACCCTATGGCTACAAAGACGACAAAGGCGAGTATGTCGGCTTTGACCTTGACTTAGCTCAGGAAGTCTGCAACCGTCAGGGCTGGACACTTGTCAAACAGCCTATCATCTGGGACAACAAGGATATGGAACTCGAAAGCGGTTCCATTGACTGTATCTGGAATGGGTTCACCATCAACGGACGTGAGGACAAATACACCTGGTCTGTACCTTATGTGGACAATTCTCAGGTAGTCATTGTCAAAAGTGACTCCGATATTCAGAAACTCTCTGACCTCAAAGACAAAAATGTAGTTGTACAAGCGGATTCCTCTGCATTAGCCGCCTTTACGGGTGATGATGCCACCGACGAAAACAAGGCTTTGGCCAAAAGTTTCAAAGCCTTAAAACAAACTGCTGATTACAATTCCTCTTTCCTTGAACTGCAAAGCGGTATGGCTGATGCTATCTGCATGGATATTGGTGTTGCCAATTATCAGTTGGCTTCCCGTGGAAATGCTTTCCGTATACTCAGCGAACACGTCTCCAGTGAGGAATACGGTATCGGCTTCAAACTCGGCAATACGCAACTCCGTGACCAGGTACAAGCTTCTCTTTACGAAATGAAAAAAGACGGCAAATTTGATGAAATCGCCAAAAAGTGGGGCTTAACTGACAGTGTGTGCCTGACTGTACCGGAAGAAAAAGACAATACCGATATCAACCGTAAATTTACCGTCGGCTTTGATGCGGAATTTCCACCCTACGGCTACAAAAATGACAAGGGTGAATATGTCGGCTTTGACCTTGACTTAGCTCGGGAAGTCTGCAACCGTCAGGGGTGGACACTTGTCAAACAGCCTATCATCTGGGACAACAAGGATATGGAACTCGAAAGCGGTTCCATTGACTGTATCTGGAATGGGTTCACCATCAACGGACGTGAGGACAAATATACATGGTCAACTCCTTATGTGGACAATTCTCAGGTAGTCATTGTCAAAAGTGACTCCGATATTCAAAAACTCTCTGACCTTAAAGACAAAAATGTAGTTGTACAAGCGGATTCCTCTGCATTAGCCGCCTTTACGGGTGACGATGCCACCGACGAAAACAAGGCTTTGGCCAAAAGTTTCAAAGCCTTAAAACAAACTGCTGATTACAATTCCTCTTTCCTTGAACTGCAAAGCGGTATGTCTGACGCTATCTGTATGGATATTGGCGTTGCCAATTATCAGCTGAAAACAAGAGGTAATGATTTTCGTTTGCTTGAGGAAAGAGTCTCCACCGAAAAATACGGTATCGGTTTCCGACTCGGCAACACCGAACTTCGCAACCAAGTCCAGAAAACACTCCTTGAAATGAAAAAGGATGGCACTTTTGATAAAATCGCTTCCGACTGGGGGTTGGAGGACAGTGTCTGTCTGAATGAATCGGATGAATATCTTGATAAAACGGAAACTTCCTCTGTTTCACAACAAAATAACAATCATACTGCTATCGACTGGGGCTTTATGCTCAGCGAACTCTCTCAGGGTATGGCAAAAACGCTTCTTGTATTTTTCCTGACACTGCTTTTCTCTCTTCCGCTTGGATTATTGCTTGCCCTTATCAGAATGTCAAGATTCAAAATCATTCAGTGGATCGCTAAAATTTATATCTCTGTCATGAGAGGTACTCCTTTGATGCTGCAATTGATTGTCGTATGCTTTGCACCGTATTATGTATTCGGTATCAGCTTGAATGAAGATTATCGCTTTATTGCTGTCATTATCGGTTTCTCTCTCAACTATGCCGCCTACTTTGCCGAAATCTACAGAGCAGGCATCCAGGCTGTCCCCAACGGGCAGAGAGAAGCCGCTTCCGTACTCGGTTACTCCAGATCTCAGACCTTCTGCAAAATCATCTTCCCTCAGATGGTCAAACACGCACTTCCCCCTGCTACCAACGAAATTATTACACTGGTAAAAGATACTTCTTTAGCCTCTGTTTTGACTTATCTCGAAATGTTCACCATTGCCAAACAAATCGCTGCCACTTATTCCAATCTCATTCCACTGTTTGTAGCAGGTGTTTTCTACTATGTATTCAACTTTGTCGTTGCGTTTGTCATGGAAATGTTTGAAAAGAAACTCAACTATTACCGATAACGGAGGTGTTCAACATGAAATTACTCGAAATCAACTATCTGAACAAAAGCTTTGACGGGAAAACCGTCTTAAAAGACATCAGTATGTCTGTGGAAAAAGGAGAAGTTGTCTCTATTATCGGTCCCTCCGGTTCCGGTAAATCCACTCTGCTGCGTTGTGCCACATTTCTCGAAACGATGGACGACGGTGAACTCAGCTATTGTGAAAAACAGATTGTCCGCAGTGTCAACGGAAAAGCTGTCTATCCGTCCAAAGCCGAAATGAAACAGGCAAAATCAAAATTCAGTCTGGTCTTTCAGAACTTTAACTTGTTCCCTCATTTCAACGTACTCAAAAACGTCTCCGATGCACCCATTCACGTCATGAAACGTGACAAGGAAGAAGTTCTCGACGAGGCTCGCAAAATTCTTGAAAAAGTCGGTCTTTCCGAAAAACTGAATGCCTATCCTTGTGAGCTTTCAGGCGGTCAGCAGCAGCGTGTTGCTATCGCCCGTGCCTTAGTCATGAATCCCGATATGCTGTTTTTTGACGAACCCACTTCCGCTCTCGATCCTGAAATCACAGCCGGTATTCTGCGTATCATGAAAGAGCTTGCCGAAGAAAAAATGACAATGGTCATTGTCACCCATGAAATCGACTTCGCCAAAGCTGTTTCCGACCGTGTTATCTTCATGGACGGCGGTGTGATTGTCGAGCAGGGTGCTCCCAAGGATGTTATCGACAATCCTAAACACGACAGAACAAAATCCTTCCTCAAAAAACTTTCCGTTTAACTAACAAAATTCCGGACATTCTGTTTCAATCAACAGAATGTCCGGAACTTTATTTTTAAATCATATAAAACCATGTGTCTCCCAATTCTACATCTTTGCGTTCCACAGGCTTTGACGAGTCATAATTATACATTAACTCCTGACTCTTTACACTTACTTTCGCTCCCTCCGGAATGGATGTTGTAATGAACGCATTACCGCCTACAACGACGCCTTTTCCGACAACCGTTTCTCCTCCCAGAATCGAGGCTCCCGAATAAATCGTTACATTGTCACAAATTGTAGGATGCCGTTTTTTTCCACGAAGATTCTGTCCTCCCCTTGTAGATAATGCTCCCAGTGTCACACCCTGATATATTTTGACATTGTTGCCAATCTCCGTCGTCTCACCGATTACAATGCCTGTCCCATGGTCAATAAAAAAATACTTTCCTATCGTTGTACCGGGATGAATGTCAATTCCTGTCAGACTATGGGCGTACTCCGTCATGATACGGGGAATCAGCGGCACTCCCAGTACAAAAAGCTCGTGGGCAATCCGATTGGTAAATATCGCAAACAATCCCGGATAAGTACAAATGATTTCCTCTTTATTGGTGGCGGCAGGATCGCCGTCATAAGCCGCTGTGATATCGGTTTCAATATATTCACGGATTTTCGGTATCTGCTCCAGAAACGCAAACGTAATCTCTTCCGAAGCCTTCGCAATACTTTCACTGTCCGTCTCCTGATAATCGGAAGAATATCTCAATACAATCGAAATCTGTTTGATCAGATGATAAATAATATCTTCCAGTATAATCGAAATATGATTCCTTACCGTATAGGTTCTGTAATTGCTGTTACGATAATATCCCGGATAAATAATCATTTTCAGCTTTTCCAGTATGTCAATCACAATTTCTCTGTCAGGATAATCAAACGTCTTGATTTCATCAATCACACGACCTTTTCCATAATCCGCCATCAATTTTTCCGTTATTCCGTTAATGCGATCCTGCATATTATTCTGCATAAAATCACCTTTCTTCATTCCGCTTAATCCATATTAAGTCTATTCATATAGTAGGTAATTATATCACAATTTCCTTATCCTGTCAACTCAATTTTCTATTCCGCAATCAAAAGCGGCTGACACTGTTTTTCGTCAGCCGCTTTTCTGTCACATCAATGAAAAATCAACTGTTCCCAAGGCAATTTCTGCCGCTTTTACTTCTACCGTCACAATATCCCCTATGGAATAGCTTACCCCGCTTTTTCTGTCTCTTGTGGTCGTTGTTCCGTTATACTCAAAGTATGCCTTTTCATTCTCTGTCAGGCTCACAAATCCCTCTATACCATTCTCTATCGCTACGAACAAACCTTTATTGGTAATTCCCGACACGACTCCCTGATGAATCTCTCCAATATGCTTGGTCATATACTCTGCCGCATAGAATTTCTCGCTTTCACGCTCGGCTCGCATGGCTCTCAGTTCTCTTTCGGAAGACATCTTCGAGGACTTTTTCGCAAACTCTCCGTATTTTTCATTGATCTCATCAACGGGTGCTCCGCTGACCAGATCCGTTAATATTCTGTGGACAGATGTATCGGGATAGCGTCTGATAGGTGACGTAAAGTGACAGTAATCCTCCAGCGACAAGCCAAAATGTCCCAATGGTCTTTCATCATATCTTGCCTTTGCCATTGACCTCAGAACCTGTGTCGAAATCAGTCTGGCATACGGAGTTTCTTTTGCTTTGTTGATCAGTGCCGCCAGGTCTGTCTGATGAACTCCCTCTTTTAATCTGCGTGTCGCAAAGCCGCACACTGCCGCCAGTTCCGCCAAGGCTTCCAGTTTTTCGGGATCGGGAGATTCATGCACTCTGTATACAAACGGTATGCCGGCACTTTTCGCATACAGTGCCGCTGCCCTGTTCGCCATTATCATAAACTGCTCGATCAATTCTTCCGCATTGCCTCTCTCCCTCTCCGAAACATCTACGCATACACCTTTTTCATCAAGCACAAAACGCAATTCCGTACTTTCTATTTCCAACTCTCCACGCTGTTTCGCTTTGGCTTTCAGAATTTCCGCCAGTTCCTGTGCCGCAAAGATTTCTTCATAAACCTCTGCATATTTTTCCTTCAGACTGTCATCTGCCGTGCCATTGATGATTTTGTTGACCTCTGAATAAACGCCACGCACTTTGGAAATAATCACACTTTTTTCAAAGCGATAATCCACTAACTCCGCTTTCTCATTCAATGTCATCATAGCGGAAAATGTCAGCTTTTTGGTTCCCGCATTCAGTGAACAGCAGCCGTTTGAAATCTCTACGGGCAGCATGGGAATCACTCTGTCTGCAAAATAAACGGATGTTCCTCTCTCCATCGCACTGTCATCCAGCATGGTTCCCTGTCTCACATAATGCGACACATCCGCAATATGCACTCCCAGTTCCCAGCCTTTTTCCAGTTGCTTCACGGAAATGGCATCGTCCAAGTCTTTTGCATCTTCTCCGTCTATGGTAAATATCGGCTCGTCACGCAAATCAAGTCTTTTGGAAATTTCTTCCTCCGTAATCGGCATGGCTGCCGCTATTGCCGCTTCATGTTTTACTGCAACCGTAAATTTGGTCGGAATTCCGTTGGCGTCGATAATGGCATCGGCACATATTTTGGCACTGTCTGCCCGACCGTATATTTTTATCACCCGTGCATTGATTCGCTTTGTTTTTTTATCAAAGGCAATCGCTGCTTTTACTTTGTCACCGTGTTTTGCTTTCAGCGAACCGCCTTTGACAACCGGTATGGCATTGGAAAAACCCGTATCCGGCTCTATCAAGCCATCCCTGTTATGTCCGAAACTGCTCTTTTCATAGATTCCCGTAATCACACGGCTGCCCTTTTCCAGGATTTTATAGACTTCTCCTGCCGGTCCTTTGGCTTCCATTGTAATATTCCGGAGCATGACCAAATCTCCCGGCATGGCTCCCTTGTCACTGCCGCTGTGCACATATACATCCGGAATACTTTCATTTTCGGGGTGGGCAAAACAAAAACTTCCCGAATGTCTCACAATCGTTGCTTTCAGACAGCCCGCATTTTCTGGCGTGGCGATTTTCTTGATTCTGCTCAGAACAACAATTTCTCCCTTGCCCTCCAGATAGGAAATCGCATTGTTAAAATCCTCCATGTCAGGCACTCCCGACAACAGCCAAAGTTCTTTTCTGTCGATAGGCTCGTTCTGTTCATTCAGTATATTCATAATTATATTATTTTCTTCTATATTCATTACATTCTCCTTTTCATCTGTCAAAAATTGTACAAATTAATTCTTTATTTTCCATAAAATCTTCATTTTCTAAACTTTGGTATCGTTTGGCAATTATTCGTCCGTTTACATGGAACATGAAACAATTACTCCGTCATAAAAAGAATTCCCAGTGTTCCCGGACCGCAGTGCGAGGAAATCGTACAGCTTGCCCTTTCAATAAATATTTCTGTGAAATAATGCAGTTTTTCCAGCTCATTTTTCACGATGGCAACATATTCGTCTCCGATACCTGCATGAGTAATGAAAATCTTGTCATTACGGATATTTTCATATCTCTCCAGCTGTTCATGCACATATTGCACTAATACTGTTTCCAATTTCCCTCTGTACTTTTTGCCGACTGTCATGGAACCGTCTTTGTTATCCACTTCGATACTTGGCTTTAATTTCAGCAGATTGGCTCCCAGCATTGCCAGTGCCGAACATCTGCCGCCTGCTCTCAGATAATCAAGCTTGTCTATTACAAAGCTTGCATGACATTTCGGCACCAATCCCCTGAGCTCTGCTGCAATCTCGGAGGCTGACATTCCCTGTGCAATTCTCTTTGCCGCTTCTATGACAAGATGACCACTGCCCGATGACAGGTTGCATGAATTAATCGGATAAACGTGTCCGTCCAGTTCGGACGCTGCCGTGACACAGTTCTGATAGGATGATGAAATCGCTGAGCCTAAATTGATATGAATAATATCATAACCCTGTTCCACCAACGGTTTGAACAAATCCATATATTCCTGTGTGTTGACAGCAGCGGTTTTTGGCAGTGTGCCCGTAGCCGAAAAATTCGCATAAATATCATCAGGCTTGATATTCACTCCGTCATCATAGCTTTTTTCTCCCAGAATGATATGCAGGGGAATTAATTTTACCTTGCATCTCTCTAAAAGCTCTCCCGAAATATCACACGTACTGTCTGCACTTAAAAATATTTTTGCCATTTTTACACCCCTTATGATTTTTTTCGTTTTTTCTGCTGACGGACATCTGTTCCCACAAATTCCACCCTGCCAAGCATTCCGATAATACGGGAAACCGTTCTTTCGTTATATCTCGTTTGAATCTCGGATAACGTCAGATTCGTACTCACAATCGTTGGTTTGGAAGTAATCATTCTGGTATTAATCATATTATAAATAGCCGAAACAGTAAAGGATGTGGCAAATTCTGTTCCCAAATCATCCAATATCAGCAAATCACATTCCAGCACAGCGTTTTCCGTTGTATTTTCACGCTGATTATTGAAGTGTTCTTTTTCAATTTTGCTCAGCACCGCCGGGGCTGACACATAAATCACGCCATATCCCTTATGAATTGCTTCTTTGGCAATAGCAAGTGACAAATGTGTCTTTCCCAGTCCGGGCGGTCCCTGAAACAAAAGACTGTCCGAATCAAGTGAAAAATGATTCGCATATTTCCGGCAAAAATTCAGTAATTTTTCCATATGGGCATAATCACTGAGCTGTCCGTTTTCCTTTGGTGCCTTTGAATAATAGTCCAAAGAAAACGAATCAAAATCCGACAACTGCAACGGTGAAATTTCATTCAGTTTTTTATACTCAATATCCCGCAGCAGATGTTTCATACACGAGCACATTTTTCCGTCTGCATATCCATAGTCACGGCATTGCTCACACTGATACCACATTTCAAGATAATTGGCAGGAAGTCCGGCTCTCTCTATGATTTCCCGTAATTCCTTCTGCAATGCCTGATTTTGCAGTTTCAGCTTTGCCAGTTCCATTTTTACGTCCTTACCGCCAAAAACCGCTCTGGCGGCTGCAACAGAAGTCCTGGCAATTGTACGTTCAATTTCTTCTGCACGGGGATACTGACTGAAAAACTGATTTCTTCTGTTTTCAAGTTCCTGTTCATTTTTGATTCGTTGTTTTTCGAGAATCGTTTTGGCTTCCGTATAGGTACTTGCCGAATAACCCATGAATTTGTCACTCCTCATCAAATATCACGCTTGTACTTTCATACTCCGCTATATCATAGGTTGCATGATAGGTATCCTCTTTCTTTTTCGATTGTTTTTCCAGTTTTTCAGCCTTTGCCTGCTCCACGGTTGTGATTCCGGCATGATACCAGCGACTTAGTATCGTATTGGTATAGTTAGGAATATACTTTCCCTTTGCATCCACGCATCTTTCATAGGCAGCTCTGATCATATCCGTTGTCATTTTCCATTCATTCATCCATCTCTCAGCCAATTCTATTTCCTGCTCTGTCGGGGAATGGGATTCCTGGCCAAGCACTCTTTGAATCATATAGGCTGCATTTCTGCCCTCTGTCAGATATTTGATTCGTTTTTCTGCGAGTTCCAGTGTCAGTATTTCTTTTTCCGACCACTCTATGCCTACTTTTTCCACATACGCCATATTTCCCTTGCCAATTTCTGACGCATATTGCAGCAGCATCAGAATCACTTCTATCGGCAATCCGTAATGGTCGTGCAGCAGTACCAGAATACACTGATCGTTATAGCTGAGCAGCCTGTTTAAAATTTCTTCTGCCGAATTCATCAGATATGTCACATTTTCATCGGATGCCATTCTTTTTCCTATATATTGTCTGTCCGGCTTCTTTGGACGGGTGGCGATATTTTTTGCTTTTGTTTCCTGTCTGACTTCCGGCAACGGTTCCTGTGCCGCATCAGGAGCGGATACTTCTGCGGACTGCTGCGGTTCCTCCCTGACAGTCTCAGTAGGTACCGGACGAATTTCTCCTCCACAGACAATAATTACCCCTGTCTGCACCCAATACTGCATACTGTCCTTGACATCCGCCGGCTGCATATTCAGGGCAGAAGCGATATCTTCTACTGTAAAATTTTCTCCTGCGTGTCTGAGCACCCACAGCAGGACCTTTAATTGTGCTCCGCCTGCCAGTTTGATATGCTTATCCACAATTTCACTCGGCACCGCAAACACACTTTGCCACATTCCCAGATTGATATGATATTCCATACTGACTCCTTTTGCTATTATACCACTTTCATAATCGTCAATCAACTTTTACAGATATTTTGATTCATTTTTTTTGCTTCCCTGAAAAGCACTTCCCTGTCATTCTCGATTTCTCCGTCTATCACCTTCAGCAAAAGCTGATTCAGGCAATATCCGATTTCCCTGCCGTCAACAATGCCCATGTTTTTCAAATCTCCGCCATTGATTTTGAGCGTTTTCAAAGTAAAATCATTGTTCTTTGAAAGTTCCGCCTTGTACATTTCTTCCAGAAAATCAATATATTGCAGTGTATCTTTCAGATAGTCGGAATTCTGTGCCTTGGCATCTGCCCTTTTCAGCTCCAGAAGTTCAGGAAATCTCTCCATGCCGGCTTTGGCAATCAGTCTCCTGATACTTTTCGCCGTAAACGGTCTCACATCATGCAGTTTCACCAGACGGCACACCTCTGCAATCGTCCTGTTGTCCGTTTTCAGTCTTTTCAATGCTTTTTCCGCCATTTTTTCACTGATGTCCGGATGTCCGTGAAAATGTCCGATTCCTTTTTCATCACGCTGAAATGCTTTAGGTTTGCCCATATCATGAAAAAATGCGGCTAATCTCAGTGTCCTTGTCGGTTCAATTTCTGAAATCACTTTTACCGTATGTGTCCACACGTCATACACATGATGCGGATTATACTGCTGAAATCCAACCATTGCTTTGATTTCCGGTACAAACTCCGCTATTACATCCGCATATTCCAACAAAACTTTTTCTGCGTTTTTGCCCGTCAGGATCTTGACAAACTCCGACATAATTCTCTCTACAGAAATATTTTTCAGCAGATATGCATTTTTGTGAATACTTTTCGCTGTGCGGCTCTCTATTGAAAATCCCAGCACACTGGAAAAACGCAGTGCCCTTAAAATCCGCAGAGCATCCTCTCCGAAACGTCTGTCGGGACTGCCTACACATCGGATGATTCCCTGTTCAATATCACCCATGCCGTCAAAATAATCCCGCAAGCCCCTTTGAGGATTGTATGCCAATGCGTTCATGGTAAAGTCCCGCCTTGCCAGATCTTCACGCAGGTCTCTGACAAAACTAACGCTTTCCGGATGACGGTGATCTGTATATTCCCCGTCTGTGCGAAAGGTTGTGATTTCATAATTCTTTCCGTCAATTCTCACTGTCACTGTACCGTGTTTCAGACCGTTTTTAATAATATTTTCTGCATTTAAACAGTGCAGAGTTTCTTCCGGCAGTGATGATGTACATATATCCCAGTCACTCGGCTCCTGTTCCATGACACTGTCCCTGATACAGCCACCCACCGCATACGCTTCATATCCGTTATTTTCCAATATGTCAATAATGCCTTTCACCGCTTCGGGTATTTTGATTTCCATGTTCTCCTCCTAAAAACAAAGCATCTCCAATGATATGACATTGAAGATGCCTTTTCTGCAAATTTTTATACGAGCTTTAGCCTACTGCTTCTTCTGATTCTTCTGTGCTTTCTTCAGCAGCTTCACTTGCTTGTGTACTCTCTTCCGTCGTGCTTTCAGCTGCTTCGCTTAC
>DEFH01000054.1:39219-50089 GCA_002350705.1 Ruminococcaceae bacterium UBA2857
GCTGCTTCGCTTACCTCTGCACTCTCTTCTGTTGTGCTTTCAGCTGCTTCGCTTACCTCTGCACTACTCTCAGAGGCTTTGCTTTCTTCACTTGCTTCTGCACTGTTCTCGGCTGCCTTGCTCTCTTCTTCACCGGCTGCGGAAGTGTCTTCGCCTTGCTCTGCGGAAACTTCTGAACTTACGGATGTTTCGGGCTCTTTCACTTTTTCCTCGACCTTACCTGTCAGTCCAAAATAGGACAACGCATTCAAAAGCACTACCAGTACAAAAAAGGAAATAGCACAATACTTTGTCACTCTTGCAAACAACGCATCTGCTGTCTTTGCCTTGCCTCTCTTGAGAAACGAATCGGCTCCGCCTGTGATCGTTCCCAATCCGGAATCATGCCCTTCCTGCAATATGATAACGATAATCATGATTACCGAAAGTATCAATACCAATGCTCCGACTACAATTTCCCAAACGCCCATATTTTTAAATCCTCCTAAAAAGTATCTCTTTGTTCAACAATACCTATTAATAATATCACATCGTTGCGTCAAAATCAAGTCATTTATGAAATTTACTGCCATTATTTTTCATCAAATTTTGACAGCATTATTTGTCAAAATTGCAGATTTATCCCAAACGCAGCTGTTCGCCTTCTTCGTCACCTCTCGGCAGCTGTCCCGCTGACGGCAATCCTTTGGAACGATATCTCTCCGGCTTTGACAGCATATTTTCTTCATACACACACGCCGACATGATTCTGTGTCCTTTTTTCAGCTTGAACAATGCTACTCCCTGTGTATTCCTTGATGTCTTTGCCAACAGCTCCGACGCACTGAACAGTAATATCCTGCCCGATGATGATTTCACCATGATTTCACGTTCATCATTCTCCGTATATACGATTGCCGCCAATTTATCTTTATCCGAATAGGCACCTGTGAGTTTTTTTCTGTTGGTCTTTGTTGCATACGACTCCAACGGCACTTTTGCCGCCTTGCCGTTCTCGAAAAAGAAAAATACATATCCTTTATAATCTTTCGTCGGTATCATATACAATGCATTTTCATTTTCATCAAAACCCAGCTTTGACGGAATATATTCGCCCAATACACTCGCCTTTGTATCCGAAAACTGCGGGGCTTTGGCTTTATATACCTGACATTTGTCTGTAAAAAATATCAGGTCTGTGTTATTGGTCGTTTCAAAGTGCTGGAGCATTTCATCGCCCTCTTTGAATTTCTGTTCTCCACCCATTCTCAAGGACAACGGTGTGATTTTTTTGAAGTAGCCTTCCTTAGTGAAAAACAAATTCACTGCATAATCAGGCACTTCTTCCACAACTTCCTCTTCCTCTATTTCGTCAGCATAAATAATCATACTTTTTCTCGGCTGCCCATATTTTTTAATGATATTTTCCAGTTCTTTTATGATAATCTTCTTGATTTTGGCATTGCTCCCTACAATACTCTCCAATTCCTCGATTTCTTTTTCCAACTGTCCGATATCCTGTGTCCGTTTCAGAATATACTCTTTATTCAGGTTTCTCAGCTTAATTTCTGCTACATATTCCGCCTGTATCTCATCTATCCCAAAGCCGTCCATCAAGTTCGGGATTACCTGTGTTTCTTCCTCGGTATTCCTGATAATATTGATTGCCTTGTCAATATCAAGCAGTATTTTTTCCAGACCTTTCAATAGATGCAGTCTGTCACGCTTCTTATTCAAATCAAAATATGTTCTTCTCTTGACGCACTCGATACGAAATGTCGACCACTCATTCAATATCTCACGCACGCCCATTACTCTCGGTGTGCCTGCTATCAGTATATTGAAATTGCACGCAAAGCTGTCCTCCAACGGTGTCATTTTATACAGCTTCTGCATTAACTTGTCCGCATTGATTCCTCTTTTTAAATCAATCGTTATCTTTAAGCCGTCTATGCCCGTTTCATCTCGTATATCTGCAATTTCCTTGATTTTACCCTGCTTTACCAAGTCAATTATCTTTTCAATAATTGCCTCTGATGTAGTTGTCTGAGGTATGCTTGATATATCTATGCAATTAGCAAACTTGTCATAGCTGTACCTTCCACGCAAACGTACACTTCCACGACCTGTTCTATAGATATTCTCCATCACTTTTCTGTCATAGATGATCTGTGCTCCTCCCGTGAAATCAGGAGCTAACAGCGTTGACATGATATCAAAGTTTTCATCTTTCAGCAAGCCTATTGTCGTTCTGCAAACTTCCTCCAAATTAAACGAACATATCGAACTTGCCATTCCTACCGCTATACCCGTATTTGCATTCACTAATACTGAAGGAAATGCCGCAGGCAACAGTGTCGGTTCTTTCAAGGTATTATCATAGTTATCTACAAAGTCAACGGTATCTTTATCAATATCATTGAACAGCTCATTGCAGATACTGTCCAGCTTTGCCTCAGTATATCTTGATGCCGCCCATGCCATGTCACGACTGTAAAACTTTCCGAAATTGCCCTTTGAATCTACAAACGGGTGCAACAGTGCCTCATAACCCCGGCTTAATCTTACCATAGTATCATATATCGCACTGTCACCATGCGGATTCAATTTCATGGTCTGTCCGACGATATTGGCAGACTTTGTTCTGGTTGTCCCCAGAAGTCCCATTTTATACATGGTATACAGCAGTTTCCTGTGTGACGGCTTGAAACCGTCTATTTCGGGTATCGCTCTCGACAGAATCACACTCATTGCATACGGCATATAATTTTCTTCTATCGTATCAGCGATTTTCTGTTCGACAATCTCGCCTGCCCCTGCAATATATCCCTGCATTTTCGGCATTTGTCCGCCTGATGTTGTTTTCTTCTTTCTCGCCATAAATTCCTTTGCTCCTAAAAATAAAAATTTTATTGCTGTTCCTCTTTATCCCTGAAATCATTCCATTCGTCATGCAAGTGATTGTCCTCTACATACCAATGACAAACTCTTACAATATCTTTATCCGGAATTTCAGACACCTTCTTCAAATGCCAACGGTAAACTTTATGATTTTTGAGAAATTCTCTTGAAATATCTTCTAAAGATTTCATAAACTCCCTCCTTCAAAATCTATCCTGCTATATATGCCTGTTCCATTCCGTTTTCCAGTGTTCCGTCAACCAATATGGAATGTCCCCAGAACATATCGTCATCGTCATAGAAAACCTCAAATCCGTTTTCATCAAAGCCTATGGAATTGAGTGCCATTCTTTCGGCAAATTTTTCTTCGGTTATCTCGATAAATTCCTCTCCGTCCTCAAGGCTATCCTGCAACCAGTCATTGGCATTGTCTGTCAGTGCCTCTGCCGCAAATGCCCTCATTTCTTTATCCCATTTATCAAACTCTGATACAAACTTTTTAAACTTGCCTATCAGTTTTTCAACGGTTTCTTTGTCGTTTATATCATCAACGGAAATTCCAAAATCAACATTTTCACCGTTTATCTGAATTTCTCCCTCAAAGTTTCCAAGACTTTCATCAAACGTCATTTCACCTAAAATTTCATCTGTTATTGTCATCAAAAATCCCCCACTTTCCATTGTCAGGATACATCAAGGTCATCTATATATTTATAGCCGTTCTCTACGATATAATCTTTTCTTCCGCTTAAATTATCGCCTAAAAGTATATCAAACATTTCTGATGTCTTTTTTGCGTCATCGGGCATGATTTTTATTAACCGCCTTGTTGACGGATTCATTGTCGTTAAACTCATCATGTCAGGCTCGTTTTCACCGAGTCCCTTTGAACGCTGTACCGTGAATTTATTTTTGCCGATTTGTTTGATAAACTGGTCTTTCTCTGCCTCTGTATACGCAAAATATACTTTCTCTTTTGACGTTATCTCATACAGCGGCGATTCTGCTATAAATACTTTTCCTTCTTCAATGAGTGTCGGTGTCAGGCGGTATATCATTGTTAATAACAGTGTTCTTATCTGAAAGCCGTCCACGTCTGCATCGGTACAGAAAATGATTTTATTCCATCTCAGCAAATCCAAATCAAATGACGCCAAATCTTTATTTGCCTTTGATTTCACTTCCACACCGCAGCCCAACACTTTTAACAAATCCGTGATTATCTCACTTTTGAATATCTTGTCATAGTCGGCTTTCAGACAGTTCAGTATCTTTCCTCGAATCGGTATGATTGCCTGAAAATCGGGATTTCTTGCCTGCTTACACGCTCCCAATGCAGAGTCTCCCTCCACGATAAACAATTCTCTTTCGGACTTGTCTTTGCTTCGGCAGTCAACGAATTTTGCCACTCGTCCTGTCATATCCATATTGCCTGCCAGCGTTTTCTTGATATTCAGACGGGTTTTTTCGGCACTCTCACGACTGCGTTTATTAATCAACACCTGTGCGGAAATTTTCTCGGCATCAAGTTTATTCTCTATGAAATATACTTCCAACTGGTGACGCAGATATTCTGTCATGGCATCCTGTATGCCTTTGTTGGTGATGGCTTTCTTGGTCTGATTCTCATAAGAGGTCACGCTTGAAAAGGATGATATGACTATCACCAGACAGTCTTTGACATCATCAAAATTGATTTTGTTTTCATTTTTGGTATACTTGCCGTTCTGCTTTAAATAGCTGTCTATCGAATACACAAACGCATTTCTGACGGCTTTTTCAGGGGCTCCGCCATACTCCAGCCAACTGGAATTATGATAATATTCCGATACACTGACTTTATTGGAAAATGCAAGAGCAATATTGATTTTTGTCTTATACTCAGGCTTATCGTCACGGTCACTCACCATTCTTTCCGTCTGCCACGACTGCACCTGTGATATGGCGTCCTCTCCCACAAGCTCCCGAACATGGTCGGTGATACCGTTTTCATACTTGAACTCTTTGGTCTCAAACTGACCGTCTTTTTCCGTTCTGAAAATAAAATTGATTCCTGCATTAACGACTGCCTGTCTTTTAATCGTGTCAATAAAGTACTCGTCAGATATATTGATATCCGTGAATACTTCCAAATCAGGCTTCCAGTGGATTTTGGTACCTGTTTTTTTGCCTGTGTACTGCTCACGGTGCAAGCCGCCAATGTTTTCGCCCTTTTCAAAATGCAGGGTAAATCTTGTGCCGTCACGTCTGATATCTACATCCATATATTCGGACGAATACTGCGTTGAACACAGTCCCAGACCGTTCAAACCGAGTGAAAATTCATAGCTTTCGGCTTCGGCATTGTTATATTTACCGCCTGCATACAGCTCACAAAATACCAGTTCCCAGTTATAACGCTCCTCATTTTTGTTATAGTCAACAGGGATTCCTCGTCCGAAATCCTCTATTTCAACGGAATGGTCGGCATATTTTGTCACAATAATCTCTCTGCCGTAGCCCTCTCTTGCTTCGTCTATCGAGTTGGAAAGTATCTCAAACACAGAGTGCTGACAGCCCTCTATGCCGTCAGAGCCGAATATGACAGCAGGTCTTTTTCTCACCCTGTCTGCCCCTTTCAGCGATGTGATACTTTCATTTCCATAGGTTTGCATTGTTTTCTTCGCCAAAATTCTTCCTCTTTTCAAATATCAATTTTCATACTTTTTGATTGTGTCTTTCGCCCACTTCAAAGCAAATTCTTCAAATGCCGTTTCTTCAAAAGGAGGTTCACTGTCATGCTCCATATCCATATAACCGATTTTTCCGTCACTTCTCAGCGTACAGAACCGACCGCATCCATAATTCAAAATAATCATTCTGCCGGTGCGGCTGTGACGGCTTTCTGTTTCCTCTATCGAGCAGAATCCATAAGCAGGGCCTGCTCCTCCGTTGCCAACCTGTGTCAGAAAATCCACATATCCCTGCGGAAGCGTTATCTGACAGCGTTCTTCAAATTTTCTCACATCTGACAGCGGTATGACAGGATTGAACCGGTATTGATGCACTTCTGCTCCGAATTCTTCCAAATCCCTGTCCAATTCCCTGAGTCTGCCGACAAGACGCAAAAATTCTATCGCAAACGGTGACATTCCCGGTAAATCATTATGAAACACTTGTCTGATTTTGTCAAGCCCTGTTATATTTATCGTGTCAGGCTCTTTCTTTATCATGTCAAGCCCAAGTATCTCCATGTTATCCCCTCAATTCCTTGATTTTATCTCTCAGATATGCAGCGTGTTCAAATTCCAACAGCTTGACTGCCGCTTTCATTTCCTTTGTCAGCTGCTCTATGAGTTTTTCACGTTCTGCCTTTGTCAGTTTTTGTTTAGGCTTTTTACCGTCATCATTATGAGTGGATATTTCCAGTATATCATTCACTTTTTTCTCTATCGTTTTGGGGATAATGCCGTGTTCTTCATTATATTTCTGCTGGATAGTGCGGCGGCGTTCCGTTTCTTCGATAGCCTTTTCCATCGAATCCGTCACAACGTCTGCATACATGATGACTTTGCCTTCTGCATTTCGGGCGGCTCTGCCTATGGTCTGTATCAGAGAACGCTCACTTCTCAAAAAGCCCTGTTTGTCTGCGTCAAGTATCGCCACAAGCGATACTTCGGGTATATCCAGTCCCTCTCTCAGCAGGTTAATGCCCACCAGTACATCAAACTCCCCCAGACGCAAATCCCTGATAATTTCCATTCTCTCAACAGTATCTATATCATGATGCATATATCTGACTTTTATTCCCACCGATACGAAATATTCTGTCAAATCCTCTGCCATTTTCTTTGTCAGTGTGGTGACAAGCACTCTTTGTTTTTTTTCGGCACGGATATTGATTTCCGAAATCAAATCATCCATCTGTCCGTCAATCGGACGAACACTGATTTCAGGATCCAATAAGCCTGTCGGACGAATCACCTGTTCTGCAACCACCTTGCTTTTTTCCTTTTCCAGATCTCCGGGAGTGGCACTGACAAACACTGCCTGATTGATTCTTTCATAGAATTCATCAAAATTCAATGGTCTGTTGTCATACGCCGAAGGCAGCCTGAATCCGAAATTCACCAAATTTTCTTTTCTGCCCCTGTCTCCGCCGTACATTCCCCTTACCTGTGGCAATGTTACATGGGATTCATCCACAAACAACAGGTAATCTTTCGGAAAATAATCCAGCAGGGTATACGGTGAGGAACCTGCCGGACGGCCTGACAGTACTCTCGAATAGTTTTCAATGCCGCTGCAAAAACCTATCTCTTTCAGCATTTCAATATCATAATTGGTTCGCTGTTGGATTCTCTCCGCTTCCAGTAATTTTCCTCTGTCCTCAAAATATTTCACTCTCTCGGAAAGCTCTTCTTCAATCGTGTGAATAGCTTCTTCCATTTTCTCACGGGGAACAATATAGTGTGATGCCGGATAAATCGCTGTATGTTTCAATGTGCTTTTGACTTCGCCTGTCACGGGATTGACTTCTGCGATTCTGTCTATCTCGTCACCGAAAAACTCCACCCGAATAATCGTATCGCCCGACGATACGGGAAATATCTCCACCACATCGCCACGCACTCGGAATGTATTTCTCTTGAAGTCTATATCATTTCTTTCATACTGCAATTCCACCAATTTCGCCAACAGTTCATCTCTGGATTTTTCCATACCCGGTCTTAATGAGATGACCATATTCCGATAATCTATCGGGTTTCCCAACGTATAGATACACGATACACTCGATACAATAATCACATCCCGTCTTTCCGAAAGGGCGGATGTTGCCGAATGGCGTAATTTATCAATCTCATCATTGACAGCACTGTCTTTTTCAATATAGGTGTCGGTTGTGGGAACATACGCTTCCGGCTGATAATAATCATAATAGGAAACAAAATATTCCACCGCATTTTCGGGGAAAAATTCCTTGAACTCTGCACAAAGCTGTGCCGCAAGTGTTTTATTGTGTGCCAATACAAGTGTTGGTCTGTTGAGCTGTGCGATGATATTCGCCATCGTAAAAGTCTTTCCCGAACCTGTCACACCCAACAATGTCTGTTCTTTATTGCCTGCATTGATACTGTTCACAAGTGTTTTAATGGCCTGCGGCTGGTCGCCTGTCGGTCTGTAATTCGATACAAGCTTGAATTTATCCATTTTCTCACTCCGTTACACGCTTTTTTCTCAAAAGTGAACCTTTCGGAATCTCCATATCTGTCGGCATGGTCAATTTCTGCATGGCATGAGGGGCGACTTCTATTTCCTCGTTCTTGTCATTGAACATTTTCTCAACTTTCACATGGAACGGTACTCCGCTCGGCGGCAATACATCAAGTGTATCTCCCACGAAAAAGCGGTTTCTCTGTGTCAGACAGGCGGTGCCGTCTTTGTAATCGTCACACACGGCTACTACTTCATATTTGCGGATATAGCCGCCGTTTGATGTCACCTGTCCGGGTTCTCCTCCGTAGAAAAAGCCTGTATGATATTCACGGTGACTGACTTTCTCCAATTCCTCTTTAATCCAAGGGGCAAGTGTCCAGTTTTCGCCCTGCTCATAATAGTCATTCAATGCGTGACGATAGGCGTTTGTTGTCACCGCTACATAATAGGCCGACTTTGCTCTGCCCTCAATTTTCAGACTTTTTACGCCTGCTTTCAGTATATCGTCTATATGTTCTATCATGCACAGATCTCTGGAATTATACAGATAGGTGCCGTCGTTCTCTTCCACAACGGGAAAATACTGTCCGTCTCTGTGTTCTTCAAACAGATGATACTTCCATCTGCACGGCTGGGCACAATCACCTCTGTTCGCATCTCTGCCCGTCATGTAGCTGGATATTAAGCATCTTCCCGAAAACGACACACACATGGAACCATGCACAAACACCTCTAACTCCAATTCGGGATTGGTTTTTGCCCTGATTCCTGCAATATCTTCCAGTGTAAGTTCTCTCGCCAATACCACTCTTGTTGCACCCATTTCATGCAGTACTCTTGCCGTCTGATAATTTACAATGCCTGCCTGTGTCGAAACGTGTCTTTCGACTTTCGGTGCATACTTCTCCGCCAGTGACATGACTCCCAAATCCGCTATGATCAATGCGTCCACTCCGCAAGCCTGTGCCTGCTCCAAAAATGCGGGAATCCTGTCTATCTCGTTATTTCTCGGAAGTGTATTGCACGTGACATATACCTTCACATTTCTTTCATGTGCCTTTTCCACAGACTTTTTCAGCGTTTCCAAATCAAAGTTTGATGATGCTGTCCTCATTCCGAACTCTTTCCCCGCCAAGTATATCGCATCTGCACCGAACTTTAATGCACTTTCAAAACACTCTGCATCTCCCGCAGGTGAAAGCAACTCTCCTTTAAACATATTATACCTCCGTCCGTTTATCATACTGATTGTTTATTATAACACCTGTTTTTCAAAATTGCAACTTTATCCGAATTGCCGCATTACGCTCCACAGTCCAAAAAGCAACCCTAAAAAAATAATATTGTATGCTGTGAACTGCAACAAATATTTTCCCTTGGTTTCTTTGAAATTTTCTGCATAGATTTTGTAGGAAATCAGGCTCGCCATAGACGCTATCAGCGTTCCCAGACCGCCTAAATCAACTCCGACTATCAATTCACGACAGTGATCCGTGAAGCCCGACAGCATTAATGCCGCAGGAACATTACTGATTACCTGACTGACAATGATGCCCGTGACAACTTCTCTGCCTTTCACAATGTCTTCCAGTGTATTTCTGACAGTTTCAATACTGCCGATATTGCCTATGAACACGAAAAAACACATAAATGTCAGTAATAAAAAATAATCTACGTTCTTATACGCCTTTATATCACAGATTCCCACTGCCGCAAGCGTTCCCGTTAAAAATATCTCATACGGCAATATCCTGCACACGGTTAAAATGCCCATCGCAAACAAAATCCCATACACCACTGTATTGATTTTTCCTCTTTTTGAAACGGGAATTTTCTCTTTCGCCGAAATCTGTATCGGTTCTTTCTTTAAACACAGCACCAATATGCACAACATCGCAAACGCCACCAGTACATACGGTAACATTAACACGATAAACTCTCCGAATGACATTTCCGACAAGTTATACAAATATAAATTCTGCGGATTGCCCGACGGTAACAGCATACTTCCCAAATTAGCCGCTATCGTCTGCATGACTACGATCCATATGGCTTTGCTTTCATACCCTGCCTTTTTCAGTGAAACAATCGCAAACGGTACAAACGCTACCAGTGCTACATCATTCGTTATCACCATTGACGAGAAAAAACACAGCATAATCAAAATCCACGCCAATTGTCTGATATTCTGTACCCGACTCAGCAATTTCTGACACACAATGTCAAAAATGCCGACTCTCTGCAAGCCTGACATAATCAGCATTAATCCCAACAGAATTCCCAATACCCTGAAATCAATATACCCCCAATAGTCACTGTCGGGCGGTTTCACAATCATTGACATCAGTGCCAGTATCAATGACACCGCAAATACGGTCTCTTTCTTTAAAAAACTCCTGATTTTCTGCATATTCTCGGCTCCTGTATTGATTTTTTCGCTACAGTCTAGATTATATTATGATTTTTTCTTTTTTGCAACCGCTATTTGTGGATTTTTCAGAGTATTTTTTGCCCCTTTATTCGCTGACACTCCCCTGTTTTGTTACATTCCATAATTTTTTAATCAAAAATCCAATAAAAATTAAATATTTTTTTATTAAAAAGGTTGCAATTTGATTGAAATTTGTGTAAAATGTATATAGTAGTATTGATGAATCCATCAATCGGAACGTTTAAAGTTTTTTTATTATTAATATCAAAGTGAGGGAAAATCTATGTCCAACAGACTTTTTCAAGGTGTTATCCATCAGATGCGTGACACTATCGACAGAACTATCGGTGTCATTGATGAAAC
>DEFH01000054.1:50217-81257 GCA_002350705.1 Ruminococcaceae bacterium UBA2857
AATGATTATGCCGCTCAGAAATATGCCGCTATTCTGGCTATCTCTCTCGGCAGTATCAAACAGTACTATGACGAAAAATACGACAGGGGCAACTTTATTAAAAATGTCATTCTTGACAACATCCTTCCGGGTGACATTTATCTCAAATCAAGAGAGCTTCGCTTCAACTCTGATGTGACCAGAGTTTGTATGCTCATCAAAATCTCTTCCAAAACGGATATTTCCGCTTATGATGTCATTCAGAACCTCTTCCCCGACAAGTCAAAGGATTTCGTTATCAATATTAACGAAACCGATATTGCTCTTGTCAAGGAAATCAAAAATGATATTGATTCCAAAGACCTCGAAAAACTCGCAAGTTCCATTGTTGATACTCTTTCAGGTGAATTCTATACGCACTGTGTTATCGGTATCGGTACACCTGTTGTCGGCATTAAAGACCTTGCCCGTTCCTTCAAAGAGGCTCAGGTCGCTCTGGAAGTCGGCAAAGTATTTGACACCGAACGCACCATCGTCAGCTATGATAATCTCGGCATTGCACGACTTGTCTATCAGCTGCCTACCACTCTCTGCGATATGTTCCTCAAGGAAGTATTCAAGAGAGGCTCGATTGAGTCACTCGACCAGGAAACACTCTTTACGATTCAGCGTTTCTTTGAGAACAACCTGAATGTCTCCGAAACCTCCAGAAAACTCTTTGTTCACCGCAACACCCTTGTTTACCGTCTCGAAAAAATCAAAAAGCTCACAGGCCTTGACCTGCGTGAATTTGAGGATGCTATTGTGTTCAAAGTAGCTCTCATGGTAAAGAAGTATCTTTCTTCCAATCCCATCAAATACTAAACAATCCAAGCCGGTATGATTCATGTCATATCGGCTTATTTTTTAGTCCTGTATATAAATTGTGTGTTCTACTCCCATTTCTTTGCATTTTTGAATGACGTATTTTGTTCCTCTTGATTGACCATCCCAAAAAATCAATACCATATCCGAATAACTAATAATTTGCAAATTTCTCTTCAACGGAGCCGACCTGCCATATTTTTCATATTCGGGCAAAAATTCCGTCATTTTGATATGATGCTGCAAAGCATATTCTTTTGCATTGGTATCCACTCTCCTTGCACCGCCTGATACAATTTCTGTTACATTGTCAGGAAGATAGTCTTTCAGATTATCAACTGTCACGTTTCTTGAACCTACTACTGCTATTTTCATATCATCACCTCAAAATTCTTTAGATATATTATATATCTATTTATAACATTATATCATAATATTTTTATAAAATAAATATATTATATATTTAAAAAGGTGATATTATGGCAACAAAAAGCGTTTCTATACGCATTGAACAGGAAATGCTGGATAAAATTGGTTATATTGCCGACTATGAAGGACGTTCCGTGAACAGTCATGTCCTTGTTCTCATTCGTGAAAATATCAAAGCCTTTGAACTTCAAAACGGTACCATTACCGGCAAAATTCCTCCTGACGTGAATGTAAAGCCCTCCAAAAAGTAAATTCCAATACAAAAAAGCGGTATACCGGACGGTATACCGCTTGATTCATTATGATTTACTGGATAGAGCCATCCAAATAATGCTCCAGTTCTTCATCGTCTCTTTTTTGCTTCTCTTTGAAAATCAAAAATGCCGTTACGGCTGCCGTCACTGCTGCAACACCGCCTATTACCGAAATCAGTATAATCCATAATTTTTTGCTCATGTGTCCGTACCTCCTGCCTTGATTTTATCACTTGCACTCATTATATACTTTTTTTTGAAAAAAGTCAATATCGTACCGTGAAATTTTGTTGAAAATACAAAAACGTCAAATAAAAAAAGCAGAACGAATTGTTCTGCTTTTATGTATGCTATCAGAAATTTTTCTGTGTCTGCGGCAAAGAGTACGGAATTGCCGCCTTGCGACGGCAAAACAGCCTTTTTTCATGCCGTTCCCGAATGAATTTCTTCATTCACTCTTTGAGCAATTATGCGGAAGCATTCAGCTTGCGAGCCAGAGAGGACTTCTTTCTGGAAGCAGTATTCTTCTTGAGGATACCCTTTGCAGCAGCCTGGTCAATCTTCTTGATGGCTACACGAACAGCCTGATCTTTATCAGCTGCATTTGTTTCAACAGCAGCCTCTGCCTTTTTCAAGCTTGTTTTGAGAGCACTCTTAACGATCTTGTTGGCAGCAGTCTTGGCAGCAGCAACCTTTACACGCTTTTTTGCTGACTTAATGTTTGGCATAATAGACACCTCCTCACGCTTACACTTGCGTACAGCTAATTATATCAGCTATTTGTCAAAATTGCAAGTCTTTTTTTAAAAATTCTTTCCCAATGATTTTCTTATTGAAAAATTTGCATTTATATGTTACTATCTTCTTTGGAAGAAAGGGGGATTTTGTCAATGGCGGATTTTTCAGGCTGTGAAAGCTGCTCCAATTATGTGTACAACGAGGATTTTGAATGTTATGAATGTCTCGTCTGTCTTGACGAGGACGAGTATGCCAAATTCATCTGCGGCACCATGACTTCCTGCTCTTATTACAGCCCGGATGACGAATACAAAATTGTCAGAAAACAAATGTAAAGGAGTTTTTTTCATGCAATTCATTCTTTATGCAGTCTACGGCTGCATTATCGGTATTGCCAACATCATTCCCGGTGTCAGCGGCGGTACAATGGCTGTTATCTTAAATGTCTATGACAAGCTCATTGATGCTGTTACCGGTCTGAGAAAGCACTTTAAGAAAAGTATACTGTTTTTGATTCCCGTTGCGGTAGGCGGCGGCTTGGGCATTTTCGGTTTTTCAAAGCTGCTCAAATATCTGCTCGCCAATTTTCCCATGCCGACTTTCTTTTTCTTCATCGGACTGATTCTCGGCACCGTTCCCATGATTTTCCAAAAAGTCATGACGGCAAAGGACGGTCAGAAAAAATTCCATCCTGTTTCCGTGATTCCGTTTTTCATTTTCTTCGGCATTATGATTGTACTGTCGTTTTTCAACGAAAACAATGCGGCTGATACGCAAATTCAGCTTACCTTTTTCAACTGGATTTATCTTTTCTTTGGTTCGGCACTGGCGGCTATGTGCATGATTATTCCCGGCGTCAGCGGTTCCATGATTCTCATGATTCTTGGACTTTACGGAACCGTTCTCGGTGCGGTTGCCGACATTCTCAAAAACTTTTCCGCAAGTGCCATGGTTTTACTGCCTGCCGGACTGGGCATTATTATAGGAATTCTGGGCGGTGCCAAACTCATTGACATCTGTCTCAAAAAATTTCCTCAAATGACGTTTGCCGCCATTCTCGGATTGATGCTCGGTTCTCTGCTGTCCATTTACAACAACTCCGGCTTTGCCTTCAATGTACAGGGCATTTGTGCGATTGCGGCTCTTTTGGCAGGCTTTGCTGTTGCCTTTATCTTCGGAAACGAAAAACTCAAAGAAAAGTTTTCAAAATCCAAAGAAGCCAAATCATAAAACGATACCGTCACTCACCTCAGCGAGTGACGGTATTTCTTTTTACTCAAATTCCAGCAGCGGATCGTAGCGAATCCCATCATAGCGGGTTTCAAAATGCAGATGCGGTCCTGTGGAATAGCCTGTCGTGCCGACAAAGCCGATAATCTGGCCTGCCTGCACCTGCTGGCCTTCCTCTACAATCAAGCCTGACAAGTGAGCATAAATGGATATTTTGCCGTTGCCGTGGTCTATCATGATATAATTGCCGTAGCCGTTGCCGCAGCCGCAGCTTACTTCCTTGCCGTAGTCATGCGGACAAGTGGTATTCGTGGCAAATACTGTTCCGGGAGCACACGCTATGACATTGGCTCCATAGATACCCGGTCCGGAAATGTCAATCGCTCCGTGACTGCCGTAATATCTCTCTTCCGCAAACAGGGCTGTCAGATAGGTATATCCCGGACACGGCCACACATATTCATCTCCCTGCGGCTGTACCAGTATTTCGGGATCCAGGTCTGCATCAGCAATTCTGGCTTGCTTTTGCTGTTCTATCAAACGGGCAATGCGTTCCTGCCTTGCTTTTTCTGCCATTTCCTTATTATACTGGTCAAGAGCATCTTCCAGTTCTTTTTGTCTTGCCTCGTTTTCGTTCATAGTGTCACGAAGTTCGTGTGTCTCTTCAATGAGTTCTTTCATCAGAGCTTCATTTTCTTCGGACAAATCATTGATTTGCTTTTTATTTTCTTCCAGACGATTCCGCTCGGTTTCAACTTTTTCTTTATCCTCCCGAAGCTGTTTCTGCTCGGCACTGATGACATCCATTTTCTTTTGAAGCGAATTGATCAGATTGGAATCGTAATCCGACATACTTTTCATCATTTCCGCTTTATCAATGAAATCCGAAAAGTTCTTGGCTCCCAGAATGATTTCCAGTGAAGACGTGTCTCCTGCCATATAAACGGAACGCAGTCTTGTTCTCAAAAGCTCCAGTCTGTCGGCAATTTCCTCCAGCTTTTCATCAATCTGACGCTGTTTTTCCTTAATGTCGGAATTTAGGGTTTTAATTGTGGCATTACTGATTTTGATTTGCCTGCTCAGCTCCTGAATCTGTTCCTGAAGCTGCTTGGCATATTCTCTTTTTTCTTTCAGTGTTCTTTGATTTTCCACGATTTCCTGACGGATTTCAGATGTTTCATTGGCAAGCTGTTCTCTTTCACGGGAATTTTCCTCCACGTCAAAGGCAAAGGTTCTCTGAACGTTTCCTGCCGCAAAAGCAACTGCCAATGCCGCTGCCAGTGCCGTTATTTTTGAAAATTTACCAGCCAAATATCTCTCCTCCCTCTTTTTTGAGATAGCGTGTAATGGATATATAGCCGCCCAGCAGGCCTATCACCATACCTATCACAGACATAATGACGTATGTCGGCAGCATGATTTCTCCTACTGTATAGGTAGCATCTCCGATAAAGCCTGTAATTTCTGTTGCTGCCGCATTCCGTATCGGCATATACACACTGCATATCACCGTAGATGCCAGCAAGCCGGATGTCAGTCCTATCACCATAGCCTCTATGATAAAGGGCACCCGTATAAATGAATTCGTTGCTCCCACGGATTTCATGATACTGATTTCATGCCGTCTGGTGTACATTGTCATTTTGATGGTGTTCGATATAATGAACAATGTTACGATTGCCAGTATCAGCACTACCCATGAGCCTACTATTGTAACAAAATAATTCAGCTTTGTCAGCTTGCCCGCAATATCGCTTCTGTCACTCACAGAGCTGACACCTTTGATTTTGCTGATTTGTTCGACAGTCTGTTTATACTTGGAAAGGTCTTTCAAACGCACTTTATAGGCGTTTCCGAAAGGATTTCCATCTCCCTGCATACTCTCATAGATATTGCCCAGGACTTTTTCATACTGCTTGATTGCCTCGTCCTTGGAATAAAAACGGTATGTATCAATATTATTGACTCCGGACAGCTTGGAACCCAGTTTAATGGACTCCAAATCACTCAATTCATAGTCAAGATACACGGTAATTTGATTATCATCGCCAATTTTGGACACCAGCAGCGAAACATTCACCGAAACCAGCGAAGCGGCTCCCGTGATAATCAGGCATGACATCAACACGATCACGGATGCCAGTGACATCATACGGTTGGTCCATATATTCTTAAAGCCCTCTTTCAGCAAATACAAAAGTTTCATGACGCATCCGCCTCCGCTTTCTTGATGGATTTTGTACGGTGCTTTGTCGGATAGTTTTCATCTTTTGTAATTTCACCGTCTGTTATGGTAATAATGCGGCCTCCGAATTCTTTCACCAGATCGTGTTCATGCGTTACCACAATCACCGTCGTACCGCTTTCATTGATTTCTGCCAGCAGCTTCATAATATCAAACGACATGGCGGGATCGATATTGCCTGTCGGTTCGTCTGCGATAATCATCTCGGGTTTGTTGACAAGGGCTCTGGCAAGGCTGACTCTCTGCTGTTCACCGCCTGAAAGCTCATTTGGTCTGCGTTTTTCCTTGCCGCTGAGACCTACCAGTTTCAAAACCTCTTTCACACGCTTTTTGATCTGTCTTTCAGGCGTGCCGATGACTCTCATGGCAAATGCTACGTTGTCATACACGCTCATTTTTTCAATCAGGCGGAAATCCTGAAAGACAATTCCCATTTTTCTGCGAAGATACGGAATTTTTCTTCTTCTGATCTTCATCAGATCATAACCGCTCACTTTTATTTTTCCGAAACTTGCCTTTTCTTCACGAATCAGCAGCTTCAAAAATGTACTTTTTCCTGCACCCGACGAGCCTACCACAAACACAAAATCGCCGTTTTCAATATCAAGGCTGATATTTTTCAACGCTTCCGTGCCGTTCGGGTACACCTTGGAAACATTTTCAAGATGTATCATAGTTTCTTTTCTTTCCTTTCCCGGACACAGCTTTACAGCCGTGTCGTTTTTTACATATTTCATTATATCTTATATTCCCCTATCCGTCAAATGCAATTATTCACAGAAAATTCTGCTTTTCCCGACATTATTTTGATAGGCACAAAATATCCGCCTTTCCTGATGGAACGACGGATATTTTTCTTTACTCATGCAGACGTTTCCGATTCTGCAAAGCTTCATCAACAAAGGCGATATTTTTTTCAGGCTCCCTGACGGCATAATCAAGGGCCTTCAGAGCGTTTGCATACAGTTCTTCATACGTTCCGCCATCATGCGGAAATACACTGATGCCTGCCTTGCCGAAAATGGCAAGTTCTCCGTTTTCGGACGGATATTTATTTTTCATCACCAGACAAATCTGTTCCGCTTTTTCCAACAGTTTTTCACGGTTTGCCATATTCTTGACAAAGATGATAAAACGGCTGCCGCTGCTGCGTCCGATCATATCCGTATCTCCAAACAGCTCCCGCATATTTTCGGATGTTTCCTTCAATACGGCATTGGCAAAGGCTGTGCCTAAATTTTCTTCCAGTTCTTCATAGCCGCCAATCTCTGCAATGATCAGAGCGTGATTTTTATCGTTTGTCTCCTGATTCAGACAATGCCTGATTTTGTTTTCAGCGGCACGCTTATGGTACAGGTTGGAAATAAATTCTGTTCTGTCATTTCGTATGACATCAAAGAAACTTTCGCTTTCATCCGAAACATCCGCAAATACTGCGATAACCTGTACAGGAATATTGGCAGTATTCCTGACGGCAACAAATTTCACTTTATTCCAGACATAAGATTTTGTCTTATGGCTGTATACTCTGAGAAATGCTTCCGCATCACTGTTTTCCAGACGGGCGGCATGAAGTTTTTCCAAAAATTTTTCCGCATCATCCTCGTGAAGAAAACGATTTTCCTTCAACTCTTTCACAAAATCCTCTGTATTCGGTTCATAGCCGTACAGCTTTCGGAAAGAACCGGATATTTTGATTTTATCAAAACGGGGTGTCCATTCCATGATAAAGCATTTTGTCTGTTCCAGAACCTCGTCATAGATTTTTTCATTGAGAACCAGCGTTGTATTTTCGTGACTCAGCACGGGATATTCTGTAACTGTCGGAGACACTTCCATCTGCTTTCTGAATTCATCCAGACGAATCAGTTCTTCCTGCTGAATACCGAATGCAACGGGTGTTTTGCTCTGAATCAGACGAACCGCTTCTTCTCCCGTTCCGGACGGAAGTTCTGCCGCTATCCCCATCCGGTCAAAAAAGCTGATAAAATATGCCAGCAGATCTGCACGGCAAAGTCCTTCTGCTATATCATTAATGAAACTTCTTGAAAAGACGATCTTATCAAAAAAGCCTTCTCCAAAGCATTTCACACTGAAATTCTGGAAACCGGCACCGTACACGCCCAAATCAAATCCCATGCTCTTTACTTCAGCCGAAAAAGCCGCAAGACGATTGGTACTGATATGGTCCAACATATCGTGTGAAAGCAGAATACACACGCAATGGGCCGCTATCGGATACTGCCTGACAATTTCCCTCAACGCACTCACCACATTTTCACAATCATCACTGCCGAAATACATCATCACCGACATTTTCGGCAAAACAATGTGATTTTTCTGCATAGCGTCGATTTCTGCTATCAGACGTTTGGTGCTGTTCAGACTCATGGCAGTTGCATTCCCCTCTGACAATTCACATTCTGCATTGCTTATCGTTTCAATAAAGTGATAGCACAAAATCCTGCCGTTCTCCGAATGAACCACCGGCAACAGATATTTTTCAAAATTCTGCGTACAAAGTTCCGTTTCCTTTCTCACAAGTTCACACGGTTTCCGGTGCTGATCCAGTTCCCAGCTTTCCTCCATTCCGTCATGATAGAACATATACATATTCTTGCCGTTGAGTTTCACCAGTTCCACCGCTTTTGACGCTTTCGCAAAGAGCGTATCAAAGTCTCCGCCGTCTGACGGATATGCCGCTGCTCCCACAGATGCTGTTGTCTGTACGCTCACCTGTTCATTGAACGGATAGGTTTTATGAAATCCTCTGAAAATATCATCCACCATTTTCAGACATTCTTCTTTATCGGGACAGTCTTTGATAAACAGCAGAAAATTATCATCTTCCACTCTGGCAACAACCGATGTATCAGGCACCTGTTTTCTCAGTTCTTTTGCCAGATCTATCAAAATTTCATTGCCGAAACGATAGCTTGTACTGCGGTTGATTTTTCCGAAATCGTCACCGTCTGCCAGTACCAGCAAATGATAACCGTTTTTTCCTGTATGAGACAGATAATCATCTATTTCCTTTTTCATGCCGTTCAGGTTCAGCAGACCTGTCAGAATATCATGATCCTTTTCTGTCTGCCGATAGTTGAAAGCTGTCTGATGCAGTTCAATCATACTGATCAGCACCCTGACCAGACTGCCGTTTTCCGCAATCGGAATCGCTGCCACTCTCACACTGGTATACGGTTTATTTCCGAACTTCATCACACACTCAAAAATAACGGTTCCTTCCCGGATATTGTCCGGTCGGAACTGACGAAGAAAATCATTCCTGTAATTCTCCGCACAGCTCTCCGCAAACAAATTAATGGCTTCTTCATAATTTTTCGGAATATTTCCTCCGCATATGTCACCGATTTGTCCTTTTCTCTCATGTATCGTGTCATACACTGTACCAAATTCAAACACATAGTCGGATGATGCATAAAACACATCCACATCTCTCTGATGGGTTTCTTTCAGCATTTTTTTCTGCCGTTCGATCAGTTCTATCAGATCATCACGGCTCATTTTTGCATATACTTCCTCGGCATATTCTCCATGTTTGTTTTTGAGATACTGTGCCGCTGTATTTTTCTTATCAGATACGTCTTTATCCACATACTTTTCCGCTAACTCCTTGAACTTGGGCAGTACCATGCCGAAACAGTCCAGCACTTCCTCCGAAAAAGTACCGCACGCACCATCCCGAATCATATCCACTGCTTTTTCATGGGAATACGGTTCTTTATATGGTCTCCGGCTTGTCAGAGCATCATAACAGTCTGCCAGAGCAACGACCTGTGCCCAGATGGGTATCTCATCGCCCGAAAGTCCGTCAGGATAACCCAGACCATCCCATTTTTCATGGTGGAAACGGCATATATCATAACAGTATTTATAATACTCATTTTTTTCAATGTTATCAATCTGCTCTAATATCTCACAGCCCTTTGTGGTATGCATTTTCATCACCTGAAATTCTTCGGGTGTGAGTCTTGACGGCTTGAGCAGTATCGAATCCGGTATCGCAATCTTGCCGATGTCATGCATACAGGAAGCTGAGGTGATTAAAGCAATTTTTTCATCATCAAGGTGATACTTCGGATATTTTTTCGACAGTTCTTGCAGAAGGGCTTCTGTAAATTTCTGAATTCTTCTGACGTGTTTTCCGGATTCCACATCACGATATTCAATCACCATGCTCAGAACATCCAGCATATCATTATTAATCGTATTGATTTTTTCTTCCTTCACTTTCAGAGCCTCGTCCTGCTCTGTAATTTTCTGCCTTTGCTCCTGTACCTGATGCTCCAAGCGGTTTTTATGTGAAAACAGTTCCACCAAATTCTGTACACGCTTTCTCACCGTATACGGATTCACGGGAGAATGTACCACATCTCTGTACGGAATCCATACTTTATTTTTTAAATTGCTGTGCTCATTCTGCAATATCAGAATCACAGGCGTATTGTCAAACAGTTTCAGTTTTTCCAGCATTTCCGCCCTGTCCGCACTGATTTTCCGAGCGATTCCCTCATTGGCTAAAATGACTGATATCTCACTTTTATAATGCATCAGAAGCCGCAAAAAATCTTCACTGCTTTCCGTCTGTATCAATTCGTACTCCTTACCGAACAGTTCCTGCAGGATGGCACGATTCATCTCACCATTATCCGCAACAAGCATCTTTTTCAAAATACCAGCTCCTTTCATGAATACATCTTTCACATGGGAATATCTCTATTATACACAATTTTTTACTCTTTGTACAGCACTTTTTTCAAGATTTTTCCAATATTTTCTCTTTCAGAAAGGCGATTGTCAAATCTACCATCTTTCCGTAACTTTTCACACCTGCCTCCTGAGAGTTACTTTTCAAATAGCTGTCATTAATATTTGCAGCCACTTCCGCAACAGGTGTTTCAAACTCTTTCCAGTAGGCTGACTGAGCAGACAAATCTCTCTGCACTCCGTCACTGAGAACTCCCGACAGTGTTTCATATCTGCCCCTGTCATTCTCATAAAGTGCATTAAACGCATAAATCATTGCCATTGTATAGCCCGAATACGCAAATTCTTTATCTTCGGATTCGATACAACTCAGAAATGCCATGAAATTTGCATCTTCCTCATGCATGATACCGCTGACGTGTGCCAGCTCATGACACATGGTTGACGGTATCGTAAAAGCAGGGATATCTGTATTCACATTCGCTTCAAACGTGAACGGAAAATAAACCCCTGTGATATTCAGATACGACATCCCTCTGGAAAGCATCACACTTTTCGGCTGTGACAGGTGATTTCCCAGCAATTCACTCACATACTTTGCCGCTTTTTGCTCTGTATGCTCCGACAGCACCATCACACCCTTGTCATCTTCCGAAAGCTGTTCTCTGATTTCCGACGCTTTCTCCGCCAGATATACACATGTCTGATATAATTCTTCCGCAGAAACCGGTTTGGTATCAATGCCCATCTGCTCCCCGACTCCTCTGCGGTAATAATTCATACCGCAGTTTGCCGTGAACAGAAACAACACTGCCGATGCAGTGCACATCAGATTCAGAAAAGCTTTCAAAACAGTTTTTCCGCCTGTTTTCCTTGCCTTTGTCACCGTATATATCACATAGCCTGCCAATGCAAAAGGCACCGTCAGCACCAGGATTTCTCCCAGTGAAAACGGCAGCAATCCCGTTATATTGTGAAATATCCATGCCATATACTGATAGCAACAGGTATAATAACATTCTGCAAAATCCGTGCTGTTTTTTGCCGCCAGCGTCAGCACTCCCGACAACGGCACCAACATCAATAACCAAAATCTTACGGAACGTATCCATTTTTGCAATATTTTTTTCATAGCTGTCATTCCTGTCTTTTTTCTACATTCTATCATATCTTCTTTTCCGGTTCAATCTGATTCTGCAACCATTCGTGGAACTTTTCCCCTGACATTCCAGAAATATTTGATTGCAAACTGCCGCCTTTTTTAATATTATGTAATGGAGAGTTATTTCTTCTATCTTTTGATTTTGGAGTGAGCCTGATGAACATTGAACAAATCGACAATTCAAGAATTCTGATTTCCCTTGCCGACAAGGAGCTCGAAAGCTATTCCGTTACGTTTGAAAATCTGAGTCTTTCCGAAACTCATTCGAGAACTGTCTTAAAGGAACTGCTGCACTATGCCTCTGTCAAAACAGGTATCAGCTTCCAAAACAAAAAAATTCTCATTGAAGCTCTCAAATATGAACATGGTTGTCTTCTTCTTCTCACTGTTTCCAAAATACGAAAAACTTATCACATCAGGCATTGTTCCAATGCTTATACGTTTACTTTCAGCAATGCGGAAAATTTTCTTGCCTGTATCAAGGCTCTTTATCGAATGCAGCCCGACAGATTCCTCAGTTCCGCCTTTTCGTATCATCAGACGTACTTTCTTGTAATTCGCTCCTCTTCTCCCCTCAAACCCGGATATATCAACACTATCAATGAATTTGCCGTCTCCTGCAAGCGTGGCAATGTTTTTATTGCCTTTCTCATGGAACACGCAAAGCTTTTGAAACACCATCACGCCGTCCAAAATATCGGTAAGGCTCTTTGAATACCAAAAAAACGACTTGACATTTCATCAAGTCGTTTTTTCTGTTTATGATTTATTTTTCAGATATTCGTCGATTGCTTTGGCTGCTGCCTTTCCGGCACCCATTGCCAGAATCACCGTTGCCGCACCTGTGACAGCGTCTCCGCCTGCATACACGCCCTCACGGCTTGTCAGACCGTCATCGCCGTCTGTGACAATACAGCCGTGTTTGTTGGTTTCCAGTCCCGGCGTCGTGCTTCTGATGAGCGGATTCGGACTTGTGCCGATTGCCATGATCATAGTGTCCACATCCAGTACAAATTCACTGTCCGGCTTTTCAATCGGTCTGCGTCTGCCGCTTGCGTCAGGCTCGCCAAGTTCCATTTCTACACATTTCATGCCCTTGACCATGCCGTTCTCATCGCCCAGCACTTCAACAGGGTTAGTCAGTGTCTTGAAGATAATACCCTCTTCTTCTGCGTGTTCGACTTCTTCTTTACGGGCAGGAAGTTCATTCATACTTCTTCTGTAAACAATATAGACATTCTCCGCACCCATGCGTTTTGCACATCTTGCCGCATCCATTGCAACGTTGCCGCCGCCGACAACAGCTACATTTTTACTGTTCTTGATAGGTGTCTTGGAACCTTCCCGATAGGCTTTCATCAGGTTGATTCTTGTCAGATATTCATTAGCGGAATAAACACCCTTCAAGCTTTCACCGGGAATATTCATAAATCTCGGCAAGCCTGCACCACTGCCGATATAAATGGCTTCGTTGCCCATCTCAAACAGCTCGTCTACTGTCAGAACCTTACCGATAACCATATTGGTTTCAATATCCACACCAATCGCTTTCAGATTATCGATTTCTTTCTGAACGATCACTTTCGGAAGTCTGAATTCCGGTATGCCATATACAAGCACACCGCCTGCCAGATGCAGTGCTTCGTAAACCGTTACTTTATAACCCATCTTTGCCAAATCACCTGCGGCTGTCAGTCCGCTCGGACCTGCTCCGATAATGGCAACTTTATGACCATTCTGTTCAGGCATTTTGGGAGCTTCCTTGCAGTGCTCTCTGTGATAGTCGGCTACAAACCGTTCCAGTCTGCCGATACCCACACTCTCGCCCTTAATACCTCTGACACATTTGCTTTCACACTGTTTTTCCTGCGGACAGACTCTGCCGCATACTGCCGGAAGCGAACTGGACTGAGAGATGATTTCATAAGCTCCCTCCATGTCCTCATTGGCAACTCTCTCGATAAATGCCGGAATATCTATCGATACAGGACATGCTGTACGGCATGGCTTGTTTTTGCAGTTCAGGCATCTTCGAGCTTCATTCACTGCCATTTCATACGTATAACCAAGGGCTACTTCTTCAAAGTTATTTCTTCTTATTTGCGGATCCTGCACCGGCATCGGACACTTTTTCGGATCCATATTTCTCTGTACTGCCATTTCTCACTTCTCCTCCTGTTTCATCAAGTTACAGGAAGCCTCTCTTGCATGGGCTTCAAAATCTCTGTACATGGTACCTCTGTGCATAGCCTCATCAAAGTCTACCAGATGTCCGTCAAAGTCCGGACCGTCTACACACGCAAATTTTGTCTGACCGCCTACTGTCAGACGACAGCCGCCGCACATTCCGGTGCCGTCTATCATAATCGGGTTCATGCTGACAACTGTTTTGACATTATATTTCTTTGTCAGCTGACACACAAATTTCATCATAATCAGCGGACCGATTGCAATAACTTCATCATATTGGTTGCCGTCTTTGATAAGTTCTTCCAAAGCGTTGGTAACAAGTCCCTTTGTGCCGTAGCTGCCGTCATCTGTCATCATGCAGAGTTTTGCACTGACTGCCTTGAATTCATCTTCCAGAATCACAAGGTCTTTATTACGGAAACCGACTACACTGTGCACTTCACAGCCCAGTCCCGACAGTTTCTTGGCAATCGGATAGGCTATCGCACAACCTACACCGCCGCCTACAACGGCCACTTTTTTCAGCCCCTCTGTTTCGGAAGGCTGTCCCAACGGTCCTACAAAGTCATGCAGGCTTTCCCCTTCGTTCAGGGTATCCAGCTCCATTGTGGAACCTCCGACAATCTGATAAATAATTGTTACGGTGCCCTTTTCTCTGTCAAAATCTGCTATTGTCAGCGGTACTCTTTCGCTGTCCTCTTTGGCTCTGAAAATGATAAACTGCCCCGGCTCCGCTTTTTTTGCAATGAGCGGTGCTTCAATTTCCATGAGCGAAACTGTCGGATTCAATGATTGTTTTCTTACTATCCTGTACATCTCACACTACAACCCTTTCTTTTTCATCGGAAAGCAGTCACTTTCCTTTCTCTTGCGACGATATTATATCATACTTTTTGAAAGTATACAAGACCAATCCTGCATTTTTCCAAAGAATTTCTGTTTTCGTCCTTTCGGCCGATTCATCAATATTCACAATATACTCTGTTTTTATTCCCTTTATTTCGACACTTTTTTCATTAAAGCTACTATCATGTTACAATGAAACATTTTATTTTTATTGCCCAAATCGAAAAAGAGTATTATAATACAATTAACAGGAACAGTTTGTCTTTCATGCGATGAATATTTATGCACTCTGACAAATTTTTACGGAAGTTTCTTCTGTGATTCGGATGAGGGTTCTCGGAATTCTCATCTCTCGGAGTGCCGGCACCCCCTCAGCAAGCGATCGATCCGTATCGGAAAATCTGAACGAAAGGGGCGAAATTTATGCAGCACGAAGAATTTATGAGCCTTAAGGAAACAGGTCAAAAAGGAAATTTTTTACTGCCTTTCACTGTTTGCAAAACCGTACTCCCCGACTTCTATACTACCTTCCCCATGCACTGGCACAATGAAATGGAAATCGTCTATGTAGAAGAGGGCGAATTTGAAGAATGTATTGATTTCGAGTACTACCATATCACCAAAGGAGATATTATACTCGTCAATCCGTGCGTTCTCCATTCTTTCAGGCAGTACAAGGATGAAAAAGCCTGTTTCAGAACAATTATGTTTGACTTCTGTATGCTCACGGGCAATACGGCTGATGCAAGCTCTATCAAATACTTCAATCCTTTTATGGACGGAAGCTATATCTCTCCGCAAATCATTTCACCCGGACAAAATCACTATTCCGAGCTTGCAGAATGTGTCAGATCTCTTTTGGACACCTATATGGAAAAGGAAAGCTTCTTTGAAATCAAAATCAAAGCCGAGCTCTACAAACTGTTCTACATCCTATTCAGAAACTTCTTTAAAGCGGAAAGCGGAAACAACAGTATCAAAGACAGCACTACCTGCAATATCAAAATTATTCTTGACTACATCAGCGAAAACTATATGAGACCGATTACCATTGACGAGCTGGCAGACAGTGTCAATCTCAGCAAACACTATTTCATGCGGTTCTTTAAAAAGTACATGGGCATGACCTGCATTGAGTATATCAATGACTATCGTCTGAATATTGCCACCAATCTCCTGCTGACTACCAGAATGCAAATTACGGAAGTTGCCGCCAGTATCGGTATTGCCAATCTCTCTTATTTCAACCGTATTTTTAAGAAAAAATACAATATGACTCCCAAAGAATACCGTTTTAATGCAGACCGGACAGAACACAGTTTCAAGGAAACCCATTATCCTGCCAACAGCTGATTCTGCTGACCGTTTTTTCTTCTTACTATACTGTTTCTGAATTCAAAACGGCTCCGACAGTCTGAAAAGACTGCCGGAGCCGTTTTTTGTTGGGGAGTATTCAGGGGTTTATTTATATCAACGAAAAGTTGTCAGCTTTCCATGATACGCTTTTTGTACGGTATTCTGTCCAATGCCCTAAACAACAGCGGAATCACTGCTATCTGCACCACACTCATCACCAGAGCCTGCGGTACTCTCATTCCTACTTTTGTCCAGTAAAGCTCCCGGAACATCGTATTTTCCGTACTGCTCAGAAATGTCAGCCACACAGTCGTTACAAACAGACTGATGATGCACTGCGTTGTCACAACTGCTGTCACAATACGAAACATATTTGTTTTTTTATACAGCACTATACCGTATACCGCACCAATCAAGGCATACGTTGCTGTTATCTGCGGAAGCCATGCTCCCACCGGATGTATCAGCCAGCTTACAATATCTCCGAAACCTGCCACTGCCGCTCCGCCTATCCATCCATAAAACCGAGCCGCTGTCACTACCGCTATAAATGACAATGTCAATTTGATGGTATCACTATGAAATACCTCAAACATTCCCAATATCACCTGTGCCGCCATCAGCAACGCTATCATTGCGGTTGTCTGTGTGGCCGCTTTAACATTCATTCTGCCTTTCGGGGACCCTTCACTTTTTACCATAAAAAAATTCCTCCCTATTATCGCAGAAATCCCTGAAACAATAAGAAGGACATATCCTCTTCATATCATTTTGCAACAGCGGGATGCAATCCGTATGCCGCAAGATTCCTCTTTTCGTCCATGTGACAACTCCCCGTTCACACGGCACTTAACGCATACCGATTTACTCTGCATTAAACACTATACTACTATCTTATTTTTTTGTCAAGACCTGATATGAAATTTTTAAATAAAAATTCCACAAAAAAATTGTGCACCTGTACAAAGTTTTGTAAAACCCAAAAATGTTCTTGACTTTTACTCCCGATGTTCTATACTCATAATTATCCATCAAAAGAAAAGAACGGAGGATTTTTATGAAATCAAAATTATTGGCTGTACTGCTTTCCGCAGCTGTCATGCTGCCGGCTGTATCCTGTGCAGGTCTTGCTGTCTCTGCCGAAAGTGCCCTGAATTCGTCATGGTCTGTCAGCGTTGCTCAAACAGAAAACACCCTGCCTTCCGATATACAAAGAGCCTTTGATGAAGCTATGCAGAGCTATAACGGACAAAAACTCGTTCCCCTTGCCTATTATGGCTTACAGGTCGTTGCAGGTTATAATTATGACCTGCTTTGCCGTGAAGATGCCGCTGACGGCACAAGTTCCCTCAAACTGGTGACGATCTATGATCCCAATGCACCGGGCATGAATGGCCACCGGAAAGCTCAGATCGCTTCGGTTGAAGATTTCAACATAGCCGACTACGCCTGTAACCACGCTTACCAGCTGTCCCCTGCACCCGTCTGCGGAGGAACGGAAGTTCCGGAAGATTTAAGTACCTGTGACCTGCCCGATGATGTTCAGGCAGTTTATGACAGATATTTCAATATGATCGACGGTATGGGCTGTCAGCCTCTGGCCTACCTCGGCAAACAGCAGACCGACAACGGAACAGATTATGCTTTATTGTGCTGTACCTATGCGGTTGTTCCCGAACCCGACAGGTTTATTGATGTTCTCGTTCTCCACGATGACGGAAATCGTGTATCTATCAGCAGCAGCTATTCTCTTCTCGGCACAAGGACAAGATATATTACCGAACTTACCAATTATTCCTCTATCTCCTCACAAATCATTTCACTGGGAAACTCCCTGACCGTCTATGCCTATGCCGAAGGCGGTACCTATGATTATACCTATGCGGTTCTCTACAAGAAAAAATCCGACAAAAAATGGACCGTCAGACAAAATTACAGCACCAATGACATCATCACTGTCAAGCCTGCCAAAGCAACCGACTATGAAGTATGTGTGAAAGTAAAGGACAGTAACGGAACTATCGTCAAGCTATTCTTTGACGTGACCGTCAGACCCAGACTTACCAATACTTCCACGATCTCGGCAACTACCATCAAAAAAGGAAACACTGTCACCGTGAACGGCTCTGCAACAGGCGGTTCGGGCTATTATGACTATGCTGTTCTGTACAAGAAAAAAAGTGAATCCAAATGGACCGTCAGACAGGGCTACAAAGAAAATGATCAGATTCTTGTCAGACCGTATGCCGCCACCGATTATGATATTTGTATTAAAGTCAGGGACTTTGACACGATTTCCAAAAAATATTTTTCTGTAACTGTCAAGCCGTGATCCTTTCTCCGCAGAATCGTTTCTGCGGAGATTTTTTTGTTGCAAACACTCGGAAAATATAGTATAATGAATAAAATATTCTCAATAACGGAGGTTTATTTATGCCAAATTGGTTAAAAGATGCGGTTTTTTATGAAATCTATCCCCAGACATTCTGCGACAGCAACGGGGACGGTATCGGTGACATCAAGGGGATTGCCTCAAAACTGGACTATGTAAAAAGTCTCGGCTGCAATGCTGTCTGGCTCAATCCGGTTTATGATTCCCCTTTCATGGATGCCGGCTATGATGTCAGAAATTACTATCAGGTTGCCGAAAGATACGGTACCAATGAAGACCTGAAACAGCTTTTCAAAAAAGCTCATGAAATGGGTATCAGAATTTTGCTCGACCTTGTACCCGGACACACTTCCGATCAGAACGAATGGTTCAAAAACAGTAAAAAGGCTGAAAAAAATGAATTCACCAACCGCTATATCTGGACGGACAGTGTATGGGAGGCTCCCCCGCAGTATCGTCTTTTGTGCGGCATTACCGACAGAGACGGCAACTATCTTGTGAATTATTTCAGTTCTCAGCCTGCACTCAACTATGGCTTCAACAATATTACCCATCCTGCATGGCAGTTACCTCCTTCACATCCCGACTGTCAGGCTACCGTTGCGGCTCTGAAAGACATTATGCGTTTCTGGCTGGATATGGGCTGTGACGGTTTCCGTGTCGATATGGCGGATTCCCTCGTCAAAAACGAGGACGGTGAAAAACCCGAAACCTGCAAGGTCTGGAAAAACGTCAGGGCTATGCTTGACAAGGATTATCCCGATGCCGCTATCATCTCCGAATGGTGCAATCCAAAAGTTGCCGTCGGTGCCGGTTTCCACAGTGATTTCTATCTTGACCATGACAACAACGGCTACAGAATCCTTTTCCGTGACAAGGACAGGGAAACCGGTGAATGTACTGCTGTATTCTCCAAAAACGGCAAGGGCGACATCACAAAATTCCTTGATGAATATCTGGATGACCTCAAAGGCACTAAAAACAAAGGCTATATCAGCTTTATCACCTGCAATCATGATACCCCCAGAATGACAAGACTGTTTTCACCTCTTGAGGCAAAAATCGCTTATTCCTTTGTCTTTTTGATGCCCGGTGTGCCGTTCCTGTACTACGGTGACGAAATCGGCATGAAATATACGGAAGGTCTGAACAGCAAAGAGGGCGGCTACAGCCGTACCGGTACAAGAACTCCCATGCAGTGGGACAACAGCGTCAATCACGGCTTTTCCTCTGCTCCTGCCGAAAAACTCTATCTGCCTGTCGATACCTCGCCCGATGCCGTGACGGTTGCATCACAGCTCAATGATCCCGATTCTATTCTCAATACACTCAAAAAAGTCATTGCCATCCGTCACGCTAACGAGGATTTACAGTCGGACGGTTCTTTTGAAGTCGTTTATGCGGAGAAAAACAAATATCCGTTTATTTTCAAAAGAGGAAAATTCCTGATCGCTGTCAATCCCACCGCCAAAAAACAGACTGCTCCGTTTGCCTTTGACGGAACCCCTGTATTTGCCATCGGTGAGGCTTGCGTTGAAAACAAAAAAATCATCATGCAGCCACAGTCTTTACAGCTCATTCAAATCGAAGAATAAAAATGCAAAGTATTTCGATTTTTTATCGAAATACTTTGTTTTTGCAAATAAAATCAAAATAATTCTATTCAAGAATTATTTTGGCAGAATATCTTCCTATAATAGAGTCTGTGAATTGAAAATAAATGGAGTGATATATTTTGGATCCTTGGCTCACAGCCGGAATCATTATTTTACTGGTGATGTGCTCGGCATTTTTCTCGTCTACCGAAACAGCGTATTCTTCGGCAAGCAAAGTCAGGCTCAAAAACTATGCCGACAACGGCAACAAAAAAGCAAAAAAAGCATATTGGATTGCTGAAAATTATGATAAAGCTCTGGCTACTCTATTGGTAGGAAATAATATTGTCAATATTGCCGCCTCTGCATTGGCAACGATTTTATTTGTGTCGTTCTTGGGAGAGGCTAACGGCACACTGGCGAGTACAGTTGTCCTCACGGTTGTTGTACTGATTTTCGGAGAAGTCCTTCCCAAAAACATTGCTATGGAAAACAGTGAAGCCATGTGTATGAATTCGGCAGGAATTCTGTATATACTGATGTTTCTGCTGACTCCCATCACATTTATCCTGCTGAAACTTAACACCGCCATCAAAAAAGTTGCCAGCCATGACAAAGAAAAAGAACCTACCGTGACGGAAGACGAACTCAAATACATTGTCGAAAGTATTGAAGAACAGGGCGTTCTTGAAGAACAGGAAAGCGATCTGGTTCAATCCGCTCTTGAATTTGACGAAAAAACCGCCTATGATATTCTGACTCCGAGAGTAGACATGACTGCCATTGATATTGATGATGATCCCGCACAAATCAAGGAACTTATTCTTACAGAAAGATATTCGAGGATTCCTGTCTACAAGGAAAAAATAGACAATATCATCGGTATTCTTCATACAAGGGATTATCTCGAACAGCTTCTGAAACAAGAATATCCCGATCTGAATCAGCTTATACAGCCTGCCTATTTCATTTACCGTTCCAAAAAACTCTCGGAACTGCTGGCAGATTTCAAATACAAACGTCTGCATATTGCCGTAGTAACGGATGACTATGGCGGCACCCTCGGCATTGTCACAATGGAAGACCTTTTGGAACAGCTTGTCGGTGACATCTGGGACGAAGATGAAGAAGTCGAAAACAAATATAAAAAACTTTCCGAAAATCACTATGAGATTGTCGGAGATATGAATATCAGTGAATTGCTTGATTTAATCGACAAAGATTCCAAATACATAGAAACGGACAGCAAATCTGTGGGCGGATGGGTGATCGAACAGATTGGAGACATTCCCAAAAAAGATGACAAATTCACTTACAGAGAACTGACTATCACTGTAGATGATGTGGAAGACCAGCGTGTCAATACCGTTACCCTGGTATATACTCCCTCAGAAACCGATAACGACTGAACAACAAAACCGACTGACACCATTTTGTCAGCCGGTTTTTTGCAAACAATTATTTTTGTATACGGTGTATACCGCTTAAATCCGAAATCTTGATACAGCCTGTGGTACAGTTTTTCGCACATATGCCGAAATCTTCACAGTCCTTGCACTTGCTGTAATCAATCACCGCAACATTATCGACAACCTGAATCGCTCCTGCCTTGCAGACACGCTCACACTTTTTACAGCCGATACAACCGTTGCTGCATACTTTTCTGGTAACAGCACCTTTGTCTTTGTTGCTGCACGTTACGACTACTTTTTCCACATCCGCCACCAGTGAAATCAGATGATTCGGACAGGTCTTTGCACAGATGCCGCAGCCGATACATTCTTTGGGATTGACACGGGCTATCCCGTTACGAATATAAATTGCCTCCTGCGGACAGGCTTTCGCACAGTCTCCCAGACCGATACAGCCGTATGTACAGCTGCCCTTTCCGCCATACATCAATTTAGCTGCCGCACAGCTTTCAATGCCTTTGTAAATATATTTGTCCTGCGTTTTGGTACAGTCGCCTGCACAGTGTACAACGGCCACTTGTTCCACAACGTCTTCAAATTCCACTCCCAACACGTCACTCAGTTGTCTTGCCACTCCGTCCGCACCCGGCACACACAGATTCGTCGGTGTATCAGGATTTTCGCACAATGCCTTTGCATAACCGTCACATCCTGCAAAGCCGCACGCTCCGCAGTTTGCTCCCGGAAGACACTCTCTGACCGCAGGAAATTTTTCGTCCTCTTTCACTGCCATCAGCTTGGATGCCACCACAAGCACTGCCGCACATATGATTCCTATGATGACCACAGGAATAACGGCTGTCAGTATCTCTGTCATCTTTCGTTCCTCCCTTATGAAAACAGGTTTTCAATGACTCCGCCAAAGCCCATAAAGGACAGTGATGTAATCGCCGCTGCAATCAGCGTGATGGGCAGTCCCTGAAAACTCTTGGGAATGTCGCTTCCCTCAATCGTGGAGCGTACTCCCGAAAACATCACCATCGCAAGGAAAAAGCCCAGACCGCTTCCCAGTGAATTGACCATTGCCTCTGCAAAAGTATAGCCCTCGTCTATGTTCAGAATGGTGACACCCAGCACTGCACAGTTTGTCGTTATCAACGGCAGATAGACGCCCAGCGACTGATGCAGTGACGGAATATATCTTTTCAGTACGATTTCCACCAACTGTACCAGTGCCGCTATGACCAGAATAAACACGATCGTCTGCAAATAACCTAAACCATTCGGATCAAGCAGATATTTCTGTATCGGAAAAGTAACCGCTGTTGCCATCAGCATGACAAAAATTACCGCCAGACTCATGCCTGTTGCAGAATCCAGCTTTTTGGATACGCCCAGAAACGGACAGATTCCCAAAAATCTTGACAATACATAGTTATTGATGAAAACTGCCGAAAGCAGTATGATAATGAATTTAGTCATTGACAGCAGCCTCCTCCTTCACTTTCTCACAGCTTGTTTTACCGCAGGCCTCTGCCTGAGGACAGCCCTCACAGCCGAAATCTTTCTTTTTGGGCTTGTGCTTTGCAAACTTATTCATCATGGCGATCAGCAGTCCGAATACAAAGAAGCCGCCCGGTGCCATTGTCATAATAGAGATATGATTATCGACAAGAACAGGGATTGCAAAACCTGCAAACGTACCGTTGCCGAAAACCTCTCTGATGGTTGCCATCAGGAACAGAGCAAATGTGAAACCAACTCCCATTCCCAGACCGTCGATTGCAGAATCCCACACTTTGTTTTTGCTTGCAAACATCTCCGCTCTTCCGAGAATGATACAGTTGACCACGATCAACGGCAGATAAATGCCCAGTGATTCATCCAAAGCAGGAGCAAATGCCTTGACAAGCATCTGTACCATTGTTACCAGTCCTGCAATCAGCACGATATAACACGGAATTCTTACCTTGTCGGGAATCACTTTCCGCAGTGCCGATATCAAAACATTGGAAAATATCAGAACGATTGTTGCCGCCGCTCCCATGCCCAGAGCATTCAGCACGCTTGTTGACGTGGCAAGCGTCGGACATGTTCCCAGTATCAGTACCAGTACGGGATTTTCCTTGATAATGCCTTTCGTGAAATTACTCAGTGTTTTCATATCAAGCTGCCCCCTTTATTTTTTCAAACGCTTCAAATGCCAGTCCTACGGCTTTTTTATAAGCCTTGGAGGAAATTGTCGCACCTGATACCGCATCGACACTTTCATAATCCGCAGCAGTCTTGTTTGTGTAATTCTCTGCGTAGCCTGATTGATTGTCAGCTACTTTGGAACCGATACCGCTTGTTTCACTATGAGAAAGTGTTTTTACCTTTTCCATGCTGCCATCGGGACGAATACCGCAGATGAGCTTAATGTCACCGCCATAGCCTTTTGACTGCATCATGATAACATAACCTGTATCATTGCCGCCTTTGAATACCTCTGTCACACCTTCGGGCAAGCCTTTGACATCCAGTTTTTCAAACTGTCCGTTCGCCTCTGTCAGAACTTCGGCTCTTGCCTCGGAGGCAGCCTTTTCTTCGGCTGCCTGAATGATCGGTGCCGTCATGGTGTTGACATACGCCAGCACTGCCGTTACCACTAAGCAGATACAGGCAAGCACTACAATCGGTTTTACAATGTCTTTCATGACTTCGCACCTCCTACCAATGGTTTTTGTCTTGTGAGTTTTGAAATATAGGGTGTCAGAATATTCATCAACAAAATCGAATAGGAAACACCCTCAGGCAGATTGCCCCAGAAACGTATCAGAATCGTAATCAGACCACAGCCGACACCAAATACAATTTTTCCCCACTTTGTTGACGGTGAAGTCGCATAATCGGTTGCCATGAAAATCGCTCCCAGCAGCAGACCTCCCGACAAAACCTGATACAGTACATCCTTGCCGCAAACCAATGACATCAATGCCACTGTACCTATAAAAGCAACGGGAATATGCCATGTAATCACTTTTCTGACAATCAGGTAAATGCCGCCCAAAAGCAGTGCCAACGCACAGGTCTCTCCCAGACAGCCCCCGTGATTGCCTAAAAACAGTGTCAGATAAGACGGCAGTTCTTTGACACCCTTAGACGCTGCCGCCAATGGTGTTGCACCTGATACGGCATCCACGGTGCCCTCGGGAAATACCCAGTTTGTCATAGTGCCCGAAAACGCTACCAGCATAATAATTCTTGCTGTAATGGCAGGGTTGGCGAAATTCTGTCCGATACCGCCGAAAAGCTGCTTGACAACGATAATCGCCACAATACTTCCGAACATTGCCTGCCACAGCGGAATACTCACAGGCAGGTTGAATGACAACAGCAAACCTGTCACTACTGCCGATAAATCCAATACTGTATTTTCACGCTTGCACAGCTTTTCAAACAAAAACTCCGACAACATACACGTTGCAATACATACGCCCATTATCAAAAGGCTTCTCCAGCCGAAAATCACTGCCGCTGCAACGGCTGCCGGTACGAGGGCTATCACAACATCAAGCATGATATTCTGTGTGGAGCGTTTGCTTGAAAAATGAGGCGATACAGAAGAAATTAATTTTTCCATCATTTAGCCTCCTTTTTGGCATTGAGATAGTTTCTCAGAACGGCTTTCGCCAGCTTGTTTGTTTGCACAAGCGGTCTGTTGGCAGGACAGACATACGAACAGCAGCCACATTCCATACACAGGTCTACACAAAGCTTTTCCAAATCCTCTCCGCTTCTCAGCTTATAAGCATTCGCAATCGAACGGGGATCCAGACGGAACGGACAATGCGTCAGACACGCTCCGCAATTAATACAGGGGGTTGTCTTGGGAAGGGTTGCTTCTTTTTCGTCCATGACAATAATCGCATTGGTATTTTTGAGAATCGGTTCATCCGCAGACGGTACGGCTATTCCCATCATGGGACCGCCATACAATATCTTTGCGGCTTCGCTTTTCAAGCCCCCGGCACTTTCAATCACGTCCTTAATGGCCGTTCCGATAGGTGCAATCACATTTTTAGGTTCTTTCACAGCGGAACCGTCTAGTGTAATGCACTTTTCAACCAGCGGCATACCTGTTTCGAGATATTCTCCGATAAATGCCAGCGTGGTAACATTGATAACCACTGCTCCCACATTAATCGGCAGACCGCCCTTTGGAATGACTCGGTTCATGGTGTTGAATACCAGCACTTTTTCACCGCCCTGCGGATAGATCGACGGCAGAACGTGTACATCTACCGCATCATCCCTGTCGGCAAGGGCTTTCATTTTCACAATGGATTTCGGCTTGTTCTTTTCAATGCCGATAATAAAACGCTTGACTCCCATGAATTTTTTCAAAGCCTGAATTCCTTTGAAAACATACTCACTTTTATCCAGCATGGTTCGGGTATCGGACGTAATGTAAGGCTCACACTCCGCCGCATTGATGACAACGGCATCAATTCTTGACAAGTCTTTCACGCTGAGTTTGACAAAGCTCGGAAAGCCTGCTCCGCCCAGACCGACAACACCGCTGAGTTTCACTGCTTTCACAAGTCCTTCAAAATCCTCTACCACAGGGGCTTTGATTTCTTCAAAGCGTTCCTGTTTGCCGTCAGACTCAATGACGACGCATGAAACCCTTGCACCGTTGGATGCGGTCATTTCATCAATTTTCTGCACCTTTCCCGATACGCTTGCATGAATGTTGGACGATACAAAGCCGTCCGCTTCACCAATCAGCTGCCCAACTTTAACGGAATCGCCCTTTTTGACGATTACCTTGGCAGGTTTGCCGATATGCATGGACATCGGGATAGATACCGTTTTCGGAACAGTGATTCTCTGCGGTTCACTGTCAGCGGTATTTTTCTGATGCGGCACGTGGACACCGTGCAATTTCATACATTTTTCCTCCAATCATTTATCCTTTTCAAGTTGTCATATTTCGACAGATACTATTCTATCACAGTATATTTCAGTTTTCAATAACAATTTTAGATTGATTTTTGTCAATATCTGTCTTATAATTATTCAAAAAGGAGGGTTTTTATGCCGTATTCCATTGAATTAGACCTGCATTGTCAGACCGTTGACAGTGCAAGAAAGCTTCTGACAGATACATTAAAGAAAATCCCCTCTGATGTGCATGAAATTCACGTTATACATGGCTATCACGGCGGCACAGCCCTGCGTGATATGGTAAGAAACTATCGCCATCACAGAATTGAACGCAAAATTCTGGGACTCAATCAGGGAACAACGATTTTTGTCATCAAAAAACAATGACCGGACACCCCTGTTGGGATGCCCGGTCTTTTTTCAGAGACGCAAAGCGATACGCTCTTTTGATTACATGCTTCTTTCGTAAGCCTCAATCATTTTCTTCACCATCTGGCCGCCTACGGCACCTGCCTGACGGGATGTCAGATCGCCGTTATAGCCTTGCTTGAGGTTCACACCGACTTCGTTGGCACACTCCATTTTGAACTGTTCCATAGCCTGTCTTGCTTCGGGGACATTGATTGAGTTAGAATTGTTGGACATAATTTGTATCTCCTTTGGTTTTTATTTCAGAACGGATGGAGAATCTGCGGCAGGAAATCTGACAGATATCCTGCCGCAAATTTCTTGCAGAGAATATCTTGTCAATTCCAACTCCGAAAAATCTTTTTTCCGTCTGTGATAATAGTATGAGCGATTTTTCTGCTGATATTACGGAATTTGTGTGGAAATTTATGTCGCAGAATCAAAAAATTGCCTATTTACTTTCATGCTTTTCTGTGTTAAAATAGTATCGCAATAAAATTTTCGTGACAGGCGGTGACTCAAGTGAACCCCAAAATTAAAAATGAAAATACCGATGAGCTTTTCAGGGCCATTCTGACTCTCAAAACTCCGGAAGAATGTTACGCTTTCTTTGACGATTTGTGTACCGTACCCGAAATCAAGGCGATGGCTCAACGATATGCCGTTGCAAAACTCCTGCATGAAGGCGAAATTTACAATAAAATTGTAGATAAAACAGGTGCCAGTACTGCTACTATCAGTCGTGTCAATCGGGCTCTTACCTATGGCAGTGACGGATATGTACTCACCATCAACCGACTGAAAGACGAGGAAAACAATCATTGAGCTATTCATATTTTGCGGAATATTATGATATTCTTACCCAAAATGCCGAATACGACAAAAGAGCCGATTATTTTTTACGGCTATTTCAAAAACATGGACATGAAACAGGTGTGACTCTTGATTTGGCCTGCGGAACGGGTACGCTTACGCTGGAACTCTCCAAGCGGGGTGTTGATATTTTCGGCTGTGATATGTCATCCGATATGCTTTCCGTGGCACAGCAGAAAGCCTTTGAGGATAACATATCGATTCTCTTTATCTGCCAGAAAATGCAAAATCTTCATCTTCCGGGTAAAATTGACACCTGTATCTGTACTCTTGACAGTATCAATCATTTATCGGGGGCTGACGACGTTCAGAAAACTTTTCACAAAGTCAGCCGCTATCTGAACGAAAACGGCTTGTTTGTGTTTGACATGAACACCGTTTATAAACATCAATTCGTATTGGGTGACAACTGCTATATCTATGACACCGAAAAAGTATTCTGTGCATGGCAGAACAACTACTCTCAAAAAGACCATGAAGTCATCATTACACTGGACTTTTTTGAGAAAGACGGCAACATTTATCACAGGTCTTCGGAACAGTTTTCCGAAAAAACCTATACACAAGACCAAATACATGACATGGCTCACAAAGCCGGCTTTGCAGTCGAGGCTGTCTATGATGACATGAGCTTTGCACCGCTGAAACCAAATTCACAGAGAGCTGTGTGTGTGCTGAGAAAAAGGAGATTTTTGAATGAGTGACAGAATTATGAGATGTATCACCGGTGACGGTGCCGTTATGGCGGCCGCTGTCGATACATCGGATTTAGTATATACAGGGGCAAAAGTACATTTAACATCACCTGTCGCAACAGCGGCGTTGGGAAGACTTCTGACGGCAGCCGCTATCATGGGCAATCAGCTTAAACAGGACAATGCCAGTATTACCCTCCGTATCAAAGGCGATAACAGTCAGACGGGGGCTGTTATTGCCGTATCCGACAGCAGGGGCAATGTACGGGGATATGTCGAAAATCCCGATTGTCCCACAGAATACTATCCCAACGGCAAACTCAATGTCGCTAAGGCTGTCGGAAAAACGGGTATCTTAAATGTCATGCGTGACTATGGTACAGGCGAACCCTATCTCGGACAAGTCGAACTTGTATCGGGCGAAATCGCAGAGGATATTACCAATTACTATGCCACAAGCGAACAGATTCCCACCGTATGTGCCTTGGGTGTGCTGCTCGACAAGGAAACGCATGAAGTTATGCTTGCCGGAGGTCTGCTGATACAGCTTCTCCCCGGTGCAGACAGTACCACCATTGACCGAATCGAAAAAAATGTCGGTGAACTCGAACCCATGACAACCATGCTCGCAAAAGGCATGACCATCAGAGAAATCTGTGAAAAGGCTCTCAACGGCTTTGAAGTCGAGGTTCTCGACGAAATGCCGATACAATATGCCTGTTCATGCAGCCGTGAAAAAGTCATCAATGCCTTTATTACACTGAGTGATGATGATATCCGTTCGCTTGCCGATGAAAAGGGATTTGCAGAGGCGGTGTGTCATTTCTGCAAGAAAAAGCACCGTTTTTCGAGGTTGCAGTTAGAGCAAATCATTGAGCGAAAACACTTATCAAATTGAAAGAAAAAAAGAGCCTGTTGCTGAAATCTCAGTAACAGGCTTGATTTTTCTTGATTTTTATCCAACGCAATTTTTATATAAAAAGGCTTTCAGTTCCTTGCCGACACCTGTTTCATAAAAACGAATCAGCATTTGATAAAAATCACCGTGATATTTTAACGGTATGGAAAAAATACCGATACCGTTTTCTATCATGACTTTATTTGCCATTAAAGTAGCAAGTCTTTTGTTGCCGTCATAGAAAAACTGTCCTCTTGTACAAAAAAGGAACATTTCCAATGCCCGCTCCATAGGATTGGCAATTTCTGTCACCGTATGCAATTCTTTTTCCATTTTTGGTATGTCGGGCAATGCCGGCACCCAGTCTGTGCCGCCGATATAAACATCATGCCAGCGGATACTTCCGGCATTGATGACGGTAAACTTTCCCAAATGCAAATGAAGCTGTTTCATAAAATCCAACGTCATCGGCTGTTCGATATTCTCAAGCAAATACTGCCATGCGTGTTTGAGGTCATTGACAGCGTTGATTTCGTCAATGGTATGACCTGAAACGGACATTCCCTCACATATCACCTGTGTATCGGGGTAAGTGACGGAAATTCCTTCCAGATTGGCACTTTTCCATATAGAGTCCACTAAATTCCGTTTCGCCCACAAAATATTATCCTGCAATGTCATGTGATATTTCGGAGCAAACATTTCCTCGTCTGCCATTGTTTTTAAATTTGTACGGCATCCAGAAGAGCCTGAATTTTATCGGTTTTCTCCCATGAAACGCCTAAGTCTTCCCTGCCCATGTGACCGTAAGCCGAAAGCGGTGCATAGATGGGCTTGTCAAGCTCCAGATCTCTGATGATAGCCGCTGGACGCAAATCAAATACCGCATTGACTGCATTGGTGAGCACTTCATTCGACACCGTACCTGTACCGAATGTTTCCACGAACACAGAAACAGGCTTTGCAACGCCTATCGCATAGGAAAGCTGAATCTCGCATTTTTTAGCCAGCTTTGCCGCAACAATATTTTTGGCAACATAACGGGCGGCATAAGCGGCACTTCTGTCCACCTTTGTCGGGTCTTTTCCGGAGAAGGCTCCGCCGCCGTGACGGGAATATCCTCCGTATGTGTCAACGATAATTTTTCTGCCTGTCAGACCGGAGTCGCCAACAGGACCGCCTATAACAAACCTTCCTGTCGGATTCACAAGAATTCCGGTATCGGCATCCATGAGATTTTCGGGAATAATCGGATTGATAACATGAGTAATGAGGTCTTTTCTGATGGTATCCATTTCCACGTTTTCAGCGTGCTGTGTGGAAATCAATACGGTATCAATTCTGACAGGCACATCATTTTCATATTCCACTGTGACCTGTGTTTTGCCGTCGGGACGGAGATAATTCAATGTACCGTTTTTACGGACATCCGTCAAACGCTTGGCGAGCTTGTGTGCCAGTGAGATCGGAAGCGGCATCAATTCCGGTGTTTCATCACACGCAAAGCCAAACATAATTCCTTGGTCGCCTGCACCGATCTGATTGAGTTCGTCATATTCCCCGTCACGGGATTCACAGGCGGCATTGACACCCATTGCAATATCTGCCGACTGGCTGTTCAAAGAAGAAATTACGGCACAAGCATTACCGTCAAAACCGCTTTCGGGCGAGTCATAGCCAATATCTGCCATTGCCTTTCTTGCGATTTCCTCCACATTGACATCTGCCTTGGCTGAAATTTCGCCCATAATATGAATCAGTCCCTTAGCGGCGGTGACTTCACAGGCAACGTGTGCCTTGCTGTCCTGTGCGATCAG
>DEFH01000054.1:81341-86163 GCA_002350705.1 Ruminococcaceae bacterium UBA2857
GATGTAAACAAAAATTTTGCCATGATAAAAACTTCCTTTCCATTTTCACTTCATACAAAAAAGCTGTCCGGCACAAAACCGAACAGCTATTTTTTTACGCTCATCTTTCGGCATGATACCGCAGAATTTAGCACCTTACTCCCTTAAAAAGCAGGTTGCCGGACTTCANNAAAGAATAAATAAAAAAGAATAAATAATAATACAGAAACGCCCCGAAAAGTCTGTTTCGTATTTATTATTTATTCTCTGCTCTTTATCATTTGAGCCCCGACACATTGTGACGGGGCGGTTCTGCCGGTGGTGGGACTCGAACCCACACGCCCTTGCGGACAACAGATTTTGAGTCTGTCTCGTCTGCCAGTTCCGACACACCGGCGTTTGGTACGTTCCATATTATATATCATTTCATTTCATTTGTCAACTAATTTTTTTAATTTTTTACTTGACACAGACATAAAAAAGATTATAATTAAATTATTCCATATCTAATGCTGAGATGAGAAAAAAAACATTACCGTTGTCACAGAGAGAAAGTCATCTGCTGAAAGACTTTTACAACAGGCTGTTTGGGCTGACTCGGAGCTTTGCAGTAAACTGCAACGTACCGGCTGCGTTAAAGCTGTCAATGAGCGGCATTTGCAAAAATGCAATTTGGGTGGTAACACGGATTTTTTCGTCCCATACGAGACGAAAAGTCCGTTTTTTCATGTCAGCAAAAAAATATATAAAAAAGGTGATAAAAATGAAATGGACAGGACTGAATGAATTAAGAGAAAAATATTTGTCTTTCTTTGAGTCAAAGGGACATCTCAGATTGCCAAGCTTTTCTCTCATTCCGAAAAACGACAACAGCTTGCTTCTGATCAATTCCGGTATGGCTCCCATGAAAAAGTACTTCACAGGTGAAGTGACTCCTCCGAGAAAACGTGTAACTACCTGTCAGAAGTGTATCCGTACCCCCGATATTGAAAGAGTCGGCATTACAGCACGTCACGGCACGTTCTTTGAAATGCTCGGAAACTTCTCTTTCGGTGACTATTTCAAGCATGAGGCTACTTCATGGGCATGGGAATTCTGTACAAAGGTTCTGGAACTCCCCGTGGACAAAATCTGGGTATCTATCTATGAAAACGATGATGAGGCTTTCGACATCTGGACAAAGGAAGTGGGTGTCTCTCCCGACAGAATCGTCAGACTCGGCAAAGAGGACAACTTCTGGGAGCATGGTGAAGGTCCCTGCGGTCCCTGTTCGGAGCTGTATTTTGACAGAGGCGAAAAATACGGCTGCGGCAAGCCTACCTGTGGCGTCGGCTGTGACTGCGACAGATATGTGGAATTCTGGAACAACGTGTTCACACAGTTTGACAACGACGGCAAAGGCAATTATACTCCCCTTGACCATCCCAACATTGATACAGGCATGGGACTGGAAAGACTTGCCTGCATTATGCAGGGCGTTGACAATCTGTTCCTTGTCGATACCGTTCAGAATATCATGGGCAAAATTTCCGAGCTTGTCAATGTGAAATACGGCGAAAGCGAAAAAACCGATATTTCTCTGCGTGTCATCACAGACCATATCAGAAGTACTACCTTTATGATCGGTGACGGTGTAATGCCGTCCAACGAGGGCAGGGGCTATGTATTGAGAAGACTTCTCAGACGTGCCGCACGTCACGGCAGATTGCTCGGTATTTCCGAACCGTTCCTCTATCAGGTCGTTGACACCGTTGTACAGGAAAACCCTGCTTATCCCGAACTGGCCGAAAAACGTGATTTTATTGTCAAAGTCATCAAAAACGAAGAGGACAGCTTCTCCAAAACACTCAATCAGGGATTTGAACTTCTTGATGAAATCATAGCCAATTCCGAGATAAACAGGATCTCCGGTGAGGACGCTTTCAGACTGAATGATACATTTGGATTCCCTGTTGACCTGCTCAGAGAAGTCGCTGCCGAAAAGGGTATGACCGTTGACATGGAAAAGTATGAAGAACTCCTCAAAGAGCAGAAACAAAGAGCAAGAGGTGCCAGAAAAAATGCAGGTGCCGAGGCTTGGGAAAGTGATGCTGTGGATTTCGGTGCAATCGCAAAGACAAAGTTCATCGGCTACACCGATTTAACGGCAGATACTCAAATTCTTGCCGTTGTCAAGGACGGCGAAAAAGTGGAATTTGCCGGTACGGGTGATGAAATTGTCGTTGTTCTTGATACAACGCCTTTCTATGCGGAAAGCGGCGGTCAGGTCGGTGACATCGGCACTATCACGACCGAAACCGCAAAAATCGAAGTAAAAGATACCGTGAAAGACAACAACGGAATCTATATGCACAGATGTGTCGTGACAGAGGGTGCTTTTGAAAACGGCGACAATGCAAAAGCGGAAGTAAACCGTGAAAACCGCTATGCCATCATGCGTAACCATACTGCCGCACATCTCTTGCAGGCCGCTTTGAGAAAAGTCCTCGGTACTCACGTTGAACAGGCAGGTCAGCTTGTGACTGCCGATAAACTCCGTTTTGACTTCACGCATTTCTCTGCACTGACTGATGCCGAACTCAAAGAAATTGAAAAGCTTGTCAATGACGAAATCTTCAATGCCGTTGATGTTGTGACCAAAGAAATGCCCATTGATGAAGCCAAAAAACTTGGTGCTATGGCATTGTTCGGTGAAAAGTACGGTGATGTTGTCAGAGTCGTTATGATAGACGAGTTCTCCAAGGAATTCTGCGGCGGTACGCATATTGAAAATACTGCCAAAATCGGTCTGTTCCGTATTCTCGGTGAAGGCTCTGTCGCATCCGGTGTCAGAAGAATCGAAGCCGCTACGGGAAAAGGTGTTTTGGAACTGCTCGACAGCTATTCCAATATTATCTTCGACTCCATGAAAGTTCTCAAGGCTACCGGCATAAATAACTTCAAGTCTGTCTGTGAGCATACTGTCACTGAACTCAAGGAAAAAGACAAGGAAATCGAAAGACTGACTTCCAAACTGGTCGCTCTCAGTATTGACAGTCTCATCAAAAACGCTGAGGAAACCAACGGTATCAAAATCATCAAGGGCAAATTCAACACCAATTCCGCCGCTCTCAAAGTCATGCTCGACAGAGTGCTGGAACTGGAACCCAAAGCCGCTGCTGTTCTCTTCGGTACGGACGGTGACAAAGCCAATCTTGCCGTTGCCTGCGGCAAAGAGGCTCAGAAGCTCGGTTGTCATTCGGGAAAAATCATCAAGGAAGTTGCCGCACTGGTAGACGGCAAGGGCGGCGGCAAGCCCGAAAGAGCTATGGCAGGTGTCGGGGACATCTCCAAAATAGATTCCGCTCTTGCAAAAACCGATGAAATTATCTCTGCATTTATCAAATAATCCGACGGAATTTTATGCGTTGTGATAAAAAATGTATCTGTTGACATGAAAAATGTTGACAGATACATTTTTATGTGTTAAAAATAAAGTCAGGAAACTATTAAAAAACAGGAGGTACAAAAGTATGTCTGTTAAATTATCCAAAATTTTTGCCGTGATACTCGTACTGATATTGTGCCTGAATATATCCCCTGCCGTTCATGCGGAATTTGTGGCGGAGGTCGTCACGCCTGCAACCGCTGATGAAAAATCCGTCAATGTCTCCTATGTCAGCAATGATGTAGTCATCTACGGTCAATCCGTCACACTCCATGCCGCTGCAAAAGGTCTTGATGCCAAAAAATGCAAGTATGCCTTTTTCTACAAGTATCAGAACGATAACTGGACAACCATTGAACCCTACAGCGAGAAAACCTCTGTGGAATGGACTCCCGATAAAATGGGCTGGTATCAGGTATGTATTAAAATTTCCTGCAATCTCAAAGTCTACAAGAAATATTTTAATATCGTTGCCTGTAAAGAACTGCTGAATCACTCTCTTGTCAGCTCTTCACACATCAAAGCGGGTGATTCTGTCACCATGTCCGCCAAAGCCTCGGGCGGTATGGATATCTATACTTACGCCTACTATATCAAACACGATGATACAGACCAATGGACCGTTCTTAATGACTATAAAGAAGCCGATTCTATGCAGTGGAAACCATCCGAATGCGGTGAATATGACATCTGCATCAAAGTGAAAGACTTTGTCGGACAAGTCACTCCCAAATATTTTTCTCTCACTGTTTCCGACGAAAAAGTAAAAACTCCCTCTGCCTTTTCCCTGACAGTCAAAGCTCCTGTTTCTGCCCCTTATCAGTGGAGCTGTCAGATTTCCGATTCCAAGGCCGTTAAACTGTTTGAAAAAACTTCTTCCAATCATTTCGACCTGACGGAGCCCTCTCTCCTGCTGACATATCATTTTCAGACAGCCGCCTATGGCACTGCTGACATTACCATGAATTATACCGCTTATGACGGTAAAATTTATCGTCTTCTCTATCATGTCAGCGTGGACAAAAACCTCAACTGTACGATTGAAAAGGCTCAGGGAAACTACTTTGAAAAGGAACTCCCCGAAATGCAAATCATCACACAATCCTTTGCCGTAATCGTTGACAAAGCAGAGGACGGCTATCGCTGGAAAGGTGACAGCAGTTATCCCAATGTGGCGGAATTTGTCGGCTTTGATAACGGCTATGATACCGAAACACTGACATTCCGTGCTCTCCGTCAGGGATTCACTACCATTATATTATCCTGCCTTTCCCCGTCAGATACCAATGTCCGCTATCAGCTTATCTACAATATCAGCATTGACGAAAATCTCGATATTACCGTTGATGACCTTGACGGCAACTATATTCCCGACAGGTATTTTCCCGAACTGAACATGGCAACCGCATGAAAAAA
>DEFH01000025.1:0-25323 GCA_002350705.1 Ruminococcaceae bacterium UBA2857
TAGCTGTTACGGCCTGACTTTTTGTTGAGCGGAGCGAGAAGGCTCTTTTCCGGCTCAACCTTTGAAAGAACTGAATAATCTGTAACCGACATATTACGTCTTGCAGGACTGGTCGGTTTGTAATTCTTGATTGCCATTTATTTCACTCTCCTCATGATGGCTTTGCGGAGAACGGCACATTCTCCATTCATTCTGCCTGTCATCGTTTTGCAGGCTTACATCATGCCTTCAAAGAACTCGATGGTCTTGCTGTCCTGTGTAAGAGTCACATAGGCCTTTTTCCAGGAAGGAGTATAACCTTCGTTTCTGCCCTGACGGCGGAGACGGCCTCTTACGCTGACGGTGTTCACCTTGGCAACTTTCACACCGAAGATTTCTTCAACTGCCTGAGCGATCTGAATTTTTGTCGCTTTCTTGTCAACCTTGAAGGTATACTTTTTATCTGCAACAACGCCTGCCATGCTTTTTTCAGTAATGATAGGCTTTACGATAATGTCACGTGCGTTCATTATGCATATACCTCCTCTATTTTACCGATGGCATCCTTAACGATAACAACTTTGTCAGCATTAACGATGTCATAGACATTGATTGTATTTACCTGAGCGGTTTTGACACCGGGGATATTTCTTGCTGAGCTGATCACTTTTTGGTCAACCTCAGGAAGAATGATAAGTGCCTTTTTGTCAGCACCGATTGCCTTGAGCATATTGGCAATGGTCTTTGTCTTGTACTCATCGAGAGCCACCTTGTCGAGAACAACGATCTGACCGTCATTGAGTTTGCCGGAGAAAGCAGACTTCATAGCGAGCTTTCTGACCTTCTTGTTGACGGTGAACTTGTAGCTTCTCGGCTTGGGAGCGAAAACAACGCCGCCGTGTGTCCACTGGGGAGCACGGGTAGAGCCCTGTCTTGCATGACCTGTACCCTTTTGTCTCCAGGGCTTTCTGCCGCCGCCGGAAACTTCTGCACGGGTAAGAGCGGATTGTGTACCCTGACGATTGTTAGCGAGATAGTTTACCACCATCTGATGCATGACAACCGTATTGGGTTCAATACCGAACACGGCATCTGAAAGTTCGGCAGTACCGACCTTCTGACCAGCCATATCGAGAACATCTATATTAGCCATTGAAATTTCCTCCTTCCTTATGCTTTCACGCTGTCACGGAGAACCACGATTCCGCCGTTAGGACCGGGGATGGCACCCTTGATGGCAATGAGATTGTTTTCTGCATCGACCTTTACAACGGTAAGGTTCTGAACAGTAACTCTCTCTGCACCGAGATGACCTGCCATTTTCTTGCCTTTCCATACTCTGGAAGGAGTGGAGCAGGCACCCATGGAACCGCCATGACGTGCAACAGGACCCGAACCGTGAGTTTCTTTAAGACGATGGAAATTCCAACGCTTGATAACGCCGGCATATCCCTTACCTTTGCTCTTGCCTGTAACGTCGATCTTGTCGCCCTCGGCAAAAGTGTCAGCCTTGATGATGTCGCCGACCTTGTAAGAATCGAGATTGTCTACTCTGAATTCACGAAGCGTGCTTTTGGGAGCAACGTCAGCCTTTTTGAAGTGGCCGAGCATTGGCTTGGTGATATTGACAGGATCATTCTTAAACTTTTCACAGCGGATTCTTTTACCCTTGCCTGTGCCGTTCTGAACCTTGAGCTTGATATCGCCGTAGCCCATCTGAACTGCTTCATAGCCGTCATTTTCTACTGTTTTGATCTGAGATACCACGCAGGGACCTGCTTCAACAACAGTAACAGGGAGAACGTTGCCCTTTGCATCGAAAATCTGTGTCATACCGATTTTCTTGCCGATGATTGCCTTTTGCATGATGTTTTTCCTCCTTGATAGGTTATTGGTTGGCGTTTCACCAACATGACCCCGGCTGCATGTAGGTTAAAATCAGAGTTTGATTTCGATTTCAACACCTGCAGGGAGTTCGAGTCCTGTAAGAGCTTCCACGGTTTTGTTGGAAGGTCTGAGGATGTCGATCAATCTTTTGTGAGTTCTTGTTTCAAACTGCTCACGGCTGTCCTTGTATTTATGAACAGCACGAAGGATAGTAACGACCTGCTTTTCGGTAGGGAGCGGTACCGGACCCGATACCCTTGCACCTGTACGTTTTGCAGTTGCAACGATCTTTTCAGCTGACTGATCAACGAGCTGATGATCGTAACCCTTGATTCTTATCCTTATTTTTTCCTTGACTGCCACTGTCATCGCCTCCTTAATATAGTTGGCGGGCGTTTTCTCTTTATTTCCTCACACCCTGCCGGGTGTTTCACGCAACTCTATTGAAAAACCGAATTGACATACGCCAATCCGGGTGAGGTTATCGAGAAAATGGGAGCTTTTCAGGCACACAGGTATCCAGAGGCAACTCTCTGACTGATACCGCAGTACACGGCAAGTGCCTTTTTTTGCTCACTTCAATATTTCTTTCGCCCGGTTTAAAATCGGACATACTCCACGGAAAAACCGGCCACACAGGCCGCAACCTCCCGCTTCACAGCATATCTGTCGCAGTCACGCTTTATTATAATAGCATAACTTTTTTTGTTTTTCAAGTGTTTCCGAAATTTTTCCTTGTGGATTTTGGTAGAATTTTTCTCGATGTTTTTATCTATATTGCTGCAAGTTTTCCACAAAATAGACATACTGCCTTTGAAAAATTCGTTTATGTGTCGGTTTGGTTTCGTACATACTGCACAATTTTCTATTCTGCACAAAAAACACTTGATTTATTTAAAAAAACAATGTAATATTGTTATTGTCCTATTAAATTGCACTATGAGGTGAAAACATGGCAACAGAATTCAAAATCAGAACCACAAACAAAGATGTCTTTCTGCGGGTACAGAAAGGACATTTTGCTACCATGCACAGCCATACCAACTATTTTATTGACGTTACCACACAGAAAACACGTCTTTCAGAGGCCAAGGCTGTTGCACAGGAACTGGTACATCATTACCAGACCAATACCATCGTTGATACGATTCTTTGTATTGACGGCATGGAAGTCGTCGGCACGTGCATTGCAGACGAACTGACAAAAGATGATTATGTCAACATGAATGCCCATCAGACCATTTATGTCATCTCTCCCGAGTTTATTTCAGGCGGTCAGATGATGTTCCGTGACAACATGATTCCCATGATTCTCGGAAAGCACGTATTGATTCTTGCGGCATCTGTCACAACAGGCAAAAGTGCTCTGGCTGCCATTGATGCCGTAAATTATTACGGCGGAAAGGTTGTGGGTGTCTCCGCCATTTTCGCAACGGTGGATGAATGTGATGAACATCCTGTTTACTCCATTTTCGATCCCAACGACTTAGGCGATTACAGCAGCTACAAACCGAACCGCTGCCCGATGTGTGCCAATCATGATAAGTTGGAAGCCATTGTCAACAGTTTCGGCTACTCTGCACTATAATTGAAAGCAGGACAGAATCACAAATTCTGTCCTGCTTTTTTGTGCGGAATGAAAATTCAGTTGCTGTCGTCACTGTCCGTTTTTTTCAAGGACACCGTGAACGGCAGACCTTCCTCACGAATCACGGCTCTTAAAAACATATTCACTGCTGTGGACATATTCAGCCCCAGTTCATCAAGGACAGTCTCTACATTTTTTTTGACATCTTCATCCACTCTGACATTAAGATTGGTTGTTGCCATCATATCGCCCCCTTATCGTGCATTATAACACAGAACATTACAAAATAGCAAGTATTTTATAAAACAATAATGCTCTTTTTTCATTTTTGTAAAGTGTTCACATTAAAGCAACAATAAAAGGGATTCAATAGGATTTTCGGCATATTTTATACTTTTTCGAGAGCTTGTTTGATATCTTCAATAATATCATCTATATATTCAATGCCGACAGACATTCTGATCAGATTGGGTTTTACACCACATTCTTCAAGCTGTTTATCGTTCATTTGACGGTGAGTAGTGCTTGCGGGATGCAGGGCACAGGTTCTCGCATCCGCCACATGAATGACCAGCTTTGTCATTTTCAGATTGTCCATGAACTGCATAGCCTTTTCCCTGCCGCCCTTGACGCCAAAGGAAATGACTCCGCAGGAACCGTTCGGCATATATTTTTGACATCTTTCATAATACTTACTGCTTTTCAGACCGGGATAATTCACCCATTCGATTTTATCATTGGTTTCAAGGAATTTGGCAACTGTAAGAGCATTGGAACAGTGTCTTTCCATTCTCAAAAAGAGCGTTTCAAGACCAAGATTCAAAAGGAATGCATTTTGCGGACTCTGCTGAGCACCGTAGTCACGCATCAGATGCGTCAGAGCCTTTGTAATATAGGCCGCCTTACCGAATTTTTCACTGTAAATAACACCGTGATAGGATTCATCGGGCTCCGTGAAAGCAGGATATTTGCCGTTGGTCCAGTCAAAGTTGCCGCTGTCCACGATCACACCGCCCAGTGCCACCGCATGACCGTCCATATATTTTGATGTAGAGTGTACAACAATATCGGCACCCCACTCAAACGGTCTGAAATTCACAGGTGTCGGGAAAGTATTGTCTACAATCAGCGGAACACCGTGTGCATGGGCAAGTTTCGCATATAATTCCACATCTGCCACATCAAGTGACGGATTGGAAACGCTCTCTACAAAGACAGCCTTTGTGTTGTCCTGAAAAGCAGCGTTGATTTCCTCTTCGGTGGAATCGGGTGTCACAAATGTAAAATCAATGCCCAACTCTCTGAGAGACTTGTTGAACAGATTGAAAGTACCGCCATATACAGCACTGGCACAAACTACATGGTCGCCTGCATGACAGATGTTTGTCACGGAAATCATAGAGGCAGCCTGTCCGGAAGCTGTCAGCATGGCACCGACACCGCCCTCTAAAGCGGCAATCTTAGCCGCAACCGCACTCAATGTCGGATTGGCAAGACGGGTATAGAAAAAGCCGTCCTCTTCCAAGTCAAAAAGTTTTCCCAGCGTTGCGGCGGAGTCATATTTAAAAGTAGTACTCTGCACGATAGGGATCACTCTGGATTCACCGTTTTTCGGATCATAGCCTGCCTGTACGCATTTCGTATTGATATGCATTTTAACAATCTCCTTTAAATTCATTGTAGATTTTTATTATATCAGCCGACACTTCCGCAACAGAGCGTGAAGCGTCAACGATTTTTATGTTTTCGGTCTCTTTCAGAAATTCCAATACCTCAAAAAATCTCTTTCTGATTCTCTCCTGCATTTCCTTTTCTTCATATATTTCTCTTTCAAGACGATTTTTCGCTATTCTTTCATCTGATGATTTACTGTCAATATCAAGAAAAATACATAAATCGGGTTTCAATATTTCCTTGCAGTGCAGGTTCATATCCATCACCCATTGCAAATCGGCGTCAATCCCCTGATATGCAAATGATGAATAATAATATCTATCGCAGACAACATCAATTCCCTTGTCAATAAACTGCTTAATGCCGTTTATCTTATTGGAATTATGAAATATCCTGTCAAGCAGAAACATTGCCGACATCTCATAAGCATTTCTGTCGGTAAAGCCGCCCAATGCGTCACGCAAAATACCGCCTGTCACGGAATTTGTCGGTTCTGCCGTCTGATATACGGTTCTGCCCTGCCGTTTCATTTCCTCGACAAGCAGATTGATTTGTGTCCCTTTCCCCGAACCGTCAAGCCCCTCGAATACAATCAACTTTCCTTTATCCATAACATCTTTCTTTTTCACGCATACAACCCTGCCTGCATTTCAAATTCTTCTACAGTCATATTTGCTCTTTTGGCTGCATCTGCCAATGTCAGAATGCCATCTTTTACAAGGTCTATCAATGTTTGCAAAACACCTTCCAAGCGACCTTCCGCTCTGCCTTTTTCTTCTCCTATGGTGATACCTTTTTCAATACCTTTTTCAATACCTTTCTCGATACCTGCCTGCTGAATCTTGTCATAAATTTCACACATAGATATTCCTCCCTCTCTTGTTTCATCGTTTAAAGAATTATATTCATCTCTGAATCTGCCGTCACCCGAAAATACACCTATCATATCCAGCACTTCTTCTGCATGAACAAGTTTTTGATTTGTCGGATGATATTCCGTACCGTTATTCAAAGAGCTGAAAAACTCTGTTATCACCTTGAAATCAGAAGTAAATTTTTCTATCTGCTTTTCATCCATATCTTTTATGGAATAAAAATTCATCCTGTAGTCACTGACAAATTTCGACAGCCTTTCGGGTATCTCCAGACAGTCACACAGTTTTTTTCCGAAATTCCAATCCTCTTTGCCGAAATAGATGACAAGCGTTATAACGGGATAATATTTTTTATTTTTGCCCTTTTTTCTGTACTGTCTGCGATACTCCGCACCGTCATAGCTTATCACCCTCAAAGGCATAGCCTTATCAACGGCAGACTGATTTTCTATCCCGATAAAAGCTATCTTTATATTGGCATTTTTCCAGAATTTCGATACATCTCTTTCCTGACTGCGAATCTTGCCGTCAGCCTTGTAATGCGAATCTCTGTCGGCAGGAGTCAGTTCATCTTCTTTTATGACGTTCTCCCCGTCAAAAAACAATCCGTTTACAATGTCCGAAAACACATCATTGTAATATTCAAGATTTTTACTTGCAATATCCTTTTCCGCCATTGCCAACACCTTCTTCAAAGTATATTATAATATTATTTCAGGAAAATTGCAATATCATTTCGGCGGCTTTGATACCGTCAACTGCGGCTGATACGATTCCCCCTGCATAGCCTGCACCCTCTCCGCACGGATACAAGCCTTTCAGAGAAACTGACTGCATGGTATCATCACGGAGGATTCTCACAGGAGAGGAACTTCTGCTTTCAACCGCCGTTAAAACCGCATCACCATCGGCAAAGCCTTTCAATTTTCTGTCCATGAGAATAATTCCCTCACGGAGAGAATTTGTCATGTATTCGGGCAGACATAAATCCAAATCGGTAAGCGTATAACCCGGCTGATAGCTTGGCACTACCGAACCGATATGAACGGATTTTTGTTTTTTGAGAAAATCACAGACACGCTGTACGGGAGCATGATAATTTTCTCCACCTGTCCGGAAAGCGTTTTCTTCCAGTTGTCTTTGAAGACGGACCCCTGCCAATATATCATCACTGCCGAAATCATCGGGAGAAATCCCGACTAAAAGAGCAGAATTGGCATTTGTTTTATCACGGGCAAATTCACTCATGCCGTTGGTAACAAGTCTGCCGTGTTCGCTTGCGGCTGCAACAACACTTCCTCCCGGACACATACAGAATGTAAACACTCCCCTGCCGCTGCTCAGGTGAACGGCTAATTTATAATCCGCTGCCGAAAGACAGGGATTATTCCAAAATGCTCCGTACTGGCTTTTATTGACAAGCTCCTGTAAATGTTCGATACGGACTCCCATTGCAAAGGGCTTTTGCTCCATAGCGATTCCCGTATTTTTGAGCATTTCAAAAGTATCTCTTGCACTGTGACCGACGGCAAGGATAACATTATCTGTTTCGAGAGTAAATGTTTCACCGTTTTTTTCGAGAACAACACCGTTGATTTTGCCGCCGGAGAATTTTATATGTATCAGCTTTGTTTCAAAGAAGTATTCTCCGCCAAGTGAAATGATTGTCTGACGGATATTTTTGACAGTGGCTTTCAGCATATCCGTACCGATATGGGGCTTGGCAAGATACAAAATTTCCTTTGGAGCACCATGCTCTGCAAATTCAAGCAAAACTTTTCTGATACGCTTGTCTTTTGTACCCGTGTTGAGTTTGCCGTCGGAGAATGTTCCGGCACCGCCCTCTCCGAACTGTACATTGGAAGTTTCGTCAAGTGTGCCGCTTGTCCAAAATCGGCTGACATCTTTGGTACGGCTGTCAACGTCACGCCCTCTTTCTATGACAATGGGATTTTGTCCGCACTGTGCCAGTACCAGTGCCGCAAACAAACCGCATGGACCGCTTCCGATAATCACAGGTCTTTTGGAAAGTTGATGACACACAGGCAAATCATAACGATATTCTTCCACCAATACCGCATTGCGGCATTTTTTAAGAATTCTGTTTTCGTTGTCGGTTTTGATGTCAAGCGTTGCCGTAAAATGCACATTATCTTTTTTTCTTGCGTCAACGCTTCTTTTGTAAACGGAAACATATTGTATTTCCGAAAGGCTGACATTTAATTTTTTGGCAGCCGATTTTTTCAAACTGCTTTCATCATAGTCAAGCGGCAAAGCCACTTCATTGATTCTGATCATCCTATCACCTTTTATGGAATAGATTTTGCTGCCAGTATGCCGCTTCCGAATGCAAAGTGCAGATTATATCCTCCGCAGTCACCATCAACATTCAACAGTTCTCCGCATACATACAGATTTTTGACATTTCGTGCCATCAGTGTTTCGGGAATGACATATTCCGAGGAAACGCCCCCTGCACTGACCTGAGAGGATTTATAGCCGTCACAGATTACAGGGGTAAACAAAAAATTCTTGGCTGTATAGGCAATATCTTTGATATCCTGTCCCGAAAGGAGATAACAGGGCTTGGAAGCCAATCCGCATACCTGTATCAATGTTTGTGAGAGCTTTTTGTTCAGTGCCCCCGACAGAATTTCCCCTGCCCTGCACTCGGAAAAAATTTCCCTGCACTTGACTAAATAATCACAAATTTCCCGTAAAGAATAATCTTTCATGACATTAACGGATATTTGCAGAGACTTGTATTTCACCCCCGCAATTTTCCCCAGCATAAAAAATTCATTGACATATCGGGATATTTCAAAAACACAAATTCCCGAAATACTGTAATCCGTAAATTGTATTTCCCCATTGCGTGAAATGATTTTTTGATCGTCTGCCCAAAGAGTAACACTGCCTTTGGCACGGACACCTTTCAGACTTTTATATTTTTCCTTTGTGGAAACAGGCGATAAAGCAGGAAAAAGCGGTGTTGCCTCTATCTTCAGACTGTGAAGCAGGCGATAGCCTGTATCATTCGCTCCCAGCAAGGGAGAAGCCTGTGAACCTGTGGCAAAGATTACATTTTCCGATTCTATCGTCATTTCATCGGAACAAATATAAAACATTCCGTTACGCTTTGTCACGGAAGTAACGGTAAATCCGCAGATTTCCTCTGCACCGAGCCTTTCACATTCCATACGCATCGCATCGAGCACCGTAGAAGCCTGATTGCTGTAAGGATACACTCTTCCCTCGTCCTCGTCACGCAAAAGCACCCCTATTTTATTAAAAAAGTTCTCGCAGTCCTTTGGGGAAAATTTTCCAAGGACGGATTGAATGATTTTTTCATCACCGTGATAATGTTCGGGGGATGCGTTTCTGTTCGTGATATTACATCTGCCGTTGCCTGTGGCAAGCAATTTTCTGCCTGTCCTTGCCTGACGTTCTATAATAACGGTACTGCCTTTGCCGAAACGCTCCGCACTGACAATCGCCGCTGCCAGTCCCGACGCACCACCGCCAATCACGGCTGTTTTCACTTTTCTGGTTTCCATAATGTCTGACCTCTCCTTTTTTCACGGAGTTCCTTAAAAAATCCCGACAGCAGTTGTGCACATTCCTCTTTCAGAACACCGCCAAGCACAACCGGCTTATGATTATACGGCAAATCAAATAAATTGATAACGGACTTGCAGGAGCCTGCCTTATCATCATACGAGCCATAGACAAGTCTTTTGATGCGTGAATTGATAATCGCCCCCGCACACATCGGACAAGGTTCCAGCGTGACATACAAATCACACTGCCATAATCTCCAGCCGCCTAATTTTTTGCAAGCCTCATCAATAGCGGAAAGCTCTGCATGATACAAAGCATTTTTGCCTGTCTCACGCCTGTTGAAGCCTGTTCCGACAATTTCACCGTCTCTGACAACAACCGCTCCTATCGGAACTTCATTCATTGCATAAGCCTTTCGAGCCTGCTCCAATGCACACCGCATGAAATATTCATCATTCATTTTCCGCACCTCAAGCCGCTATTCCTATGATAAACGCCAACACCGCAAACACCCACCAAAACGGGCTTTTCAAAACAAGTTTCACTTTTTCCCCCGTTGAAAGCGTACAGCCGTTGTCGGAAAACTCGAACAACCCCCATTTTCTTTTATATATGATGATTCCCGAAACAAGCGTCATCAAAAGCATCACAACATAGAATAACAAGATGATTTCCGCATAAACTTCCTCATTCATACTTTTGGAAAAGGCACTCATCCATACGGAAAAGGCATTGTTCAAAAAATGCACCAATGCAGACGGCACCAACGAACCTGCTGTTTTTCGTATGCAGGCAAGCACCAATCCCACCGAAAAAGCAAACAATATGCCTGATAAATTCCCGTGCATCATGCCGAAAACCAGCGAAGACAAAACAACCGCAAAGCCTTGTCCAAAATCCGCCAGACTGCCCATCGCAAAGCCACGAAAAGCCGTTTCTTCACACAACGCAGGAGATACGGCTGCCGCCAGTATCATCAGCATGATGCTGTAACTGTCCGTTCTGTCGGAAATATCGGAGTTTGCCCCTCCCATAAACGGAAACAAGGCAACAAGAATTGACACGATCAGATTGACTGTCATACAACTGCCGAATCCGAACACAACCAGCAAGGCATTGTCCGAAAAAGATAATTTCGGTTCATATTTCCCGATACAGCCTTTCATACCACCGCAGAATTTCGCACATATCCACGACAGGCACAGCATGGATGTGACCGTTATCATGATCAGAGAAATCATATAGGTGATGAAATTCTTTTGCAGGGAAAACAGATAAACAACCATACTCAATAAAAGATTCACTGCAATCGCTGCCGCACTAAAAATAAACAATATATTCAAATTTTTCTTCAGAGCATTTGCCTGAATCGCTTTCTTATCAAAGAAATTGATAACATTCCCTCCTGTCAGATGAGGTTGGACGCTGCCAGCATAGCGGCAAGCTTTCCTGTATGGAAGTTCAAAGAACCCTGCATCCATACCGCATAAGGCTCTCTTAAAGGTGCATCGGCTGACAATTCGATAGATGAACCAAGGGTAAAGGCTCCTGCTGCCATAATCACCTTGCTGTCATAACCCGGCATATCCCAGGGTTCAGGCGTGACAAAAGAATCTATCGGGGAAGCCTGCTGTATGCCACGACAGAAATTCACAAGCCTGTCTGCATTTTCAAGCAGAACCGCCTGTATAATATCACCTCTGACTTCATTGTAACGGGGTGTCACCCGATAGCCGAGAATTTCGTATAAAGCTGATGTAAATATCGCTGTTTTGACAGCCTCACCGGTGACGTGAGGAGCGTTGAACGCACCCATAAACAATTCTCTGTTATTGCCGAGCGTACAGCCAATCTCTTTTCCTGTGCCCGGGGTTGTCAGACGATAACTGCAATCTTCGACAAGCTTTCTTTTGCCGGCAATATAACCGCCCGTGGGTGCAATGCCGCCGCCGGGATTTTTAATCAGAGAACCTGCCATCAAATCCACGCCTACCTGTGCAGGCGTTACTGTTTCGACGAACTCACCATAACAGTTATCCAGCATGACAATGCAATTTGGTGCAAGCTCATGGGCAAGTGCCGCAATTTCTTTGATTTCCCTGACAGTCAGTGTCGGACGGAGAGAATATCCCCTTGAACGCTGAACATATACCATCTTTGTATCAGGTTTGATACGCTGTTTCATGCCCTCGAAATCAACAGTCCCGTCTGAAAGCAAGTCAATCTGTTCATAGTGAATCCCAAACTCTTTCAAAGAACCCGAAGATTCTCCGTTCATGCCAATGACACCCTGTAAGGTATCATAAGGAGTGCCTGTTACGGAAATCATGGTATCATTCGGTCTTAACACACCGAACAAAGCAACTGTCAGTGTATGTGTGCCGCTTGCAAAATGATGTCTGACGAGAGCATCTTCCGTATCAAAGACCTCCGCAAATACCTGATCAAGAGCCTCTCTGCCCCTGTCATCATAGCCATAGCCTGTAGAAGCCGTGAAACAGCTTTCACTGACACGAGCGTGCTGAAAGGCTTTCAGCATTTTGTGCTGATTATATTCCGTAATCTCGTCTGTTCTTTCCAGATAGGGCCTGCATAATTCCATAGCCTTTTCAGACGCTTTTAAGATTCTGTCATCAATCTGATAAAACGGTGTCATAAATTCTTTCCTCGCTTGATATAAAATTTTCCCTGATTCTCAAATCCCATTGACCGATAAAAACGCTCATTTTCGTTTTCATCACGCATGATAAAAATGTTCCTGTCATAAAGCAAATCACACAAGGTATTCACACACTTTGTTCCATGGCCTGAATGTCTGCAATTTTTGTCAGTCGCAACCGCTCCGATGACAGCACAGTTTTTCGACTGTGCCACTGTCATAGCCGTTGACACCAATTTTCCATTGGAACGCACTCCCACGCATACAGCCGTCCGATGCCTGATTTTATGCGACATATCCAGAATAAAATCTTCATAACCGGGCACTTCAAAGCTGTCACTCTGACAGCTTTGCAAAAGCCGGTAAACTTCGTTTAAATTCGGATTCACTTCCGCAGTAATGCCTGTTTTCCGGGAAAGTGTTTGCATAGTCATCCCACTGAAACTATCCGAAAAAAGTTCTTTTTCCGAAAGCACACTTGTAAAACCCGTGATTTGTAAAAATTCCTTCAGTTCGTCAAAATCGGTTTTGTCAGTGGTCTGCACCGTCATATCTCCGTAAAATTTCGATATAGCGGAAACAGGATGATTTTCATCATCATACTGCACCCAGAATTCCGCAAAATCATAATTCAGTCCATAGCTTTCAAATAAACAGGCTATTTTACAGGCATAAATATTTTTCTGATCCATGAGCTTCTGCAAGTCGGGAAGCCTTGTTTTGTCTATGTAGTAAATCATTCCGATAAAATCTTTTCGGCAGTGTACCTGACAACTTCCAACACACTTTCCATATCGTCAACGCTTGCCAGACTGCTTGATGAATGAATATATCTGCATGGTACGGATACCGCTATGGTACGGACACCATTCCTTGAACAGTGTATCGCACCTGCATCATTACCGCCCGCAATCATGGTTTTGGTTTGTGTCTTGGTATTGGCAGACATGGCAATTTTGTAGTATTCCTTGTCATAGATGGTTGACCTGTCCATGTGTGATACCACTGCCCCCCCACCGACAAGGCATACTCTTTTTTCATCTTCGGCAAAAGGAACATCTGCCGCTGTCGTAGCTTCTACCACAATCGCACAGTCGGGATTGACAGTATAAGCGGCAGCTTTTGCCCCTCTTAATCCAATTTCTTCCTGCACGACAAAACCGAAATACATATCAAACGGCAAATCACTCTTTATCATTTCTATCAGCACCAGACAACCGAATCTGTCATCAATGGCTTTGGAAATGATTGTGCCGTTTTTGTTTTCAAACGGTGAATCAAATGTAATCATATCTCCGAGAGAGATATAGTTTTCGGCATCTTTCCTGTCTTTGGCACCGATATCAATGCAAAGACTGTCCATCGGGGGCACTTTTTTTCTTTCGTCGGCACTTGATAAATGAATCGGTTTGGCATTGACAACCCCTGATATTTTATTTTTGCCCACTTTCACCTGTTTGGCAAACACGGCTGTATCATTAATGCCGCCAACACTTGCAAATTTCAGTGTTCCGTCAGATTTGATATCCGTGACGATAAATCCCACTTCGTCCATGTGTGCCGAAAGCAACAATTTTTTCTTGGGTGTTGCCCTGCCTTTTTTAAAGACAAGCACATTTCCCATATTGTCAACGGTGATTTCATCAGCGTAATCTTTTATTTCAGATATAACGATTTCCCTGACTTCCTCCTCAAAGCCCGACGGTGCGTCAGCCTTGCAAAGTCTTTCCAAAAGTCCGTAATCAAGCATTGCCGACACCTCCCTCTTGTACATAAACCGAAAGCAATTCCGCTATTTTTTCCATGTCATCAAGCGAAACTACCTCGACTTGCGTATGCATATTCTTTTCTGGCACGGATATACAGCCTGTCATAATGCCGCCCCTTGATGAAGAAATTTTATCGGCATTGGTACCCGTAGAACCTCCGCAAACTTCATAGTCACACGGCATATCCAGACGTTTGGCAATTTCTTTGATTTTATCTGTTACTTTCTTTGAAAGCACAGGTGATATGCTGATAATGGCACCGCAGCCGATTTTCCCGCTTTTTTCATCGGGAACACCGTCCTGCTTTGCAAAACCGACATCTACCACAACCGCCTCATCGGGTTCAAGTGTATAAGCGGATATGCCTGCACCAAGTTCGCTTGTTTCCTCCTGCACGGAAAAGACAAGCGATAATCTGCAAGGCAAGGTCTTGTCTTTGAGATGTTCGGCACATTTCACTAAAACCGCACATCCTGCCCTGTTATCCAGTGCAGACACTGCCACCTGATTGTTTAACAATTCCCTGAACTCACTGCAAACAATTACCGTATCTCCCAATGAAACCAACTCTTTCACTTTATCAGCAGAAAGTCCCGTATCAATCCAGATCTTGTCTTTGGATAATTCATCATCATTTTTAGATAAATGTGGCGGCATGGTGCAGATAACACCTAAAATCGTTTCCTTTCCCAATACTTTGACCGCACTGCTTTGCAGGGTACGCAAATCAATTCCTCCAACGGGTTCCGCCTTGATAAAACCCTCGTCATTGATATAAGTCACAACCAATCCGATTCTGTCCATGTGAGCGTCCAGCATGATATGCCTGTCAGCATCTTTGTTTCCCATTGATACCAAAATATCGCCCATATTGTCTGTCGAAACTTCCGCAAAATCTCCGACAAGTTCTTTGATGACGGCAAGCATTTGCAGTTCGTTTCCCGAAACACCCCTGTCAATGCACAATTTTTTCAATATCTCTTTCATTCTTCAACATTCCTTTATAAGTATATAGGCTTGTAAGACAAAGCCTTGTCAGCAATTTCTTCGGGTGTCAGGTCGTCATAATAGATATAATCCGAAATATTGGGATCAATAACACCGTTTTTCAGTTCATCAAGCAAATTATCTGTTTCATTCTCCGAGTGACTTTCAACATCCAATAGCTGATTGATTTTTTCAATGATTTCTGCTCTCGATAACAGTTTCATTTTCAAACTCCCTAAAATCATTTCAGTTCATTGACAATTCTCTTGAAGTGCAGACCTTTCTCCGCAAAATTCTTGTACATATCAAAACTTGCACTGGCAGGCGACATGGATACGATATCTCCCGAAACAGCATTTTCCCTTGCTTTTTCAACTGCCTCCTCCATGCTGTTCACACGGATAATGACAGGATTTCCCTCACTGTAAGTGGGAGCGGCTTTGGTAGCGGCTTCAATTTTGTCTGCCGTTGCACCGAATAAAATCAGTGTCTTTACTTTTTCGGGAACAACGACACCCATTTCATCATAAGGAATGTGCTTGTCATAGCCGCCTGCAATCAAAATAATTTTTCTGTCGTACAAAGAAAGGGTTCCTTTCACGGTTCTCGTGGGGCTTGTGCCGATAGCGTCATTGTAGTATTTTACACCGTCCAGTTCTCTGACAAGTTCGGCTCTGTGTTCCACACCGTTGAAATTGATGGCTACATTCTTGATAATCGCAGGCTCCGACATATTCCACACCGCACACACTGCCGCAAGATAATTTTCTATATTGTGCAGGCCCGGAATTCTGATGTCGGAAACGTGCATAACAACTGTTTCTTTGCCGTATTCATTCATCATGATACTGCCGTTTTCGGATAAGTAGGCACCATTCTGCACTTTGTTCTTACGGGAAAATTTATATGTCTGTCCTCTGGTATATTCTTCAAAAGAATTGGAAATATCGTTATCGAGATTCAATACCGCTTTTCCAAAGGCGTTCTGATGAAGAACAATATTTTTCTTGGCATCAATATATTCCTGCATATCCTTGTGAATGTCAAGGTGATTCGGTGCAAGATTTGTTACAACGGCAATATCAGGACTTTTTCTCATAGAGATCAGCTGGAAGCTGGACAGCTCCACAACTGCCACGTCATCAGGAGAAATCGTTTCAATATCAGGCAGCAGCGGTCTGCCGATATTGCCGCCCAGATGAACGGTATAGCCTTGTGCTTTGAGAATCTCGGAAATAATGGTGGTGGTAGTCGTTTTGCCGTCACTGCCCGTTACAGCGATAATTTTACAGGGACACAAGTCAAAAAAGACTTCCATTTCACTGGTAATCACCGTACCGTGATTTCTGGCGTCAACAAGCTCATCCATATAGTATCTCATGCCCGGAGTACGGAAAATGATGTCTGCATGGAGGTCTGTCAGGTAGGTTTCACCGAGACGCAGCTCTGCACCATACGCAACAGCCTTGTCGGCATCTTCACCGAGTTTATCACGCTCACGCTTATCACACGCAAGAATATTCGCACCATAATTTTTAAAAAGCTGTATCAAAGGAAGATTGCTCCTGCCGATACCGCAAAGAGCAATGGTTTTGCCTTTAAGAGATTCCAGAAATCTTTTTATATTGTTTTCCATAGAAAAATTCCCCATTTCAATAAGATGATACCATATATTATATTCCAACAGCCGTACAAATTCAATATTTTTCCGCCAAATAAAAACAGACAACAGTATAAATTTACTGTTGTCCGTCAATTGTTGGAAGAAAAAGGCTGATTCATGCTAAAATGTTTTTGCCTTATCCGGAAATTCACATACTTTTGCCGTATTTGACATGATGATGTCATCCCTGAAATTATAAAGATTCAGTAAATATCTTTGCGATATCTTTTTCAGTCAGCGATACCCATGCGTTTTCAAGTCCCTCATTTTCTGCCACATGATGTGCCATTTCACCGATACGGATTTCATCTATACCGACATCTCTCAAGTGCATAGGAATACCGATTGATTCAAAGAAACGATAAGTTTCATCTATTGCCTTCTCAGCTATCTCAAATTTGTCGAGTGTACCGTCAATACCAAACACATTTACACCATACTTTACAAAGCGGCTCACAGTTTTGTCGCTTAAAATATGTTTCATCCATCTCGGAGTGATGATGGCAAGTCCCTCTCCGTGAGTGATGTCGTAATAAGCGGAAAGTGCATGTTCCATTCCGTGACACGGCCATCCGGAGTAACTGTTTCCAAGAGAATAGATACCGTTACAGCCATAGGTGCAGGCAAGCATCATTTCCGCTCTTGCCGTATAATCTTCGGGATTTTCGAGACATTTCTTAGCATTTACCATTAAACTTTTCAGTCCCGCTTCCATAAATCCGTCGTTGAGCAGTGTTGAATCCTCGCAGAAATACTGCTCCATGATATGATTCATGGCATCCGCACAGCCTGCCGCAGTCTGTTTCTTGGATACCGTAAAGGTATATGTCGGATCAAGGAATGACACTGCCGGATAAAGATGAGAATCCATATATCCGATTTTATCATTCGTCTCTGTTCTTGAAATAACGCCGCCGCAGTCGTATTCACTGCCGGTTGCGGCAAGCGTAATGATGTCAACAATTGGCAGTGCCGCCTGTGCTTGTACCTTATAGGAAATCAAGTCCCAAGGATCCCCGTCATACTTGGCTCCCGCTGCAATCGCTTTCGAGCAGTCAAGAACACTTCCGCCGCCGACAGCAAGAATGACATCAATATCATTTTCCTTGCATATCTGAACACCGTCCAGGACACTCGGATCATATTTCGGATTCGGCCGGATACCGGACAATTCAAAGATTTCCGACTCCGCCAGAAGCTCCCTGACCTTATCATAAAGTCCCAGTTTTTTAATGCTTCCGCCGCCATAGGCAAGAAGCACTTTTTTGCCGTATCTCCCCATTACCTCCGGCAGTTTAGAGATAACTCCCTCACCAAAAATCAGCCTTGTGGGTGTCATGTAATCAAAATTCTGCATCATGTTTTCCCTCCTTGAATGTTTGAATGATTTGTGAGATTTCGTATTTCGTTTGAAACCGAAAATCATAGTTTTCCCTGTTGCTCGCAAGAATTAATTCCTCTATAATCCTACTTTTATTGTGACATACTCCCCCACCTATAGAGATGGGAGCTTCTCGCTCAAGTACGGCAACCCGTACAGTTGGGGCGAGCTATCCCCGTGTGTCCCTTATCATAGAGGAATGATTACCCCTTTCATAATTCTCTGCATTACGGCTTGGTTTTCGCTCTATTGTAATACAGGCTTATTCCGATTTTATCTGCATTTATTATAACATTCTTTATTTTTTACGTCAAGAAATAATTTGAAACACTGCCCCATTCGTAAACGGCATTTTCATCAGCCGGCACTTCATTTTCCATATCGACATATCCGGCATATTTTGTAACTGCATCATCACCATTGAAATATGCTACCCTGTGTTTGAGATATTTGCCGATAAAATTGCCGCAAACCGTTCCCACTCTTTCCGAGGCAGCTTTGACCGCAATAAGCCGCTTCTCTAAACGGCTGGTTGTTTATATAAACAAACAGTTGAATCTATATCGTTATAATTGTATCAGCAAGCAAAGAGTTGATTGTAATTATTCAGACATTCATTTAATATAGAATCAGGGGATAAGTCAAGTGCCTCAAAGATATAAACAACTGTATCCCCTTACAATGACATTACTAAAAAACAAGGAGAAAGTTCCAATGAAAACCAACCGTATTTTTGCAGGTGTCTTGTCAACTGTATTGTGTCTGTCGGTTATGGCAGCCTGCGGACAACAGGAAGCAAGCAAATCTAATGAAAAAAGCACCATTGCCGAACAGAGTGCCAATTCTGACGAAAGCCAATCGGATGAAAAAAGTATAGCCACCGAACAAAGTTCTCAAACAGAGGCAGAACAAGAAGGTAATTCTGATATGAAAAACTACACGCTTACTATCCGGGATGCAGACAAATCCTCAGAAATGACCGCAATATTCTTTAATACGCAGAACGGAAAGACAGAAGAAGTCAAAATGACCAAGACGGGAGAAGACGATACCTGCTTTATCTATACCTGTGAAGGTGATCCCTCAGCTTACAATATGTTCCATCTTGCTTACAACGGAAGCGAAACAAGGGATGTAACATTCAATACCTTTATAGAAGCATGGTATCTCTATGAAAGAGAACTTCTTCCATGCCAAAAGGACAAGAACTATATCGAAAAGCCCTCATACCAAACAGTCAATCTTCCATTCCACGACTATGACAAAAATGTTCATATCTGGACTCCCGAAAACTACGACACAACCGCCGATACAAAATACTCTGTCATATATATGCTTGACGGTCAGACCGTTATTGACGCAGAGCTTGACCCCGGCAACAACAGAAGCTGGAGCGTTGCCCAGCACGTTACTTCTATGATGGACGTTACAGATTACAAGGCTATCCTTGTATGTATCGAAACGATGGGTTCCGAAGACGGAAATTTCTTGCGTGAAGATGAACTGATTCCGGACCTCGGCTTTTCCAAAGAAATAAAAGAGAAGTCCGCTTCAAGATTTCTGTGTAAAGAATTTAGCGATTACCTGAGCGATACAGTCGTTCCCTATGTCGAAGAAAACTATAATGTCTATCAGGATGCCTCTCACAGAAGTATCTGCGGATCTTCTCTGGGCGGACTGGCTTCTTTCTGCATCGGATTTGAACATCCCGAAATCTTCGGCACTGTCGGTGCCTTGTCATCTACATTCAGCATAGGAGATGAAGAATTGTGGTCAAACTACCTTACACCTAAATTGAAAGCAGAGCATCTCCCGTTTATCTTTATGTACGATGGAAGCTATTATAATGATAACGGTGCCCTTTCCGAGGCGATGAACAATGCCCTCATCGAAAACGGTTATCCAAAGGATAAGATTGTATTCTGCAAATACGAACCGGGGAAACACGAAGTTCCAAGCTGGAGCGGCATTTATCCTCAGTTCCTTGAGGCAATGTTTACGCAGAAATTGGCAGCAGTGAAATCCGGCCAACCTGTTGAATACATTGACAAATCGCAACAGCATCCGGCACTGGATCCCAATCTTGCAAAACCTGATGAAGAAATCGAAAACGATACAAGACCCGACTACATAAAGAATTATATCTTCTATGACAACAGCGAAACAAAATGGGAAAAAGTTTATGCTTACTTCTGGGGCGGAATGCCTGTCAATAAGGTCACAGGCGAAGTATTTGAGCAAAAATATGCAGAATGGCCCGGATACGAAATGGAAAAAGTGGAAGGAACCGATCTCTACAGAATGCCTGTACCTGTCGGTGTAACCAATATTATTTTCAATACCGGTGTCAAAGATGAAGATGTAGCCCAAGGTGCTGTTGCATACCAGACATCCGACCTTGTTTTCTCTAACGTAAATCATTCCGGAAAGGTATATAAGATCGACACATCCGCAGAACCACAACAAGGCACCGGAAAAGCCGAAAAAACAAAATACCGCTATACAGAAGGCGAATGGACAGATTATACAGAATGATTGCTGTATTTTGAGTTCGTAAGACAGATTCCCCTTTTGCAAATTTCTTCATAGAAACACTTTTTATCAAAAAATCCTGTCAAAAAATTTTTTGACAGGATTTTTCTTTCCGTATTTTATTGCAGATAGGCAAAAATCCGAACCCAATGCATCGCTCCGTCTTTTTCATAAACACCTATGCCTATGTCTTTTATATATTATCCCAAAGACTAAAAAACAGATAATTTTCCTGAGTTGTCACTTGTCAAATATCAAAAATGAGTATATAATACATTTGTAAAGGGAGGTGGTTTATAATGGAAGATATGATCGCCAAAATTGTCGAAATGGATAAAAAAGCCAGAGAACTCAACGACAAGGCTCAGAAAACCAAAATCGACTATGAACATAATATTGTCCTCACCAAAGAAAAAATTAAAACAGACTATCTGGAACGTGCCAAAAAACGAATCGCTATCAATCAGCAGACTGCCCAGAAACGTGCCGATGAAAAACTGTCGGCTATCCATCAGAAAAATCAGGCGATTGCCCGACGTCTTGAAGAATGTTATGAGCAAAACGGTGACAAATGGGTAGCAGAAATTGTCGGGCGTGTCCTGGATAACGAACAGTAATACTGCTGCAAATGCTTTTGGCAGAAAGGAGGAATGACCAAATGTCTTCACAATCATCCAATGCCATACTTGCCAAAGCTCGTGCCATGTACGGAAAATGTCTGAAAGAGAATGATTATCAGAGTCTTATGGAATGCAGAAATGTGGCGGAAGTAGCTGCCTATCTGAAAACAAGAACCAATTATTCCACTGTCCTGAGCGGTCTGAATGAAACAGAAATTCACCGTGGTCAGCTGGAACCGCTTCTTCGTCAGAATATCTATTTTGATGTGTTCGCCCTCTCCAGATATGCTCTCGAAGATACGCTCGCCTTTTCTGACTTCATCATCTCCCGGATGGAAATCGACCAGATTATCCGCTGTCTGATGATGGTCAACATCGGCAAGCCTGAAGAATATCTGTATACCATGCCCCTGTCCTTTGACAAATTCGCCAAGATCAATCTCAAAAATCTGGCAGGAGTCCGCTCTTTCAGCGATATGCTCAGCGTACTCAAGGGAACCTGGTATTATCCCATTCTGCTCCGCTTTCAGCCCAAGGAGCACGAAAAAATCAATATTACCGAACTGGAAATCGCTTTCCATAACAACTGCTATGCCAAAGTCATGGAAACCATCTCTCAGGGGAAAAACAGGGGCGACAGAAAAGAACTCAAAGATATTTTCTCGGCAATGCTTGACTTTGAAAATATGTCAAGAATCATCCGCCTGAAAAAATATTATCATCTCTCCCCCGAACAAATCAAGCCCCTGCTGATTCCTTACGGCAAACTCTCTGCAAAAATATTGGATGAGCTTTGTGCGGCTGATACTGTCGGAGAAGTATTCGAGCTGTCCCGCAGTACCTATCTCGGCAGGCTCATGTCAAAGCTTCGCTACAATGACCCCACACAAATGACGGATGTCATGGTTTACGCCTATTGCAGACACCATTTAAGACTCTCCCCGAATCCCACAATCGTGATGATCTCTTATGTGTATCTGCGTGAAATAGAACTGAAAAATATTATCAATCTGATCGAGGCGACACGCTATGGAATTTCCGCTGACGAGAAGGCTAAACTTCTTATCAAATAAAAAAAATTGTTTTCATTACTAAAAAGGAGGTGGTTTCGTGTCAGTGAAGCAGGTAAAAGCAATCAGCATCATCGGCATGATGTCGGAGCTGGAAAAGGTGGTTAAATTCTGCGGCGATTCCCGGATGTTCCACCCTGATGACGCTATGTCCTTCTACTCGGATACACAGAGCTTTGTTCCCCTGCATAACAAAAATCCTTATTCCGCTTCTATTCAGGAACTCAAAAACTCTGCCGAACTGGCTGGCTTTCAGCTCGAATATTCCAAACCCAAGGATTTCCATGCAGGCAATGAGGCTGTCCTGAAATATGTCAGCTTCTTTGTTTCCAAAATTGATGTGCTCACCAACAGAAAGCTCAAGCTCCGTCAGGAAATTGACAACTGTCAAAGAAATATTGAAAAAGTCAGTCACTTTGTCGGAAGCAATATCAATTTCACGGAAATCATGCAGTGTCAATTCATTACACCCAACTTCGGACGGATGCCCAATGAAAGCTATGAAAAGCTCTCACAATATGCCGAAAATCCCTATGTGCTTTTCTTCCCGTACACGAGCGACAGCACACATTACTGGGGAGCTTATTTTACGCCCCCCGAACAAAAAGAGGAAATCGACAGAATTTTCTCCTCTCTCTACTTTGAAAAGCTGGAAATTCCCCCCATTGCCGGAACGCCTGAAGAATACAAGGCAACTCTTGAGGCTGAACTGGAAAAACTCAACAAAGAGCTGGCAGAAGCTCAGAGCAATATTGACGCTTTCCTTGCCGAAGAAAAAGATAAATGCATGGCATATTACAGCAAACTGCGGGAGCTTGACTCCTACAACGAAATCAAACGATATGTCTATCAGTATAACAAAAGTTTTATTCTGGTAGGCTGGATCCCTGCCGAACAGGAAAAAAACTTTACCAAGCATCTTGACGGCATTAAAAGCGTGGAATACTCTCTTACCGACGGCAAGGACGAACTCAAAAACTCTCCTCCCGTCATTATGAAAAATCCGCCGTTTGTCAAGCTGTATGAGTTCTATGTCAAAATGTACGGTCTGCCCAACTATAATGAAGTAGATCCCACTATATTTGTTGCCATTACTTATACCTTGTTCTTTGGCATCATGTTCGGTGATGTCGGACAAGGACTGGTCGTTGCCATTGTCGGTGCGTTGATGTGGAAACTCAAAAAAATGGAAATCGGAAAAATCCTGATTCCCTGTGGTATCTCAGGTATGATATTCGGCTTCCTGTACGGTTCGGTGTTCGGCTTTGAACACGCTCTCGACGGAATCCATTCCGCTCTGTTCGGCACCAACGGCAAACTGATTGAAGTCATGGAGGCTGACAGCATTAATATGATTATTTACGGCTCTGTTGTCATCGGATTTGTGACGATTGCCATTTCCATGATTGTCAATATTTATTCGTCCCTCAAACGAAAAGACTATGAAAGTGCCTTTTTCGGGGCGAACGGTGTGTCGGGATTTGTATTCTATGTATCCTTAGCGGTCGGACTCGTCTGCCAGATGTTCCTGGGATTGGAAGTTATGAATCCTGTTTATATTATCTGCCTGATTGCCGTTCCGCTTATCCTCATCTTTTTCAGAGAACCTCTCGGAGAACTTGCCGAACGCAGGAAAAACAGAAAGCCTATGAACTGGGGCGAATACTGTATGCAGAGTTTCTTTGAGGTCTTTGAGATATGCCTGAGCTATGTTACCAACACCATGTCATTTTTGCGTGTGGGTGCGTATATCCTTGTTCATGCAGGCATGATGCTGGTGGTGTTCACACTCGCCGAAATGGTGGGCGGTGCTGTCGGCTACACCATCGTACTGATTGTCGGAAACGGCATTGTCATGGCTCTGGAAGCACTCCTTGTTGCCATTCAGGTACTCCGTCTCGACTATTACGAGATTTTCAGCCGTTTCTATATCGGTGAAGGAAGAGCCTTCAAGCCTGTGACGGCTGCTAAAACGGAAGATTAACAAATTACTATTTTTTGGAGGATTTTATCATGTTGGAATATATTTTAATGATTGTACCCGTTGTATTTTTGGTTGGTTCCGTATACTATGCCTACAAGACCGTTTCTCTTGGAAAGAGAACCAAAAAAAGAGCTGTTTTAAGTCAGATCGCTGCTTTCTGTATGGTTGGCATTGCCTGCCTTGCCATGTCTCTGACAGCGTTTGCTGCTGAGCCTGATGCCGCTGTTGCTGCTGCCGGCGACCTGAACATGGGTATTTCCATGCTGGCTGCTGCACTCGCAACAGGTATTTCCGGTATCGGCGGCGGTATTGCTGTAGGCGGTGCCGCTCCTGCTGCCATCGGTGCTACCAGTGAAGATCCCAAAGCCTTTGGTAAAGCATTGATTTTCGTGGCACTGGGCGAAGGTGTCGCACTGTACGGACTCCTTGTTTCCATCCTTATCATCTCAAAGTTTTAATTAAGGTGAAGCTTATGAAATTCTATTTAATAAGCGATAATGTCGATACACTCATGGGAATGCATCTGGCAGGCATTGAAGGGGTGGTTGTCCATCAGGACAGCGAAGTCAGGGAAACTCTCAAAAAAGCAATGGATATGGAAGATGTTGCCGTCATTCTGATGACGGAAAGGCTTGTGCAACTCTGTCCGGAGCTTGTCTATGACCTGAAACTCAACCGCAGACAGCCGCTTATCGTTGAGATTCCCGACAGACACGGCAGCGGCCGTGCCAAGGACTCTATCACCCGTTACGTCAGAGAAGCCATCGGAGTGAAAATTTAATGCATCATGAACGGTGCATTCATCAAAATTGGGGACTTGTAACAGTTAAAACAAATTTATAAAAAGTTATAAAACTATGTTGACTTTTATACTTTCAGAATGTTACACTAAATCCAAAGGTGGTGGAAAGTGTGATAAAAACTATAAAAGTCATGCTGTGTCCAAATAACAGGCAGAAAACAAAGCTGTTTGAGTGTGCAGGAACAGCAAGATTTATTTATAACTGGGTGCTTGATTATGAACAGATCAATTATGAATGTGATAACGGTTTTGTCAGCGATTATGAATTAAGAAAAAGGCTGACGGAATTGAA
>DEFH01000025.1:25359-26112 GCA_002350705.1 Ruminococcaceae bacterium UBA2857
TATCTGAATTTCTTTAAGGGAATTACAAAGTTTCCGAATTACAAAAGCCGAAGAAAATCAAAGCCGAGCTTTTATGTTGATACGGATAAAATCAGCTTTACGGATACTCATGTAAAATTTGAAAAGCTGACAACAAGCAAAAGAGCAAACAAGCAGAGATTCAATCATATCATACTTGCAGAAAAAGGCAGAATACCCGTTGGTGTAAAATATTCCAATCCAAGAGTGACATTTGACGGTATAAATTGGTATATTTCCGTAGGAATTGAAACACCTGAAAATACAAACAAACCCTTGAATGATGGTATCGGGATAGATATTGGCATAAAAACTCTTGCCGTATGTTCTGACAAAGCAGAATACAAAAATATCAATAAGACTGTCAAAGTCAGAAAATTAAAAAAGAAAAAGCGTAGATTGCAACGCCGAATATCTAAAAAATATTCAAAAAATAAGAAAGGAGTATGTTACTGTAAAACACGCAATATTATAAAAAGTGAAAAACAACTTTTAAAAATCAATCACAGATTGACAAATATTCGTCATGACCATATTCATAAAACAACTTCCGAAATCGTAAACCGACAGCCAAAGTTTATTGTGATGGAAGATTTGAATGTCAAAGGCATGATGAAAAACAAGCACCTTGCCAAAGCTGTACAGGAGCAGTGTTTCTATGAATTTTACAGGCAGATACAGTATAAATGCCGGTGGAATCATATCGAGTTTGTCACAGCAGACAGGTATTATCCG
>DEFH01000025.1:26366-71426 GCA_002350705.1 Ruminococcaceae bacterium UBA2857
TGAACAAGGAATGAAACATAAAAGTTGTTTTTATAACTTTTTATAAGTTTTCAGTAACGGGAAAGGAATGCCCGATATAGTAAGCAAAACGGACAATTTTCTGAAAGCCATCGAAAAATATGCTGCCGAACAACGCAGCAAACTGGAATCCGAAGCAGAGGACTTCAAACAAAAGGAACTGACCAAAGCCGAAGAAGATGCCCTCAGAGAAGCCTATGTGCTTTTGCAGAGAAAAATGTCCTCTATCAATAACAGTATCGCCGGAGAGCTTTCCAAAGCCGAAAATGCCAGCCGCAAAAGTATTTTTGTCAAGCGTCAGGAAATTGAAGATAAAGTCTTTGACCGTGCAAAGGAAAAACTGCTTGCCTTTGCCGAAACACCGCAGTATACAGACAGGCTGACGGAAAGCACCAAAGCGATTGCTCAAAAATTGACTGCCAATGATGTTGTCCTGTACGTAAACGAAAGGGACAGCAAACTCAAAGACAAAATTACCGCAGCTTTCGGCAGACAATGTACCGTTGCCGTCTCAAACGAGATACTGATAGGCGGTATTATGGGAATCAGCCGTGAACTGGGACTTCTTGCAGATGAAACGCTTGATACAAGGCTTTCTCAGCAAAGAGAATGGTTCTGTGAAAATTCAGGCCTGAAAGTGACAGACTGAAATGATGAGGTGAAGTTTTGAATGAATGATGTTATTTACGGAATCAACGGTCCTGTTGTCACCGTCAGAAATACCAGAACATTCTCTATGATGGAGATGGTCTATGTAGGTGAGGCTCGTCTTGTCGGCGAAGTCATCGGCATTAATGACAAACTCACTACCATACAGGTCTACGAGGAAACAACAGGCTTAAAACCGGGCGATCCTGTGACAGGTACAGGAGCTCCTATGAATGTACTGCTCGGTCCGGGTATTATCGACAATATCTTCGACGGTATCGAAAGACCATTGAAGGCTATCGAAGAAATCAGCGGTTCCTTTATTTCCAGAGGTGCAGCCGTTTCTTCACTGGATCTGAACAGATACTGGAATGTCAAACTCAAAGTAAAAGTCGGTGATGTGCTTCAGGGCGGTCAGATCTATGCGACCTGTCCCGAAACAGCCATTATTGAACACAGATTTTTGGTGCCGCCTGCTCTGAGCGGCACTGTCACCAGCGTACAGCCAAACGGCAAATATAAATTAACGGATACCATTGTCATCATAAAAGATGACAATGGTGTGGAACACGAGTTGACGCTTTGCCAGAAATGGCCTATCCGAAATGCCCGTCCCTGTGCCGAAAGACTTCCTGCTACGATTCCATTGATTACCGGACAGCGTGTCATGGACACCATGTTCCCTATCGCCAAAGGCGGCACGGCTGCCATCCCCGGCGGATTCGGTACAGGCAAGACCATGAACCAGCACCAGTTGGCAAAATGGTGTGATGCAGATATTATCGTATATGTCGGCTGCGGTGAACGCGGCAACGAAATGAGTCAGGTACTTGATGAATTTTCCGAACTGATCGATCCGAAATCCAACAGACCGATGACAGACAGAACCGTATTGATTGCCAATACCTCCAATATGCCTGTTGCTGCCCGTGAAGCGTCTATTTATACCGGTCTGACGTTAGCGGAATATTATCGTGATATGGGCTATCATGTGGCTATCATGGCGGATTCTACTTCCAGATGGGCGGAAGCTCTGCGTGAGATTTCCGGACGACTGGAAGAAATGCCTGCGGAAGAGGGTTTCCCGGCTTATCTGCCGTCAAGATTGTCGGAGTTCTATGAGAGAGCCGGACGTGTGGAAACACTTTGCGGAAGTGAGGGCTCCGTTACCATTATCGGTGCGGTATCTCCGCAGGGTTCCGACTTCTCCGAGCCTGTCACACAGAATACCAAGCGATTTACAAGATGTTTCTGGGCATTGGATAAAGCCCTTGCCTATGCAAGACATTATCCTGCCATCAACTGGATGAACAGCTACAGCGAGTATTTTACAGACCTCGATCCCTGGTTCAGAGAAAATCTCGGGGATGATTTCATCAAATACAGAAATAAAATTACTTCCCTGCTGCATGAGGAAAGCAATCTGATGGAAATCGTCAAGCTGATTGGTTCCGACGTTCTGCCGGATGACCAGAAGCTTGTCATTGAAACGGCAAAGGCCATCCGTGTAGGATTTCTCCAGCAAAATGCTTTCCATAAAGACGACACCTTTGTGCCGCTTGAAAAACAAAAGCTGATGATGAAGGTCATTCTGCACCTTTACAACAAGGCAAAACATATTATTGCCGCAGCAATTCCCATCTCCAGCATTACAGAATTAGGCTTGTTTGAAAGGCTTGCAAAAATGAAGTACGATATTCCCAATGACAAGCCTGAAATGTTCGACCAACTGATCTCGGACATTGACAGCTCTCTTGCAAAACTGACCAATTAACGGAGGGTGAAAAAATGATAATTGATTATGTTGGCGTAAAGGAAATTAATGGTTCTTTGATCGTGCTTGACAATGTCGAGGATGCCTCCTTTGAAGAAATGGTGGATATCCGTCTGGATAACGGTACCTATCGTCACGGAAGAATCGTACAGATCGAGGGCAAAAGAATCGTTGTACAGGTATTCGAGGGGACAAAGTCGATTTCCCTTGACAATACCAGAACCCGTCTCAAGGCTAAACCAATGGAACTGGCCCTCTCCCCTGAAATCATGGGACGTGTTTTCAGCGGTGCAGGCGTTCCCATAGACGGTCTCGGAGATGTTTATCCTGTCAAAAAAGCCAATATCAACGGTACTCCGATGAATCCTGTATCGAGAATCTATCCCAGAAACTATATCAATACGGGTATTTCTACCATTGATACCCTGATGACGCTGATCAGAGGACAGAAACTGCCGATTTTCTCCGGCTCCGGTATGAAACACAATGAACTCGCTGTACAGATTGTCCGTCAGGCGAAAATTTCCGATGATGAAGACAACAATTTCTGTGTGGTCTTTGCGGCAATGGGTGTTAAAAATGACGTGGCAGACTATTTCAGAAGAAGTTTTGACCAGAGCGGTGTTCTGTCAAGAGTTGTCATGTTCCTGAATCTTGCCAATGATCCCATTATTGAAAGAACACTGACACCGAGATGTGCTCTGACAGCCGCTGAGTATCTCGCATTTGAATGTAATATGCACGTTCTTGTCATCATGACGGATATGACCTCCTATGCGGAGGCTCTCAGAGAGTTCTCCTCCTCCAAAGGCGAGATCCCCGGCAGAAAAGGTTTTCCGGGCTATCTGTATTCCGACCTTGCTTCGCTGTATGAGCGTGCCGGAATGATCAAGGGCAGTACCGGCTCCGTGACACAGATTCCGATTCTTACCATGCCCAATGATGATATTACCCATCCTGTCCCCGACCTGACAGGCTATATTACAGAGGGACAGATCGTACTGGACAGAGCACTGGAAGGTGCAGGTCTCTATCCGCCTGTATCCGTATTGCCGTCATTGTCACGTCTGATGAAAGATGGTATCGGTGAAGGCTATACTCGTGCAGACCATCAGGCATTAGCCAATCAGCTTTTTGCCTCCTATGCAAGAGTGCAGGATGCCCGTTCCCTTGCGTCCGTTATCGGTGAAGAAGAGCTTTCGCCTGTTGACAAGAAATATATGGAATTCGGCAAACTCTTTGAACAGCATTTTGTCAATCAGGGCTATACCGAAAATCGTACCATTGAGCAAAGTCTGGATTTGGGCTGGAAACTGCTTTCCACCCTGCCCAGAACGGAACTTGACCGTGTGGATGATACTCTGCTTGACAAATATTATATCAGCAATTCCGATCCACTGGATTTTAACAGCTTTGACGATCAAAACAGCGACAGCGAAGATTAAACGAAAAGAGATGATTTCATGGCAGTGCAGGCAGTCCCTACCAAAGGCAACTTGATGACATTCAAAAAATCTCTTTCCCTTGCCAGAACAGGCTACGAACTGCTGGACAAGAAAAGAAATATCCTTGTCCGGGAAATGATGACGCTGATCGACAGAGCAACAGAGATTCAGGATAAAATTGATGTGACTTACAGCAAGGCATATCTTGCTCTGCAAAAAGCCAATATCACACTGGGATATATTGACGACATCGCCAAAACCATTCCGACAGACAATTCCCTGAAATTGTCCTACAGAAGCGTGATGGGCGTTGAAATTCCTATCGTTACCATAGATGAAAGTCAGGAGGAACAGGGCATTTTTTACGGACTCGGTTCGACAAATGCCACCTTCGACGAGGCATATATGTGTTTCAGAGAGGTCAAACGGCTGACGGCTGACCTTGCCGAAGTGGAAAACAGTGTCTATCGTCTTGCCGACGCTATCAAGAAAACTCAAAAACGTGCCAATGCTCTCAAAAATATCATGATTCCACGCTTTGAGGAAACTGTAAAATTTATTTCGGACGCTCTGGAGGAAAAAGAAAGAGAAGAATTCTCCCGTCTGAAAGTCATCAAGGCTCAGAAACAAAACAATGAATAAATCTGATACGGACTGTTACGGACAGTCCGTATTTTTATTGACAAAAACAGTTGCATTCTCCCATAAAAACATATATAATAGCTTTTGTTATATATGAAGGAGGATGAAAATGAAAGACGCAAGATTAGAAAGAATGGGAACGGCTCCGGTATTCCCTCTGATGATGAAAATGGCTTTGCCTGCCATGTTTTCCATGATCGTACAGGCACTGTACAATGTTGTGGACAGTATGTTTGTATCACACTATCACAAAACCGCTCTGACGGCTGTATCGCTTGCCTTTCCCATGCAGCTGTTAATGGTCAGTTTTGGTGTCGGTACGGCTATTGGTCTGAATTCCCTGATCTCACGCCGTCTGGGAGAACAGCGGCATGATGAAGCCGGCAAAGCCGCTACCTATTCCATCATACTCGGCATGGCAACATGGATCATTTTCGCTTTGACAGGACTGTTTTTTTCCGGAAACATTATCGGTGCTTATACGGACAATCCTATGGTACTGGAAAGCGGTACACAATATCTTTCCTGTGTATTTATTTTTTCATTTGGTATGCTGATTGAGGTCAACATTGAAAAAACGATTCAGGCAACAGGCAACATGATATTCCCTATGCTTTTCCAGCTCACAGGAGCCATTATTAATATCGTTCTTGATCCGATTTTCATTTTCACCTTTGATATGGGTGCTTTGGGTGCAGGAATTGCAACTGTTATCGGACAAATTATCTCTATGATTTTTGCTCTGATTGTTCTCTTACAACAAAACAAGGCAATTAAAATCGACCTGCACTATCTCAGGCACTTTGATTTTAAAATCGTCAGAGATATCTATGCAGTGGGAATCCCGTCTATTGTCATGCAGAGTATCAGTTCCATTATGCTTCTCGGTATGAACGGCATCTTAGCAGGCATTTCCGAAACATACGTGGATGTATTGGGAGTTTATTTTAAATTGCAGTCCTTTATTTTCATGCCCGTGTTCGGACTGAATCAGGGTGTCATGCCCATTATGGGATATAATTACGGTGCCAAAAACGGCAAACGCTTAATGGACACACTGAAATATGGTATTTATGTTGCGATTGTGATTATGGCTGTGGGAGTGGTGCTGTTTCAGACACTTCCCGAAATCCTGCTCAATCTGTTCAATGCCTATCCCGAAATGCTCGAAACAGGTGTTCCTGCCTTGCGGATTATCAGTCTGTGTTTTGTGCTGGCGGCTGTCGGAATCCTATTTTCCACATTTTTTCAGGCTGTCGGACACGGTATCCGTTCCATGATGGTTTCTCTTTTCCGTCAGTTAGGAATTATTCTTCCCGCCGCCTATTTTCTTGCAGGCATCCATCCCTCTCTGGTGTGGTACGCCTTTCCTATCGCCGAGGGCGGTGCTATGATGATTGCCGTGATTTTCTTTGCCACCCTCTACAAAAAGGAAATTAAAAAAATCATGCCTGCCCTGTAACAAATCCGCTCGTTTTGATACTTAATTGATAAAGGAGATGAAACAATGGAGGACGATAAAATTATCGGACTGTTTTTTGAACGCTCTGAATCCGCTATTCAGGAACTGGCACATAAATATGAAAAAATCTGTGTGAAAGTTTCTCTCAATATTCTCGGCAGTGTGCAGGATGCGGAAGAATGTGTCAATGACTCCTATCTGGGAGTATGGAACGCTATCCCTCCCCGAAAGCCTGACAATCTCATGGCATTTCTCTGTAAAATTGTCCGCAACCTCTCACTCAAACGCTGTACTTATAACTCTGCCGAAAAACGCAAAAGCAATTACGGTACCTGTATTGATGAACTGGATGAGTGTGTACCCTCCCGTCATACTGTGGAATCGGAATTTGATTCGGATGAGCTTTCAAAACAAATTGACCGTTTTATTGCTTCCCTTGACAAAACCAATCAGTTTTTGTTTGTCAGGCGATACTGGTTTACAGACTCCTATGAATCCCTCTCCAGAGTTACCGGACTCAGAGAACAGGCAATTCGCACCCGTCTGTCCCGTATCCGAGCCAATCTCCAAAAATTTCTTGACAAGGAGACTGTTACATGAATGGAAATGACTTGATGAATGTCATTAACAATATTGATGACAGCTATATCACGGAATTTGCCGATACAGGCAAGTTTCAGAAAAAAAAGCCGTTTTATCTCTCTTACCAATTTTATGGCAGTATTGCCGCTGTCATTGCTGTGTGTGCAGGAATTATGATTGCTGTTTCTTTCCATCAGGATTCTTTGATTGTTCCTGCTCCCGTCACACAGGATACGGAAACGGTTTCTTCAGAAAAGCCTATTGATGATTCCGAAAAAGATTCTGACGGTTTGGGGCATTTCAATGGCATCGCAGACAGTGCCAAACAGACGGAAGGCGATACCATTGCCGAAGAAATGCACAATCCTTTTTCCGTCAAAGTATATGCCGCCGAAAACAGTCAGCCTGTTCAACTTACCGAAAATCCCGTTGCCATCAAAGGAGATTTCAATCCTCTGTTCAGTTCTTCCAAAGGACTGGGCATTGAATTTGAAATCACCTGTCCTGCCAATCTAATGCTGCAAACCGACAACGGACATTTTCTCACATGGGACAGACAAAGCGGTGCTATTGTCAACTACGGCAAGGAATACTCTGCAAACGGTACTGTCAATCTTTTCTGGACATTGGATAATGACTTTGAATGGAATGAAACCACTTTTATTAATGTTTTGGACAGTTCTCGAAATACCATTTCTGTGATTCAAATTACAGGTGATGAAAGTACCCATACTTTCACGGCTTCCCTGCAAAATGACTGAAAAACCGGCTCGGAAAGTAATTTCCGAGCCGGTTTTTTAATGATGTTTTGATGATGTCAAGTATCAGATAATCCATCCCACTAAAAACGCCCCCGCTGCCGCTGCCAATGATACCACTATCAAAGGCAGGTCAAAATATGCCAGAACAAGAGCAATTCCTGTGCCTGCGATTGCCGTATAAATATTCCCTGTACTGTAAAAAATGGCAGGTATCGTCATTGCACTCAGCACCGCATACGGTACATAATACAGAAAACTTTTTAAAAATTTCGACCGGATTTTTTTCCTGAAAAATGCAAACGGCAATACTCTGATACAATAAGTCACTCCTGCCATAACGGCTATATAGACAGCAATACTCATATCTCTTCTTCCTCCTCTTTCTGCGGAAACAGCCATGCTCCCACAACGGCCGCTATGACTGCTGACAGAATCACGGCAAATCCCCCTGAAATCATTGGCAGCAGATATTTACAGATAACACTCAGCAATGCCGCCATTCCCACCACAAACAGAATATTTTTCTGTTTTCTCGTGGGCGGTACGATAATGGCAATAAACATCCCATATAACACGATTCCCAAGGCAGAGGTCACATTTGCCGGCAAAAGCGTGCCTGCGGCTGCCCCTAAAAAGGTACCTGTCACCCAGCCAAGCGTTGATACCAATATGACACCGTACATATAAGACGGCTTTAAAATTTTCTCTTTGGTGGAGCATAAAGCAAATATTTCGTCTGTAATGCCGTAGGCGGCAAACAGTCTGTGGGGAAGTGTAAAACTTTTGTCCAGCTTTTGAGAGAGTGACAATGCCATCAGTGCATAACGGATATTGATAACAAACTGTACCGCTGCCATTTCAATCAGTGTACCGCCTGCCGCAATGATACCGACTCCCTGAGCTTGTCCTGCGGAAGTCAGATTTGTCAGGGAAATCATAAACGCTTCCAACACGCTTAATCCCGAACCGACCGCCATAATGCCAAAGCCAAATGATACCGACAAATATCCTAAAAATATGGGAATCCCATTCATCATGCCCCTTACAAAATCCGATTGTATTTTCTTTTCCATGCCTGTTTCTCCAAACTGTAAAGCCTACCGAACAAATTTCCTGTTCAGCAGGCTTTTTGTATTTTTTATTCTTTTTCAGGAATCACGGCAATGCCTAAGTCCGTAAGCTGTTGTTGGTCAACACCTGCGGGGGCATTGGTCATAGGTTCACTGGCATTCTGCACTTTCGGGAACAATACAACATCTCTCAGCGTCGGTGCTTTCAGCATCTGCATCACAAGCCTGTCCAGACCGATTCCCATTCCTCCGTGAGGCGGTGCTCCAAATTTGAAAGCGTCCATTAAGAAACCGAATTTCTCATAAGCTTCCTCGTCACTCAAGCCGAGCATTTCAAACATTTTCTTCTGCAAATCGGGATTGGTGATTCTGATAGAGCCTGAGGAAAGCTCAATTCCGTTGAGTACCATATCATAAGCCTTTGCATAGACTTCACCTTTGTTGCCGTCCAGCTTGTCCATGCAGTCATCTGTCGGAGAGGTAAACGGATGGTGCATGGCGATCCATTCACCGCTCTCTTTGTCAAACTCAAAGAACGGGAATTTCACTACCCAAAGGAAGTTATAGCCGTCTTTGATGATATGCAGCTTTTTGGCACACTCTGTACGGACTGCTCCCAATGTCGACAAAACAGTACTGTCGTCACCGTCAGCCACAATCAGTACGACATCTCCCTTTTCGGCACCTGCTTTTTTGAGGATCGCCTGCATTTCATCTTCACTCATGAATTTTGCAAAGCTGGAAGAAATACTGTCATCTGTCCATCTCACCCATGCAAGACCTTTGGCACCGATTCCCTTGACAAATTCTGTTAATTTATCAATTTCTTTTCTTGTGTAAGTTTTGACAGCATTTTTAGCGGTAATGCCACGCACACTGCCGCCATTGGCAAGAGCATTTTTGAATACAGCGAATTCCGTATTTTTGACTTCTTCGGAAATGTTGAAAATCTCCATGCTAAAACGGGTATCAGGCTTATCGGAACCGAAACGCTCCATCACTTCATTATAAGTATAGCGTGGGAACGGTGTCGGAATATCAATGTCCATCACGTCTTTAAAGACTCTTTTGATATAGCCCTCGCCTATCTGCAAAACGTCTTCCATATCAACAAAGGACATTTCCAGGTCGATCTGTGTAAACTCGGGCTGACGGTCTGCACGGAGATCCTCGTCACGGAAACATCTGGCAATCTGCATATATCTGTCAAAGCCTGCCACCATACAGAGCTGTTTATACATCTGCGGTGACTGCGGCAGGGCATAGAAAGAACCTTTATGGATTCTTGACGGCACAAGAAAATCTCTTGCACCTTCCGGAGTGGATTTGATAAGCATCGGTGTTTCCAACTCAATAAAGCCGTTTTCATCAAAATAGTCACGTGTCACTTTTGCCACTTTATGACGGAAAATAATATTATTTTGCAGTTCCGGTCTGCGTAAGTCAAGATAACGGTATTTTAATCTTGTCAGCTCGGCTGTCGGACAATTATCAATAATTTCAAACGGTGTTGTTTCCGATTCGGAAAGAATACGCAGTTCTTTCACTTCAATTTCAATGTCGCCTGTGGGAATTTTGTTGGACTTGGCACTTCTTTCACGGACAACACCTCTCGCACAAAGCACATACTCCGAACGTACCGTGAAAGCCTTGTCAAATACCGTTTGGTCGGTTGTATCGTCAAACGCAAGCTGTACAATGCCTGTCCTGTCACGCAAATCAATAAAAATCAGTTGTCCCAAATCTCTCTGACGCTGTACCCAACCGCATACAACGACTTCTTTTCCAATGTCGCCCGAACGAAGCTCACCACAGTAACAGCTTCTTTTCAGACCTGTCATAAATTCTGCCATATCATTACTTCCTTTACATTTTATCCATCATATTCAAAAGGTCTTGCTGACTGCTTGCCACATACACTGCAAAAAATTCCGTAAAGAAATTGTCATCCAGTGAAATTTCCTTTTCTTCCTTTGTCTGCATATTACGGAGCTTTGCCTTGCCGTTTTCCAGCTCGCTGTCACCGATTACCATTGTAAACTTCGCACGGATTTTATCGGCATACTTCATCTGAGGCTTGAGATTTCTTCCTACAATATCGCCCTCTGCAATCAGCGAAGAACTTCTGACACCCTCTACAATATTGAATGCCTTGATTTTTGCCTGTTCACCGAGTCCTATCACATACAGATCGCATACAGGCGGTTTCGGCAGTTCGATATTTTCATTTTCCAGAACCATCAGCAGCCTTTCCATACCCATCCCGAAGCCCAGTGACGGTGTAGGCTGTCCGCCAAGTTCTTCAATGAGTCCGTCATAGCGTCCGCCGCCGCATACAGTACCTTGTGTACCGATTCCATCCGTAATAAACTCAAACACGGTTCTTGTATAATAATCCAGTCCCCTGACGATACGGGGATTCACGGAAAACGGTACGTTTGCCGCATTCAGACACTTTTTTACCCCCTCAAAGTGTTCCTTGCACTCGTCGCACAGATAATCCAGTACAACCGGAGCGTTTTTGGCAATCTCCGAACATACGGGACTTTTGCAGTCAAGAATTCTCATGGGATTTTTGTCCAGTCTGGAACGGCAGGTATCACACAATTCCTCTTTGTTGCCCTCGAAGTACTCTTTCAACGCCTTGTGATAATCCGGACGGCACTTCTTGCAGCCAATCGAATTCAGTTCCAGATGAATGTGCCTGATGCCCAGTCTGTCAAAGATGGACTTTGCCGCACAAATCACCTCTGCATCCGCAAAATAAGAGCCTGCTCCGTAAACCTCCATACCAAACTGATGAAATTCACGCTGTCTGCCCTTCTGAGCCCTTTCATAACGGTAGCATGGCGTAATATAATATGCCTTGATAGGATAGCCCTCATTATAGACACCGTTTTCCAGCACAGCTCTTGCCGCACCTGCTGTTCCCTCCGGCTTGAGAGTGATCGACTTGTTGCCCTTTGTCATAAACGTATACATTTCTTTCTGTACAACGTCGGTGGTATCTCCCACACCACGCTCAAACAGTTCCGTATGCTCAAAAACAGGGGTTCTGATTTCCCTGAAACCGTAAGACAATGCCTGCTTCCGCATAATGTCCTCTATAAACTGCCATTGATAGCTGTCTGACGGCAGAATATCCCTGGCACCCTCCACGATTTTCGTTATCAGCTTCATGTCTCCTCTTCCTTTCCAATGCTGAATCATTCCCATTTATTATACAATGTCCTTGCCGTTTTCGCAACAGTTTTTTCAATATATTCCGCCAAAACGAATTTTCCCTATGGAATTTTTTATATGTACTTGTATTTTTTTGATGATTCAAGTATAATTAATTATTAGCGAAAAAGATTGTTAAAAAGGAAAAATCCCGGAGGTATAAAATCATGAAAAAATTTTCTGCCTTGATTGTCGCTGCTCTGCTGGCAATGACAATCTCTATGCCGGTTTTGGCTGAACCGGATGACGATACACTTGACGAAGATATATCCGTATCCGTGACGGATGAGGAAACGCCGGATACAGAAGAACAGTCTGCAAATGATACTTTGTCTGATGAAGATTCCGAGACAAACGACAGTTCCATAGATGATGCCATTCAGAAAAAAGTTCCCAGTGAGACCTATATGATTCCCGAAGTCGGAATGTATATTGATTTTCCGGAGGATATGTATGTGCTGACCAGAACGATGGATGCCAAATCTCCCGTACTGAAAACCTACAAAATGACCAAGGATGAAGTACTCGAAAATTTTAAGGAAACCAATACGTATCTCAAAGCAAGTGCTGCCGACTTTTCCTATGACGTGACCGTCAGCCTGCTGAAAAACGATGATACCAAAACCATTGAAAATCTGGCTGTCCTGAAAGATGCCGATATCCAGAGTATTGTCAATAATATTCTTCAGCAGTCCCTTTATACAGGCTGCTCCCGTATGAAATACAATAATCTCCTGTATCTTTCCTTCCCGATGGAGTTTGAAGCCGAAAATACCAAAGTCAAGGGAATACAAAATTATACAATTGTGAATGGCTGCCGTCTTGTGATTTCTTTCCAGTCCTACACAGGCGAAACAGACACCAATTTTAACCGGTTTGTTACCACTGTTATGAACAGCATTACATTTGACGGAATCTCTCCCGAACCACAAGAAGTTTCCGTTTCCGTACAGTCGTCACAGGAGGACCTGAAAACAGACGGAATGGATGTCCGATATGTATATCTTTTGATGACTTCTTTAGTGGCGATCATCTTTCTGACACTGATTATCGTCACGGCAATGAAATATCACAAATCCAAAAATGAATCCAAATCTTCTTCCGCTCCTCAAGAAAATACTCCTGAAAAAACCGACAGCGACAAGTCTGCCCGAAAAATTGAAATTACCAATGCCCAACTGACAGAAATGACGGAAACTCCCAAAGAAAAAACCGCTGCTGCTCCGGAAGAAGTGTCTCCGTCTGAACCTGAAACAGCAACTAAAACAGAAATCGAACCGAAAACCGTTCCTGAGACAGAATCCCCTGCCGCCGACTCCGAAACAGTGACAGAAGAACCGTCAACTGCTCCCGTAGAAACCTCTTCCGACAATGAAGCGACACACGCTTTGCCTGACAGCAACAATCAGCTTGAAATCGTAGAAATCGCTTTCCGTATTATTCCTTTCCTCAAATCCGAAACAGAGGACAATACGGAAATATGGAACTTTATTGATAAGAAAATGGCTGATATGGAGTTTTTTGCTGCCCATACTCCCCAAAGTTCCAGTAATGCCAATGCTTTCTATCGCTTTAATGCCGGCAGCAATCTCGGCACACCTGCCGCTGCCGTACAAAACACCGCTCAAACTTCCACCATTGATGATGAAATCCGTAAGGAGACGCTGGAAACGGTGGTCGGAGACAGCAAACCCGAAATGCTCCGGTTTGACAAAGAAACGGTTTCCGCTGACGCCGAACCATCCGAAACGGAATCCGAACAACACGACAACGTCCCTGCCGAAACAGAATCCGAACAATCTTTGCAGCCGTCTCCCAATGAAATTTATCGTAATGATGAGCAGTCCGCTGATACTGAAAATACTGCTTCTTCCGATCAGCAAAAACAATCTTAAAATCTAACACAGGAGGTCAGAACATCATGAATCCGTCTAATCCTTCCGGACAGGAATTTGTTTTCGAGCGTGATACGGGAATCGTCTTTCAACATCCCCAACCGTCCGATCAGCCATTCAAGCTCCGTAAAACTCAGTTTACCACTATTCCCAAATTGGAAAGCGTCAATGCCGAGGCTTACAACAAACAATTTGAAGAAATGCGTAAGACCATGCCTAAAAATCTGGCTTATTCGGGACGTTTCGGCACACCCGATCTAACTCCCTCAGCCGTTGTTTCCAAGCCTGCTCCGAAACCCATTGTACAGTCACCTGTCGCTCCACCGCCTGCTCCCCTTGTTGAGGAACCGCCGCAGCCTGCTGTGGAACAGCCTGTTATTCGGCAGCAGAAACCCTCCCAGCCTCCTAAACAATGCGTAACTCCTCCTCAGCCAAAGCCTGAGCCTAAAAAAGCCGATCCTGTCAAGGAAGAGGAACCCATTCAATATTATACAGGCTATGAACCGGAACCCGATCCATTCTCCAACGATGCCTATAAAAACAAAGAAATCATTATTCAGGATCGCAAAAAGAAAGATTCTTCCGAGTCTTTCACCGCCAAATTCAAGAAAACTATCAAAAAGCTCTTCGCAGCAGATGCCGAAGATGAATTTGAAGAAGAATAAGGAGGGCTATCATGCAAGATATTCTGATTAAAAATGTACGAATCATTGATCCCCGGAATCATATTGACAGAACAGGCGATCTCTTTATCAAAGACGGTATGTTTGCCGAATCGCTACAGGCTGACGATTCTGCTACGGTCATTGACGGAAGCGGTCTTTGTGCGGCTCCCGGACTTGTCGATTTACACGTACATTTGCGTGATCCCGGTCAGACCTACAAAGAAGATATTCTGACAGGCTGCAGAAGTGCTGCTGCAGGCGGTGTCACAAGTCTGCTTGCCATGCCCAATACCATTCCCACAGTGGACTCTCCCGAAACAGTAAAATATATTCTTGACAAGGCTGAAAATGCCGATGCTCATGTGTATGTTGTCGGGGCTATCACCTGCGGTTTGAAAAGTCAGATGCCAACCGATATAGAGGCTCTGAAAAAAGCCGGCATTTCTGCCCTGTCTGATGATGGGAGACCGGTGGAAAATACGGCTTTCATGGCGGAGGCTATGAAAAAGGCAAAGGAACTTCATATTCCTGTCACTGCTCACTGTGAAGATCCCTATCTTGCCGGCGGAAAAGTCAATGAAGGCAAAATGTCTGAACTTCTTGGCGTCAAGGGAATGCCTGCCGCTGCGGAAGATGCCGGCACCGCAAGAGAAATTGCTCTCGCTGCCGCTTATAATCTTCCGATACATATTTGTCATGTCAGCACCGCTACCTCTGCCGCTATGATTCGTGACGCTAAAAAAAGAGGTGTGAAAGTCACTGCCGAAACAGCTCCCCATTATCTCATGCTTACCGAAGAGGAACTTATCAAGCGTGATGCGGATTACAGAATGAATCCCCCTCTCCGTACCGAAAAAGACCGTCTCGCCATGATAGACGCTCTTTGTGACGGCACAATAGATGCTATTGCCACCGACCATGCTCCCCACTCTCCCGAAGAAAAAGCGGATTTTGTCAATGCCCCCAATGGTTCCATTGGTATGGAAACCTCTTTTGCAGCAGCTTATACCGTTCTCGTCAAAGGCGGCAAAATGACTGTTTCACAACTGATTGATAAAATGTCCTGTACACCCGCTCATATTCTCCATATTCCTGCCGGAACCCTCTGTGTCGGACAGCCTGCCGACTGTATGCTGTTTGACCCCGATGAAACATGGACTGTCGATCCTGACAGACTGCACGGAAAATCGAAAAATACTCCTTTTAAAGGTTTCACGCTTACCGCCAAAGTCAAGCTGACAATCTGCGGAGGAAAAATTGTTTATAACGAAATTCAAAATTAAAGGAGACGTTGATCATGTCATTTGACAGACTCATTCAAGGAATTGTGAAAACCCAGAACCCTACCGTTGCGGGTCTTGATCCGAAACTGGACTTTATCCCCAACTATATCAAGGAAAATGCCTATATGGAATACGGCAAAACACTGGAAGGTGCCGCTCAGGCTCTTTTTGAGTTCAACAAAGGTCTGATTGATGCTCTGTGTGATATTGTGCCTGCCGTCAAGCCTCAGGCTGCCTACTATGAAATGTACGGCTGGAACGGTGTTCATGCTCTGCAAAAAACTATCGCCTATGCCAAATCAAAGGGAATGTTTGTCATCACCGACGGCAAAAGAAATGACATTGGTACCACGATGGAAGCCTATGCAAAGGCTCATCTCGGTGTCACGGATATTGAGGGGGAAGCCGTCGAAGCTTTCGGTGCGGATGCCCTGACTGTCAACGGCTATCTCGGCACAGACGGTGTAAAACCTGTTATTAATATCTGCAAAGACAATGACAAAGGTCTGTTTATTCTTGTCAAGACTTCCAATCCGTCATCAGGCGAACTTCAGGACAGAATTCTCGATGACCATCTTTCTATTTATCATACAATGGGCAATATGTGCGAAAAATGGGGCGAGGAACTCATGGGACAGTATCCGTATTCGGGTGTCGGTGCTGTTGTCGGTGCTACCTATCCCCGGCAGCTTGGCGAGCTCCGCAAGGCTCTTCCGCATACATTCTTCCTTGTACCGGGATACGGTGCTCAGGGAGGCGGTGCTGCCGATGTTGCTCCTGCCTTTGATGAAAATGGATTAGGTGCCATTATCAATTCTTCCAGAGGCATTATGTGTGCATGGAAAAAGGAAGACGGTCTTGATCCCAAAGATTACGCTCAGGCTGCCAGACGGGAAGCCATTCGTATGCGTGATGAAATCGTTTCCTATATCGGACAGATTCACTGCTGATTTGATTCAAAGACGGCTGCAAGCCCTTGAAAGCTTGCAGCCGTCTTTGATTATTTGATATGCTTTTTTGTCATGTGCTTGGCGGAACGATAATAACGCCTGCGTCGGAACTCTCCGGAGGCCTTGGTATTCACCAGAATGACAACTGCCGCACCTGTCAGCAGTATAATCAGCACCCAAAGCAGAATTCCCATTACCGAAAAAGTGGTATGACGTTCCTTTTGCTGTGCCAGGTCCGCAATATTCAATACTTTTTCCGCTGCAGAACTTTCCGAAATCATTTCTTGCGTTTGTTTGTCCCGGTTTTTCTCGCTGCTTTCGGAAACAGTCTGACTTACCTGTACATCAGCCGGCAGCAGAACATCTATGTCTTTCTGATATGCCAGAGGATCTCTTTTGATGATCGGCTCTGACGATTCCTCCACGCTGACTTCTGCAATTTCCGAAACTTCCGATACCGTTTCTTCATAGGATTCTTCGCTGTATTCCCAATATTCTTCCTCTTCCTGTTCCTCCTCTATATATTCCTCTGTGTATTCTTCATCATATTCTTCATATTCTTCTTCCTCATACTCCTCTGTATATTCTTCATCCCATTCTTCTTCATACGATTCCTCGCTGTAATACGGTTCCTCTTCATATTCGTCTTCCTCTCCCTCTGCATAAACCGTATGACACGACATTATCATCTGTACTGCCAACAATGCAATGACAAATTTTCTGCTTCTTTTCAATCCTCTCACCGCCGTTTTTGATAATACTTCCATTATATCAGATTTCCTTTGCAGAATACAGTATTATTTTGACGGAAAATTTTACTCTGTCCTGCTTTTTTTTAATACCTCTGCCAATACGTTTCCCAGCAGATAGCCTGCATACCGGACTTCCTCCAGTGTATTCGATTCCGCTCCCATCTCGATTAAAAGAGAACCTGTATTGATATTCATATTATACATGAAATCCGAAAAATTCAGCGGTCTGACCATTCCCGGATACATCTCTGCGGCTGTTTTCTGAATCTGCAATGCAAACCGCAGATTATACTCCCAGTCCTTGAAACCTTCCCAGCCATCTTCATTGTAACCTGACAAAATCATAATCTGTGCGGCTTTTTTGCCGTTCACGGTGAAAACAGGCTTTGTCTTTTGGGTATCCGTACCGATACCGTCACGGTGTATATCCAGCGTCACCTTGATAGACGGATATTTTTCAAGATACGACATTACGGTATCATAACTTCTGTCATAGGCTCCGTTATAACTCGGATAGTCATGCAAAGTTGTATCATGTATCGTCTTAATGCCTGCCGCATTGAGCTGTTTGGCAATTTCTTCGCCTACCGAACAGATATTCTGTGATGTATCTGTCGTTCTCGGATAAAAGCTTTCATAAAAATATCCTGTATCATACGTCAGAAAGCTTTCGGATGTATGTGTATGGTAAATCAGTACCTGCGGCTTGTCTGTGTCCTCAATCGCAAAACCGAGTCTGCTTTCCAGCTCTTTTTTAATATCAATATCCGTTGATGAAGTATTTTTGATCTGCACATTGCCAAACCCCTGATTGCCCTGTGTAATCGTAAACTCATTCACGGGATATTCTTCCTCACCCTCATGCTTTGCCGCATATTCCTGCAATTCTTCTTCGGTAGGCTCAGATGCTTCAAACGTATTTTCTTTCATATCGGAATTCTGCTTCTTTTGACTGCTTTCGGAAGAGGATGATGTAATTTGTGAGCTGTCTGCGGTAACGGTGCTGTTTTCCTGTACAGCAGGCTCATCCGACTCCTGTACAGGCTCCGATTCCTGTGTACTGCTTTCCGGAACATTTGCCCCCACTGTCGGAAACACCGTTTCCGCTGCCATCAGATTCCAGTCGGAAGGAAGCTCTGCCTGCCGTAACCTTACGGCTGCACATACAACTGCTGTCAGCACCAATAAACCTGACAGCAGTCCTGCCAATATCTTTTGCAGATGACCGTTTGTTTTTTTCATTCCTTGTCCTCCCCCGTCATTCTTTGCCTTTTCCATTCATCTTTATGCACGGGGAATGTCATTTATGATACCAGTGCTGCCAGCGTATCAAAGTCATATTCTCTCTGCAAGGCACAATTTACTGCCATTCCTGTCAGTTTAGCCGCCCTCTCTATCAGCAAATCAATTTCTTTCGGAGTGACAATCATTCCCTCTCCTTTCGGATGGACGGTGGCTTCCTGTCCTGCAAGGTCATACACCAGTGTCACAGCGTCAACCACTGTCGGCACTCCTACCGCAATCACAGGAATTCCTATTGTTTTTTCCGATATTTCCTGCCGCCTGTTTCCCACTCCCGAACCGGGAATAATGCCTGTATTGCTGATTTGTACGGTACACCCCAATCTTGATAATTCTTTTGCCGCCAACGCATCAATCACGATCAGGACTTTCGGACAAATACTTTTTACTACACTTTTCAAAAGCTCACAAACTTCTATTCCGGTCTGTCCCAGAACGCCCGGTGCCAACACCGACACCCCTCTCAGTTTTTCCAGGCCTGCAACCCTTGCATACTCTCCCGTAATATGTCTCGTTGCAAGGATATATTTCATACTTTGCGGTCCCAATGCATCAGGGGTGATTTCCGTATTGCCCAAGCCTGCCGCTAAAGCTTCTCCATGCGGAAGCAAATCGCTGATTTCCTGTGCAAGACTCTCTATTTCCGCCCTGACATCACGGAAATGATCAGTCAACGGTAATCCCTCTGCGGTAATATATTTTCCTATGGGCTTTCCTAAAAACTGTGCCGCTTCTTCTGTTTCTATCCTGATTTCCGTAATCGTCAGACTGCCTTTTTTCCTCTCGTTTCTAACAAGTCCTTTCACATTGTATGGATGAAATTCTGCTCTTTCTATCGCCAGATCTGTTCTGAACTGCATGGCTTTCCCTCCGTATGATTCTGTATCTTTCAGTATCGCCCGATTGGAAAAAATTTATTCGGCAAACCATCAAAAAAATTCGTTTTTGTTTTGTTAAATACGTCAAAAATACTTGTTGACAGTCGTTTCTTTGAGAAGTATAATTAAGACTGTTGAATGATAAAAAATTGTCAATCGAAATTTTGCCTTGTTTCTTTGGAGGAAATTATGAAAAAATTGGTATCAGCTGCTCTTGTTGCCGCACTTTTGACAACAGTTTTCTCTTTGTCTGCCTGCAATGATACTTCCGATGTTTCCGAAAGCTCCGTCACTGTAGAAGAAAGCAGTGTACAGCCTGTAGAATCGTCTGCCGAAAGCAGTCAGGAAAGCAGCAAAAAAGAGGTTTCCAAAACTCCCATTTCCGGCACTCAGATTTCTGAAATGAAATCTTATCTTGACTCCTATCAGAATGTGCCTGAATTTGACTGGAAAATAGAAGCTATTCATGCGAAATCTGTCACTAACGGTGAAACTATCACACTAATTTGTGATAATTCATCAATTTCTTATAATAAACTGGTGATTCAGCAATTCAAGGAAGCCACCAATACTGCCGGCTTTAAAAAAGTTGTGGTTGCCAATACGGACGGTACTTCTGCCTCCGTTGACAAAGCACTGAACACTGCTGTCAATGACAAAAGCAATGTCATTATCCTATTTGGCGATATTGATAAAGATGCTGTTTCCACCAATATCGAATATGCTCAGGCAAACGGTATTGAAGTCATTTCCGCAGGCTGTATCGGTGTCGGTCAGCAGGATCACTTTGTTGATTATACCATGCCTGTGAATTATCAGCTTCTCGGAAAATGCCTTGCCGACTGGACTATCGTACAAAAAAGCGGCAGTGCGAATGTATTGGCTGTCAACTGCACGGACTCTCACCTGTCCAATACAGTTGCCACCGGCTTTCAGAATGAGTTTGACAAATACATCTCCAATCTGACAGGCTACTGTACCGGCATCAATGCCGCTTCCTCTGAAATTGACAATGGTCTTGCCAATAAAATCAAGAAGGCTTTGCAGGATGATCCTAATCTGAATTACGTGGTTGTTTTCAGTGACGGCATGATCAATGATGCGGTCAGTGCCGTAAGTCAGCTTTCCAAAAAAATCCCTGTGATTGCCACAGGCGGCTCGGATGATGCTTTTACTGCCGCCAGAAACGGCAGTCTGGAAATGCTGGCCGCTCAGAGTTTTGAGTGGACCGCCTACGGCATGACGGACTATGCCATGAAAGTGATGGCAAAGGCATCTCTCCCCAAGGAACAGTATCTGCCTTTCCGCATAATTACTCCCGAAAGCATAGCCAATGATATTAATCGTTTCGGCGGTCTTTCCGGCAACTTTAATTTAATCTGCTTCGGCTCTTATTTTGAAAACGGCTATTCCTACACATGGCAGGGATAAGCTTCCCTTTCCGAACAAATATAAAAAAACCGTCTGACACAGGATTGATACTTGTATCAGACGGTTTTTTTGTGCTATTTTTAAATGCGGTCTGTCTTCTTTATGGACGGAACAATCTGCTGTGTGATAAATTCTGCCACTTCGTCAGGACTGATGTGCAGAACTGCGGCAAATTCATCATGCAGGAGTTTTTCTGCCTGTTTGAGAAAAACTTCGTCACACTGATGAAGTTTTCTGCCGGCAGACTGGCGTGAGCGTTTGCGAAGCCAGAGCGTTTTGATAAGCTGTACCAGCTTTTTTCTGTCACCCTCACGGATAATATTCTGATAAACCTGTTTCCGTTCATTTTCGTCATCTATCCAGATGGTGTCCTCCTGAGGAATGCCATGCACAAGCTCATATATTTCCTCCGATGACATCACGGAACGCATTTTTGACAATACTGTTTTGTTATTTCTTGGTACAAACAATGTGGATTTTTCATCATACACAGGCTTCAGAATCCAGTATTCTATCAGATCACCTTCCATATCCTTTTCGTCGATGCCTGTGATTGTACAAACACCATCCGTACCATACAATACCATATCTCCTATATGAAACATCACACATTCATCTCCTTTTTCTGTTACCAGGGTTTCTTTCCTCCGTAGTAGGCCCGTGAAATTTTCTGCTGCTGTTCGGGACTGATGGTATTCAGATGTTCACGCCACTTCTGCTGAGAGACTTTGTATTCCGAGTCGGAGCACCTGAACGGACATTCAACACCGCGACATTTTCTCACGTTCAATATGGAGCATTTCAGATTTTCACTCAAGTAAATGCACTGCGGAAGATCAAGCGAATAAAATTCATTTCGATTCATCAAAGCCTACCCCCCTGTACCTATTATAATACTTTGAAAGAAAAATTGTCATAGTCAGATATACCAAAGTTTCAGGCCGTGTACGTCGTGCAAAAATACCTGTTCTCCTGTGAACAATACACAGAAAAACAGGTATTTTTTTAGACATAAATATAGATAACCCTGTAAGAAGCAGTAAACAATCCTGCAATTACCAGCACTACCAGAATCACGCCAATCGCCACAGGCACCGCCTGCAGCAATGTAATGATAATCACAAATGCCAGCACAAAACTGATGATATTTGCTCCCAGTACGGCTATCATGTGCGGAACAGCTCCGATAAAGCCTGCACTGAGAAAAGAATCAAAAATCAAGAATATCGTGGATGCCAGTATCAGAAAATATGTTCCCTGCGTGATCCACTGAAACGGATTGTAGCCCTCTCCCGTCAGGCTGAAAGTCTGTATGGAAAATTCCGCCTGTGAGAAAAATAACATACAGATGATTCTCAGAAACAAGTACGCAAAGAATACCATTCCGGGAAGCAGTCGCAATATCCAGTAATCTTCAAAGGGACTTTCGCCAACGTGTTCTTCCAAAAACTGTCCTCCGGGCAGCATCCGGATATGTTCATCCAGTTTACACGCAAGCGGCAGCAGCAGAACGATCAATGTCATGATTCCTGCCACCAATAATTTTGTACCGAAATCCGTATCCATATACCATTGCTGTTTTTCCAGAAGCCATTGAGAAAACTGTTCAAATCCCTCAGGCGGCTCATTATCGGCAATAAACCAGGCTAATTTCTCCATCAGCCATGCCGCTCCGCCAATACTTGCAAGAACGGTTATCGGATACCATAATATTTTCAGCATTTTACATTCCTGCCCTTTCAGTATCGTGAAAAATTATACTTCATTGGACGGCTTTGTTACACCGTCAGGACGATTGATTTTGGAATCATCTCCGAAATAGATATTGTACCATACCAAAAAGACATAGATTGTCCAGACTTTACGGCTGTTGTCCTCCTTGCCGTTGAAGTGGTCGTCAAGATAGGACACAATCAAATCTGTATTGAAAAATTTCCGTGCTGTTTCGGACTGAAACATTGCTTTTACAGTATTGTAGTATTTTTCATCCTTGAGCCATACTCTTGTCGGGACAGGGAAACCCAGTTTTTTCTTCTGAGCAGTGGCTTTCGGCAGATGACGGAGTGCCGCCTGACGCATCGCATATTTTGTAGTACCTTTGGCAATACGGTATTTTGTCGGAATGGTACGGGCTACTTTCCAGACCTCTTTGTCAAGGAACGGCACACGCAGTTCCAGAGAGTTTGCCATACTCATACGATCGGCTTTCAGGAGAATATCTCCTACCATCCACAGATTGATATCCAGATACTGCATTTTTGTCACTTCATCATAGTTTTTCACTCTGTCATAGAAGTTTTTGCACAGATCCTGCGGACGGGTGACAATGGAATTGTCTTTGAGAATCTGTTTTTTCTCGACATCATCATACATGAAAGCATTTCCGATAAATTTATCCTCTGTTTTTCTGGCACCACGCAGAATATATCCTCTGCCCTTGATATGCGGCCACTTTTTGGCGGCTTTCGCAAGAGAATAACGCATTTTCTGCGGAATGACTTTCTGATAGAATTTGAACACATGAGGCTCATTGTATACGGTATAACCGCCAAACAATTCGTCTGCACCCTCTCCCGAAAGCACTACCTTGACATATTGGCTGGCAAGGTTACACACAAAATACAGTGCAATGCAAGACGGATCGGCTAACGGCTGGTCCATGTGATACTGTACTTTCGGCACGGTTGACCAAAACTCTTCCGAACCAATCAAATGAGTGTGATGATCGACACCGATTTCTTTGGAAAGATTCTCCGCCCAACTGATTTCATTGTAGCGTTCACCGAAATCAAAGCCCACTGTAAAGGTTTTCTGGTCGGCAAAATAAGTCGATACATAACTCGAATCCACACCGCTTGACAGGAAACATCCTACTTCCACATCACTGATTTTATGGACATTGACAGAATTTTCAAAGGCTTTTTCGATATTATCAATGGCATCTTCGATTTTCAGAGCATTGTCAGGCTCAAACGTGGCTTCAAAATATCTTGTTGTCTTGACTTTTCCGTCACGGTACCACATATAATGTCCCGGCAGTAAGCAATAAATACCCTCAAAAAACGTCTCAGGGGGAACGACATACTGGAACGACAAATAATTATCCAGTGCTTTGTAATTAAATTTCTTTTTGTATTTCGGAAACTCCAGAATACTCTTGATCTCCGATGCATACACCAACTCTCCGTCAACAATCGCATAATGCATGGGCTTGATACCAAAGAAATCTCTTGCAATAAAAATAGATTTGTCTTTTTGATTGTATATGGCAAAGCCAAACATACCACGCAGTCTGTTTAACAGCTTCTCGCCCCATTCTTCAAAACCATGTACCAATACTTCGGAATCGGCATGGGTATAGAATTTGTGTCCCAGTTCCATCAGTTCTTTTCTCAAATCCCGATAATTGTAAATCTCACCGTTAAACATCAGAACAAGACTTTTATCCTCGTTGTAGATCGGCTGATGACCGCTGTCAAGGTCAATAATGCTCAAACGGCGGAAACCCATAGAAATACTGTCATCTTTATAATAGCCCACACTGTCGGGACCTCTGTGAGTGATCACATCCGTCATATTTTCAAGCACCTGATCTCTGTCAATGATCTCGCCTGTAAATCCGCACAATCCGCACATATCTTCCAATCCCCTTTTTTCTTTAAGATACATATCAATTTTAGCACAATCATTTCTGACTTGCAACCGAAAAAAAAAACGAAATGCATATTTTCCGAATTCGTCATTTTTTACATCAAAACACGGAATAATATGTATCATTCCCACAAATACAGCCGACAATCCTTTCAAAAAAAGACTGTCGGCTATATTCGCAATGAAATGCATTAATCAATATTTTTGAAATCCATTAACCTGTAAGGCTCAATATTAAGGGCATCAGCCAAATCAAACAATAATTCCAAAGAGAATGTTTTAACAATATTGGGAGCCTCTATGGAACTCAGATGAGAACGGCTGATTCCTGCTTTTTCTGCCAATTCTTCCTGCGTGAGATTTCTTAACTTTCTGAAATAAGAAATATTCAACCCCAATTCTACATAACGCTGAATATTTTTATATGCTATCTGTTTTGCTCTTGACATAATATCACCCATAAAAAGATTATACCAATTATAAAAAAGTATAAACTAATTAATAGAAAACTATTGCTTTTTATTAAAAAGCAATGTATAATAAAGGTGAAAAAATCATTGATATAAGGAGTATATTGAAATGAAAAAAAATGATAGTGAAAATGTCGTTTATGTAAGCAATCAGCCGCCTAAGAAAAAATCATCCGTTAAATTTATCCTGATAGCTGTTATTGCTGTTGTGGTTGGCGGAGGAATTATCAGTTCCGTGTCAGATACAAAGACGAATCCCGAAAATTCCGCAGCTGTATTAACAAATACCGATAAAAAAACTACAGAAGAAAAAACATCTGTGACGTCTAATGAATCCCCGAAAGCAGCATCGGATGTAAAAGAAATTTCCAATGTGATTTATGACAAAGACGGAATAAAGATCACATATAAGGGATTGGAAAAAGAATATGTTTCTGTCTCCTTGAAGTTGTTGATTGAAAACAACAACAGCGAAAAATATACCGTACAGGCTACCGATATTACAATCGACGGCTATACGATGGGAACGCTTATGTCCGCAAGTGTATCACCGGGTAAAAAAACAAATGATACAATTACACTGCTTAATTCTTACCTCAAAGACAACGGACTTTCCGCAGATACCATTTCCGAAGCCGAAATGGATGTTACTATTTGGAGTGAATCTAATATTCTCGATCATCAGAAAGAAACTTTGTCATTCCATCTCAGATAATCTCTTCAATATAAAAAAAGAAACACCGATTTCAGATATTTTGACATAAAACATCTGAAATCGGTTTATTGCTTTCACCACAAATACAGCCGACAATCCTTTCAAAAAAGACTGTCGGCTGTATGAATATCATGAGTTGTCAGAAAGCACTTTATGAAGTCTGCACTGTAACATCAAAATAATTTTTCAAAACCGTTCCATCCTCAGACATGATTTTGACACATACCTGATACATTCCTGTACGGGCAGGCTTTACTGTTACAATATTGTTTTCCGTAAAAGACTGTTTGGTTGTCCACTTTTTATCAGTGCTGTTTTTATAGTAAACAGCATATTGCAAACCGTCCTTCTGAGGAACGGTAATGGTAAATGTCTCGCCTTTTTTCAGGGTATCTGCGGAAATCATCACAAATTTTTCCGATACATTTTCAAAAGCATCTTCCTCTATCGTATCCACTGCTGCGGGAACAACGGCTTTTTCAAGATTCACACAATAACCGAATGCATTGTTTCCTATATAACAGGTTCCGACAGAAAGATGGATTTCTTTCAGTTTCGGTGAGGAAAAGAATGCACATTCTCCGATCCGCAAAATACTGTCCGAAAGTGTAATGTTTTCCAGCGAGGAAGCATAGCAGGCATAATCACCGATTTCCGTCACCGTGTCAGGCACCGTGTAAGAAATTCTGGCAGGCGGCAGGGCAAGAAGCATCTTTTGTTCCTTGTCAAAAACAACACCGTCTACTGAGGTAATATAGGGATTTTCAGCGTCAATATTGACATTCTGCAAACCGAAAAGATCAAATATGTCTGCTCCCGAAATATTCTTTACGGTGGCAGGAAGATTGAGCGTTGTCACAGAATAACGATAAGCTTCATCCATCTCTCCAAACGAGAAAACACGGGCTACGGGGAATTTATCGGCAAAGGCAGGCACTGTAATTTCGGTATCGCTTCCCGAATAGGAAATCAGCTCTGCAAAAGAATCGCCTTTTCTGAGACTGAGATGCACAAGATAGGTAAAATCTCCCTCTGTCAGATAGAGTCTGCCCTTGCGGAAAGAATACTTCTGTGACTTATCTTTCAGCAGCTGGAGAATCGTTCTGATATTCTGCACGGTTTCTTCGTGAATCTTCTCAGAAATATTCTGAAGCATTTCGGCAGCCGTCTGCTTTGCGGAATCCACAAAAACATAGGGAGCAATCAGTCTATGAGAATCATTTTCTTCTGTGTAAGATTCATCTGCAGCAGCCGCACACACACCCGTTCCAACGGAAATGGAAAGTGCCAGTACAGCAGCAAAAATTTTTGCTGAAAATTTCATGGGAACAACCTCCTCGTAATTAAAGTAAGATTAATTTTTATAGTGTCACTGATTTCAAATGCCTATTGTGTCAAAGGGAAGTGCAAAGACGGCTGCTGTTCAAAAAAGACTGCCATATCTTTGTTTTGCAAATATTGTCTTGCCCTGATTACTTCCGGATAAGTAACCGGCTGTGCAGCGGCAAGCCCAAGATAAAACTCGGCACTGCGTGTTTCCTGCATGGCAGCGTATGTCACTCCCAGAAGATAATTGAAATGCATATAGAAATAATCATACCACTCATCTTCTATGAGCTGCTGTGAAAGATACATCCCTGCAAAAAAATTCAGTTGTTTGGTGATTTCCTGCATTTCGGCTTCGGAAAGTATCTCGGGACGAGTAAAAAATGCTGTTTCAAGCTGTCTGATTCTTACCCGATTTTCATACTCCACACGCTCCAGCGGAGAAAGCTCAGGGGCATTTTTAATTTTATCCAGAAGTTTGTCCGATAAATAAGCACAGCTTTCCTCATCATAACGCTTCTGTGCCAGTTCCAGCCTGTACAAAAGACAGTCCAGCTCATTCAGGACACAGCGGCTCTTTTCCACAGACGGAAAAATACCGTTCAAAAGGCTTTCCGCTTCTTCCAGCCTGTTATATGTCAGGAGTCCGAAAATCAGATTTTTTTTCACTTTGATACGAGACCTGCGGGTACATCTTTTGGCAATATTACTTTGCTCTTTGACAAAGCCTTCTATATCATCATGGCACCTTTTGACGGTTTCCCTGTAAAGTTTCGGCACAGATGAAAGCAACATCATCATTCCCACACCCGACACAAGCATCAGTGTGATTCCTGCCGATACAGGTGCACCCAAATCACCGCTTTTGAGCACCAACAGCAGCCCTGTCAGAAACGTGGACAGCACACTCACCAGCATAGCCATGGATGCATTGAATGCGAACAGCATAGTTTCACTTCCGTTTTTTTGAATAAATTGTCAGAATTTACATTCTTCCCGTCGATTTCAAATAAACAACCGCTCCGATAATCGCCAGCATCACAATCGTGGCAGCAATGGTGGAAGCACATCCTCCTCCACGGGGCGGCGGCGGACGATAACCTCTTCTGTAGCCGCCATAGCCTCCATAACCGCCTCTGTGTGGCGGGGGTGGCGGCGGCGGTCTGTGTCCTCCTCCTCCGAATCCACCTCCACGAGGCGGCGGCGGCGGTCTGTGTCCTCCTCCTCCGAATCCGCCTCCACGAGGCGGCGGCGGTGGTCTGTGTCCTCCTCCCGAAGGCAATCCCGGTCCTCTGTTCATGTCAATCACTCCTTCTTGTTATTACGCCTACAAAATATTTCTTTTGCTTGCTGAGCATTATGCAGAATTTCCTGTTTTAACAGGTCAATGCTTTCAAATTTTCTTTCTCCCCTGATATGCTCTATCAGACGGATATCTATCATTTTATCATACAGTTCATTGCCGTGATAGTCAGGCATCCACGTCTCAATCAGTACACTGTCAGAGCCTACCGTCGGCTTAACACCGATATTGGTGACACCACAGAATCGTTCTCCTTCCACCATCACTTCCGAAGCATACACACCGAACTGCGGACACACAAGCCCCTGCGGAAAAATCTGATTCAAAGTAGGTGTTCCCCACTGCCTTCCCAACTTTCTGCCATGCACCACAGGAAGACAAAAACCGTATTTTCTTCCGAGCATGGCATTGGCAGAGGCGATATCCCCTTGTGCAATACATTTCCGTATGCGTGTGGAGCTCACGGGAAGATTCTGATAGCATACCTGCTCCTGTGATGAGGAAGAAATTCCCTCACGGCTGCACAGTTCTTTCAAAACACTCCTGTTGCCGAGAGCCGCCCTGCCGAAATGGTAATTGAAGCCGCACACCGCATGACACGCATGAAAGCAGTCTTTCAGAACATCGGATACAAATTCTTCAGCGGTCATATTGCGTATCTGACGGAAATCAATCAGATAGACCTGCCGAACACCCAGATTTTCTATCAGGTGCAGTTTTTCTTCAAGTGTGATGATGCCCTCCACTTTTTCATTGAAAAGAACAGACCGTGGACTTTGCAGCAGTGTAAACACGGTGGAAACAAGATGATGTTCTTTGGCATAGTCCACAGCGTCCCGAATGACTGACACATGACCGACATGAATCCCGTCAAAAAATCCCAATGCTACTGATGTAGGCTGCTCTGAATATACCAATTCCTTAATAATTTTCACCTTTCCATCTCACTCCGAATCAAAATTTCTTAGCCACAGAAAGCTCCTCTTTCCGAATATCCACAATGCCCAATCCAAGAAAAATATGCTCTGTTCCGTAAATACGGTATAATGTGCCGTCTGTTATTTCCGACAGTCCTCTCAGACGTGACAGCATCAGACCGCCTCCGTTACTGAAACGAACCGCCTGTTTTTCACTGACAACAATTTCTTTCAAATGGGCAAACAGACTTTCTACCGGACGGATATATTCCGTGATGCCGTCCGCTCCCAAGGTACGCACTGTTGCAAGCGGCACCGCCTGTTCTTCGGTGAAGCCGCAGGCTTTCGTGCGTCTCAATGCCGTCATGACACAGCCGCAGCCCAGTTCTCTGCCAATATCATCACAAATCACTCTGATATATGTTCCTTTGGAACAGGCAATTCTCATTTTGCCGCACTGCCTGCCTTCGTCAAAGTCCGACAGTTCCAATGCCGATATGGTAACGGGACGGGCTTCCCGTTCCACTTCAATGCCTTTGCGAGCCAGTTCATACAACCGTACTCCGTCTTTGGAAACGGCTGAATACATGGGCGGTTTTTGCAGGATATCGCCCCGGAACTGCGGCAAAATATTTTCTATTTGCCGACGTGTCACGTCAGAGGAACATTTTGTCAGTATTTTTCCCGTGATATCCAGTGTATCCGTTGTCATACCCAGTTTGAATTCACAAACATATTCCTTATCGGTATCGGGCAGAAAAATTTGTGCCTTGGTAGCACTGCCCAACAAAATCGGCAGTACACCTGTTGCCATCGGATCAAGTGTGCCTGTGTGACCTGTTTTTTTCTCGTGCAGACTTTTTCTGACCACTGCCACCACGTCAAATGAAGTAAAATCCGTAGGCTTGTCCACGATCAGAACACCATTCATAAAGCCGCACCTGCAACAGTAAGCACTGCTTTCTCTGCTTCTTCCGGTGTTCCCTTGACGGAACAGCCTGCGGCCGCTTTATGACCGCCTCCGCCAAACTTCGCACAAACTGCTGATACATCAATATTTCCCGATGATCTCATAGAAATTTTGAAAACACCGTCTTCTTTTTCTTTGAGCGTAATGCCGATTTTTACTCCTTCAATCTGTCTGGGCATTCCCGCAATCCCTTCCGTATCACTGTCCTCGGCACCTGATTGTTCCATCATCTCTCTCGTAATGAAAATCATGGCGATCTGTCCGTCATAACAGAATTTCATGGAATCCAGTGCCATTCTCTCCAACTCCAGACGCTGACGGGATTTTGTATCGAACATCAAGCGATTAATCATAAAGCTTTCCGCACCATAGCCAATCATTTCCGCTGCCATCACATAAGATTCCGCCGAAGCATTGGAATACTTGAAACAGCCTGTATCGGTGACGATTCCCGTAAATATCGCATTGGCAATATTTTTGTCAATAGCAATATTCATGGCATTGATGACTTTTTTAATCACCTGCGTACAAGCCCCTGCCGTTGCATCCACAATTCCATATTGAGCATAGCCTGTATTGGAACCATGATGATCTATGCACAAATTCACCTTGTCTTTATACGGAATCAGCTTGTCTCCGAAAAGCTGTGTATCGGCTAAATCAACCGTGACAATATATGCCGGTTCAAACGTCTGCTCCTCCAAACCGTCCGTAATATAAGCGTATTTGGCAGGAATGGCATCTGTGCAGACAGGCATTGCTTTTTTTCCGGCACTTCTCAGGGCATAAGCCAACGCATAGCCGCATCCGATTGCATCACCGTCAGGCGATTTGTGCATGAGAATCAGAATATTGTCTGCTTTTAAAAGATATTCCGCACATTCTTCAATCGTCACTGTTTTCATTGTCGTTCTCCTCATTATCGTTTCCGAGGTCAATATCGTTCAGAATACGTGAAATATTGGCACTGTACTCAATCGAATCGGTTGCTTCAAAGGCAAGAGCCGGAGCATACCTCAGTTTCAGACGCACTCCCAATTCATGACGAATAAAGCCCTGTGCATTTTTCAATGCTTTGACGGCTGTTTTCGCCGTGTCAAGACCTTTCATAGAGCTGATATACACCTTGCAATAGGAAAGGTCGTGAGCCATTTCGCAGCGTACCACACTGATAATTCCGTCATGCAGACGAGGATCTTTCATCTCTCTCAGAACAGCTGCAATTTCTCTCTGGATATCCTCTGACATTCTGTCAGACCTGTAATTTGGCATAAAAACCCTCCGTAAACTTATTTTTTCAATGGTTTGATGTTTTTATAATACTGCACCGCAGACAGCTCCGTTTCACCTGAAAGACGCTGTCTGACAAATTCGCCTGTAAAGGCTGTTCTTCCGTTGACGGAAACTGCCGCACCGTTTTCTGTGTCTTCCCATTCACCGCCTATATTGACAATAATAAGAAATCCCAGATAGGCTGCCGCCTTGTCCGCCAGGGCACTTTCGGCAATTGTAAAGACAATTTTATTGGCAATTCCCCTTTTCAATGCATCCAGCACTTCCTCGAATGTATCAACAGATTTTTCACTGCCGTCCAGCGAAGAACCCAGCACCGATCTGACAATTTGAATAAAGTCAAGTGCATTTCCGAGCATGACAAGCTCAAAGGTGGCAAGGTCGGTATTGCCCGATTTAATCAGTTCATACTGTTTCTGATAGAATTCCTCAAGCTGACCGATACCTGCCGAATAGGGTATCTGTCTGCCCGACTGACTGTCAAGCCGTTTCATACACATCACCGCTTTCCTGATTATGATATTTTTATCATAACATATTTTGATGAAATTATCAATTAATATTTGTCAGCGGTTCCAAATTTTATACCATTTAACGCCAAAAATTAATAAATAAATGTTTATCGAAAAAAAATTAATGTTTGTCGATAAAAAGCTATTGACAAACATTAATTTCCGTGATATGATATAGCCACACTCAAACAAACAAATAATTTTACGGAGGTCAATCATTATGAAGAAAAGAAATCAATTTGCTCTTTTCCTGGCAAAATTCCTGGAAATATCACACTGGATGGCTGTCGCTTTATGGGCTGTGCTGCTGACAATCACGCTGATATTCGGTTCTGACGTTTTTGAAAAGACCTTTCTCAACGGTGTGTTTGTCACAGGTGCCGTTCAGATCGAGGACGCACGGGCGTATGCCGACAACAGTCTTAATGTCTACGGACTGGAAGTAACGGGTACCGGCGAATATCCCAAGGTCACCTGGGAAAGAGAATGGGACGGAACAATAGAAGAGTATCAGTTCTTTTCCGATACACCGGTCTACCATACAGACAAGATCATCATTTATTCTGCCGGCTGCCTGATTATCATGACATTCATGGCATTGATATTCAGAAACATTTATTTGATTCTCAAGGCTGCCAATCAGCCTGAAAAGATTTCTCCCTTTCACAAGGATATTGTCAGCCGTGTCCGCAATATCGGACTGTTCCTGATCGGCTCCTCTGTCGTATGCACTGTCACAAGCATCATTGCCAACACGGGAGCAATCTGTTTCAATATTCAGAATATTGTATTGGGAGTTCTGGTACTTTGTCTTGCAGGATACTTCCACTACGGACAATCGCTGGAAGAATCTGTCGGTGAACTGGTTTAATTATGAAAGGAAGGTATACTGCCATGAAAAAAAATATCTATTCATTTGCAGCCATCGCTGCCAAAGCACTGGAAATTATCCACTGGATTGCTGCCGGTCTCTGTATCGTTGTTCTGATCGGAGTGATTGCGGGCGGTTCCTCTTTCATTGAGGGAACCGTTCTGGAAAATGTTTTCAAAACAGGCATCGTTTATGATGAAGCAACCGATACCCATATAACGCATCATGTGAACATCTACGGACTGGAAATAGCAGGTACGCACCAATATGAAAGTATCAATGTCCATTCCTTTTCGGGCGGAGATATAACAACAGGCGAGTTTTTTTCTCACGCCAAAGTCACCTATCAGAATGGTACTTATCATTTGGGAGCTGTCATTGTACTGACTATCGGCACCGCTCTGATCATGGTAATTACGGCACTGGCTTGCAGCCGTATGCACCTGATTCTGAAATCTGCTCTGAAAGCCACTCCCTTCCGGAAGGACATGGTACAGCATACAAAAGAGCTTGGTATATTTCTGCTCGATATTGTCGTTGTCTGCATTGCGGCAAGCTTCATTGCCGGTCTGGTTTCGGGTACAGGACATCTTGACCTCAATCTGCCTTGTATGGCAGCAGGCTTCTTTGTCCTCAGTCTTTCCAAGTCCTTTGATTACGGTGTCAAGCTGGAGCAGGACAATGAAGGCTTGATTTAACGGGGTGATGATATGGGAAAAATTGTACTTCACCTCGACAGAATGATGGTTGAAAAAAAAATCTCTCTCAATGAACTTGCCGAGAAAGTCGGCATTTCCAACGTCAACCTCTCCAAAATCAAAAACAATAAAGTCACTGCCATTCGTTTTTCCACTCTTGCGGCCATCTGCGAAGTGCTGGAGTGTCAGGCAGGCGATATTCTGGAATTTGAAAAAGATTGAGTATCACAAAAGAATATGATATAATTCAAGTAAGAAAATTTTCGGGAGGGAACTTGCTTGAATGTGTCAAAAATAAAGTCCGCCCTGTTTCCTCAAAAAAACAAGGCGGATTTTGTCAAAGATGTTTTGGGAGGAATGATCGTTGCATTGGTGTCGATACCTATTTCCATGGGATATGCTCAGATTGCCGGTCTGCCAATGCAATACGGCTTATATGGCTCTGTCATACCGATATTTCTGTTCGGACTGCTGACCAGTTCCCATGACTTTGTATTTGGAGTCGATGCCGCCCCTGCCGCATTGACAGGAGCGGCGATTGCTTCTTTGGGCATTGCCGCAGAATCGGAAGAAGCCTTGTCTGCCGTTCCCACGATTGCCTTTTTAGTCGGATGCTGGCTGTTGGTGCTTTACTTCATCAAGGCAGGAAAGGCTGTCAAATATATTTCGGAATCGGTAATGTCAGGCTTTGTATCGGGTATCTGCTGTACGATTATTCTCATGCAGGTGCCAAAACTGTTCGGAGGTTCTCCCGGTACGGGCGAAATCATTGAACTGACGGAGCATATCATTGCACAAATTCCCGTATTCAATCCCCTATCAGCATTGCTGGGAGTGCTGACTGTCTTTTTCATCATGCTCGGAAAAAAACTTGCTCCAAAAGTACCCATGTCTGTCATTATGATGATAGCGGCTGTCCTGTCAACGGTATTGTTTCATGTCAATGAATACGGTGTCAAGCTTTTGCCGGAAGTGGAAAGCGGATTTCCCGTATTCAGTTTCAGACCATACATTCCCTCTATCGACACTGCAACAGATATGATATTTTCTTCTCTGAGTATCGCTGCCGTTATTTTGTCGGAATCACTGTTAGCCTCCAAAGGAAACGCTATGAAAGACGGCTATCAGCTTAACAACAACAGGGAAATTCTCGCCTATTCGATAGCCAATTTTGCGGCAGCTCTGACAGGCTGCTGTCCTGTCAACGGCAGTGTGTCACGAACAGGCATTGTCCGACAGTTCGGGGCAAAATCACAATGGCTGTCTGTCATTGCTTCGGTGACTATGCTGATCATTTTGTATTTCGGTACATTTATGATAGGCTATATGCCCGTACCCATACTAACAGCCATCGTGATTTCTGCATTGATGAATGCGTGTGAATTTCATGTTGCCAAACGCCTTTTCAAGACAAGCCGCTATGAATTCTATATTTTTCTGGCGGCATTTTTCGGAGTGCTGATTTTCGGAACAGTGGCAGGTGTCATTATCGGAATCGTGCTTTCTTTCATGGCAGTGGTCGTCCGTGCCGTGACTCCTCCAAGGGCTTTCATGGGTGTCATACAGGGCAGGGACGGTTTCTTTACACTGGGACGCAACAAGGAAGCTCAGCCTATTCAAAATACCGTTATCTACCGTTTCAGCGGAAATTTATTCTTTGCGAACATTGACACACTGCAAAATGACATTCAAAACGCTGTGACGGAAAACACCAAAAATATCATTATTGATGCACGAGCCATCGGCAGTATTGATATTACTGCCGCAGAACGGCTTGTGATGATGTATCAAGACTATCGGGAGCGTGGCATCAGGCTGTATTTCACGGAGCATATCGGAGAAGTCAATGACTTGTTCAAACAATACGGTGAAACGGAGTTTTTAAACAGCGGTGCTGTCCGAATGACCGTCACACTGGCATTGCGTGACGCAGGACTCAAACCGCCCTATCCCACCGAACCAACCGACAATCCCCCTGTCTCTCCCAAAAAACACAAACGCTATCCGACCAATTTCACCCGTTCGTCAAGAGGCATACAGGCGGAACTGGAATGGGTATTCGGTGAAGATACCGAACAGTTCAAATCAAAACTGGCAGATGAAATCTATGCGAACATCAAGGAACACGGAACCATTGATACAGATGTGATTCGGCAAGCCGAAAACAGCAGTCACTGGGGCAGATTCAATCTGTTTGATGAAGAGGATTTGCTGGACAGGCTGGAACTGCGTCTGATCGAATTTTCGGAAAGTGACACGGATTTGGATAAGCTGGAAAATCTCATAGAACAGCGGCGTATCAGAATCGAACAGAAAATGCTCTCGATGGATCCGCAGGTCATTGAACGGCTGAAACGGCAGAGAGAAAAATATCTTTCCTCTCTCAAAGAAAAGAATCCCGAAGCCTACGAGCTTCTCCTGCAATACAGGCAAACACACTCCCACAGTAAAAACACATGAAAATGCACGTATTTTCTCAAAACTCATTGACAATATACGGAAAATATATTAAAATTTAATAAAATTCATTAATTGCGGAGGTTTTACAAATGAAGAAAAACAGCATTTTGCATAAGGTTCTGGCGCTATCGCTTGCGGCGGCTGTGCTGGCAGGCACGGGCTTTACGGTAGTCGGTTCTTATGTCGGCACAAGTGGTATTTCGGTAAGTGCGGCAGAGGTTTACGGTGATTTTGAATATGAAGTGAACGATGACAACACCGTCACCGTCACAAGGTACACAGGCAACGGCGGAGATGTTACTACTCCGAGTGAAATTGATGGTAAAAGTGTGACTTACATCGAATACGGTGCATTTTCCCATTGTACAGGCTTGACAAGCATCGCCATTCCCAACAGCGTGACTTCAATAGGCAATTTGGCATTTGAGGACTGTACCGGTTTGACAAGCATAACCATTCCCGACAGCATGACTACAATTAGCCCTTCTGTATTTCTCGGTTGTACAGGCTTGACAAACATCACCATTCCCGACAGCGTGACGAAAATAGGCGATGGTGCATTTCTCGATTGTACAGGCTTAACAAGCATAACCATTCCCGACAGCGTGACTTCTATCGGTGATAGTGCATTTCACAGTTGTACAGGTTTGACAAGCATAACCATTCCCGACAGCGTGACTTCAATCGGCAATTATGCATTTTACGGTTGCACAGGATTGAAAAGTATCACGATTCCTGACAGCGTGACTTCAATCGGCAATTATGCATTTTACGATTGCACAGGCTTGACAAGCATAACGATACCCGACAGCGTGACTTCAATCGGCAATTATGCATTTTACGGTTGCACAGGCTTGACAAACATAACGATCCCCAACAGAGTGACTTCAATCGGCAATGATGTGTTTGCCGGTTGTACAGGATTGACAAGCGTTAGTATTGGCAACAGCATAGCTTCCATTGGCAGTTATGCATTTGAAGGTTGTACAGGCTTGACAAGCATCACGATACCCGACAGCGTGACTTATATCGCCAATGGTGCGTTTGAAGGTTGTACAGGATTGACAAGCATAACGATACCCGACAGCGTGACTTCCATAGGCTATAGGGCATTTTACCGTTGTACAGGCTTGACAATATATGGTACCAAAGGCAGTTATGCGGAAACTTATGCCAAAAACAATCACATACCGTTTGTAAGTGATATTTCTGCAAAAGAAATAGTGCTTGGCGAAACAGTGACAGTAAATGCAAAAGCCGTACTTGGTGACGGTGACTATACCTACGCTGTACTGTACAGGAAAAAGACTGATACAAAATGGACTGTAAAGCAGAACTACAGCACCAATGATACAATAGTTGTAAAGCCTGCCAAAGCAACAGACTATGATGTATGCGTGAAAGTAAAGGACAGCACAGGAAAAATTGTAAAGAAATTCTTTGAAGTAAAGGTAAATGAAAAGCTGAAAAATACTTCAACGATTTCCGCAGCAACGATTAAAAAAGGCAATACCGTAACTTTGAACGGCTCTGCAACAGGCGGTATGGGCGGCTATACATACGCTGTACTGTACAAGAAAAAAGCCGAAACAAAGTGGACTACCAGACAGGGCTACAAAGACAACAGTGAAATTCTTGTACGCCCCTACACCAACACCGATTATGACATCTGCATTAAAGTCAAAGACAAAACAGGCACTATTGCAAAGAAATACTTTACCGTGACCGTTACGAAATAACATACAAAAGGCAGGGAATTTCTCCCTGCCTTTGCTTTTTATGAAAGCTCGAATGCTCCTGTATAAAGCTGATAATACTTGCCTTTTTGGGCAATCAGTTCGTCATGCGTACCCTTTTCAATAACTCTGCCAAGCTCCAGCACCATGATCAGATCGGAATTCTGCACGGTGGAAAGCCTGTGGGCAATCACAAATACCGTTCTGCCGTACATCAAGCCGTCCATTCCTTTTTGTACGAGTGCCTCTGTTCTTGTATCAATACTGGAGGTTGCCTCGTCCATGATCATGACAGGCGGATCGGCAACTGCCGCCCTGGCAATCGAAATCAACTGACACTGTCCCTGTGAAAGCTGTCCCCCGTCACCTGTGATAACGGTATTGTAGCTGTCAGGCAGACGTGTAATAAAGTTGTGTGCATTGGCAAGTTTTGCCGCTGCGATACATTCTTCATCAGTGGCGTCCAGTTTTCCGTAACGGATATTATCCATGACCGTTCCTGTGAACAAATGCACGTCCTGCAATACAATTCCCAGTGACTTTCTCAAATCGGACTTTTTGATTTTATTGATGTTAATGCCGTCATAACGGATCTTTCCGTCGTCGATATCATAGAATCTGTTGATAAGATTGGTGATAGTTGTCTTGCCTGCACCCGTTGCACCGACAAAGGCAATTTTCTGTCCCGACTTTGCATCAAGCGTAACATTGTGCAGGACGATTTTTTCGGGAACATAGCCGAAATCCACATCATCCATCACCACATTGCCGCACAGTTTTGTATAAGTCACCGTCCCGTCACCGTGAGGATGTTTCCATGCCCACATTTCTGTACGCTCATCTGTTTCAACAAGATTGTTCTCCCTGTCATACTTCGCATTGACAAGCGTTACATAACCTTCGTCTTTTTCAGGCTCTTCATCCATTAGCTTGAAAATACGCTCCGCACCTGCCAGAGCCATAATAATGGAGTTGAACTGGTTGGAAATTTCACCGATAGGTCTGGTGAAGTTTTTGGAAAGCTGTAAAAATGATGCGATTGTGCCGAGTGTCACAGGGCTGATTCCATAGATAGCCAGTGCCGCTCCCACAATGGCAATCAATACATATTGAATATTGCCGAGATTGTTCATGATGGGCATGAGAATATTCACAAAGGTATTGGCATTGGCGGCACTTTCACAAAGCTCTTCATTCTTTTTGTCGAAATCCTCTTTTGCCTTTTCCTCGTGACAGAATACTTTAATGACTTTCTGACCGTTAATCATTTCTTCAATGTAGCCGTTGACATCACCAAGCTGTTTTTGCTGTCTGATGAAATACACAGCACTTTTTCCGGCAAGAGTTTTTGTAATAAACAGCATGATTCCCACAAACAGCAATACAAACATTGTCATCCAGAAATTCAGCACTACCATTGCCACAAATACAGCTACTATTGTTATCAGCGAAGAAAACATCTGCGGAATACTCATGGACAACATCTGACGGAGTGTATCTGTATCATTGGTGTAACGGCTCATCAAATCACCGTGTGTATTGGTATCAAAGAATCTGACGGGAAGTTTCTGCATATGTTCAAACATTTCATCACGGATTTTTTTCTGTATGCCCTGCGAAATCGTTACCATGATTCTGTTATAAATCAGCGTTGCCGCCGCTCCCAGAAGAAGAATACTTCCCATAACAATCATGGCTGTCACAAGGCCGCTGAAATCACGGCTGTTTGTCTCTTTCATGGGCAGAATGAAATTATCGATCAATACCTGTATAAACATCGCACTGACAACGCCTGCCCCTGCACTGATTAAAATACATATCAGCACAAAAACAAATCTTCCTTTATATTCGCTCATATAAGACATCAGACGTTTGATGGTTTTCTTGGGATCCCCCATTTTTGGAGGAGGTCCCATGCCTCTCCTGCCTGACGGAACTCTTGCACCGCCTTTTGTATTCATGATTCGCCACTTCCTTTCTGCTGAGAGTAGTATACTTCCTGATAAATCTTGTTGGACTGCAAAAGCTGTTCATGTGTGCCTACGGCATTGATAGAACCGTTGTCCAGAACAATGATTTTATCCGCATCCTGTACAGACGAGATACGCTGTGCAATAATAATTTTCGTGGTATCGGGAATCTGCTCACGGAAAGCCTTTCGTATCAGTGCATCGGTTTTGGTGTCAACGGCACTTGTGGAGTCGTCCAGAATCAGTATTTTTGGTTTTTTCAGCAAGGCTCTTGCAATACACAGTCTCTGACGCTGACCGCCCGATACATTTGTTCCTCCCTGCTCGATATAAGTATCATACTTGTCAGGCATACGCTCTATAAAATCATCCGCCTGTGCCAGCTTACAGACATTCACCAATTCCTCGTCAGTAGCGTTTGCATTGCCCCAACGGAGATTTTCCTTGATAGTGCCCGAAAACAACACATTTTTTTGCAGTACCATTGCCACACTGTCACGCAGTGCCTCAATATCATACTCTCTCACATTGATACCGCCTACATAAACAGTACCCTTTGTCGTATCGTATAGTCTCGGAATCAGCTGTACAAAAGTAGACTTTGAAGAACCTGTACCGCCTATAATTCCCACTGTTTCGCCTGATTTGATTTTGATATTGACATCTTTCAGACAAAGCCTGCTTTCATCTTTGGCATAACTGAAGCTGACGTTTTCAAATGTAATCGCACCGTTCGGAATTTCCCGAATCGGTTTTTCACCGTTTGTCAAATCAAGCTCTTCATTGAGAACCTCCGCAACACGTTCTGCCGATGCCCTTGACATTGTAACCATGACCATGACAATGGACAGGAACATCAGGCTCATTAAAATCTGCATGATATAGGACATCATGCTGACCAGTTCCCCTGTTGTCATGGTTCCCTCCACAATGAAGTGTGCCGAAAACCATGATATAATCATGATACACGCATAAATGCATATCTGCATGACAGGCATATTGAAAGCAATCGTTTTTTCCGCTTTGGAAAAGCTGTCATAGATCTGCTGAGAAATCTCCTTGAATTTTTCTGTTTCATGCTCCTCACGTACAAAGGATTTGACCACTCTGATACCGTGCAGATTTTCCTGTACGACATTGTTCAATTTGTCATAGATTTGGAACACTTTGGTAAATATCGGGTGTGCGACTCTGATAATCGCAAACAATGCCAGTGCGATCACGGGAATAAATAAGATAAATGTCCATGACAGTGACACATTGACTGTAAATGACATAATCATTGCAAATATCATCATAGACGGGGCTCTGACAGCCATTCTCAGGATCATCTGAAACGAGTTCTGAATATTGGTGACATCGGTTGTCATACGGGTAACAAGGCTTGATGTGGAAAATCTGTCAATATTGGCAAATGAAAAAGTCTGCACTTTATAAAACAGATCATGTCTTAAATTTTTGGCAAAGCCTGATGAGGCAACTGCGGCATATTTTCCTGCCAAGGCACTGAAAGCCAGTGACGCAAAGGCAATGCCTGCCAGAATCAGTCCTTTGATGAGAATCTGTTTCATGTCGGGATCAGGCTTTTCAAAATAGTCGATCATGTCCGCCATTCTGAACGGCAGATACACTTCCAGCAGTGACTCACACAAAATAAATATCGGTGTAAGTATCGAAGCCGGCTTGTATTCACGGACACATTTTGACAAAGTACGAATCACTGAAAAATCCTCCTTTATTCTTCCAGATTACGCTGTATTTTTTCCAGCACATTGAAAAATGTCGTTAATTCTTCATCGGAAATATTTTTCCGCATTTTATTTTCCCCAAGAACAACGGTCTCATTGATTTTTCTGTGAGTTTCCATCGCCTTTGGTGTCAGCACAAGTTTTTTCAATCTTGCGTCATACGGAACTGTTTCCCGTCTGATATAGCCTTTTTGTTCCATCAGCTTTATCATGTTGGAAACGGTAGAGCGTCTCATTGAAAAAATTTCTTCAATGTCACGCTGAAAAATTTCTCTGTCGGGGTGTTCCGCAAGATAACCGATAATCCAACTGCTTTTGCCTGTACCGCTGCTCATGACCCTTTTGAAATCGGTATGCAGGCAATATCGCAGAATCAGATTATGTGTTTTGCTGATTTCCATTCCGACATTTTTTTCTTCCGGCACATCAAAAACTCCTTTCTTTCAAAATGTTAGTAAGCTAATTGTTAGTCTGCTAACAATATAGCATGCTGAGTGCTATTTGTCAACAGCATTACAAAAAACACCAAAGAAATTTTCATTCTTTGGTGTCATTGCTTTACGGCATTTCAAAAATTCTGCTGTCACCTGACGACAGGAATTCCAGAATTTTATCCATAATTTCCTGTGCCTCGTAAATATCATGATACAGTCCCATTGAGATAACGCTTCCCTGTACCGGCTGGAAAATAATGGCGGAACAAAGTGCTTTTCCGGCAGAATCTTTACTGCCGTAGCTTTTGGAAGTCGTCATAAACTGAATATGATCGGTATTGACAATTTTCGTTTTATCCTGCGTTCTCACCCACATGGCTACAAAACCTCCGTTGATTGATTGTATATAAAAATTATACCCTTTTTTGCTGTAATCTGTCAATAAAAGCATTGAATTTTTTTATGATATATTCTAAAATAAATGCAAGAGGTGATGTTTGATGAAAAAGATATTCCGAAAAATCTTAGGTACGATTATATTGATTGGTATTGGTATATTTTTATTGAGTGCGTGTCACGTCAAGTCGGAAAGCCAGCTTGTCAGGTATGCCCGACAAAATTTTGGCGAATGTACCCTCCTCTCCACCGAAACAACCAAAAACAACGGCTTGCAGTGCAATTTCCGTGACAGTGAATATGGCTTTGAGTACTATGTCAAAAGTGAAATGCACGATATCAACATTGACGGCTCCAAATTCGGCAGCACCGAAAGCACCGACAGCAATTTCAGTTCACAGTATTTTTCACTTCTGCAAAACACTTGTCAAAAACAGTTCCGTCAAATTGAAACGGAATATTCTGTTTCAATAGAGAAAGGGGACATTGTTGATTTTATGAAAATCAACTGCTCCGATACTCAAAGCGATTTTCTGAAAGCCGCTGAAAAAACGGCGGATATTATCATCTCATTTGACGGCAGAAAATACTACAAAGATTCCTTTATCGGTATCTGTGACAGCAAGGATAACCGTCTGGGTGCCTATTACATACACGACAAAAAATGGACCGATGCCGACGATGAATATGATTTTGTCTATATCAACGAGGCAAAACAACTCAACCGCCACGCAGAATTTGTCAGAAAAGAGAAAAAGCTTTTTAAAGAGACAGGTCTTTCTCCCGACCGGGTAAAGGTATCTCTCGGCACTGACGATTACACCTATGACACACCTGTACAGTACTACTATTTCACTGCTGACGGAAAAGAATTTTTTATAGCAGACTTTATGATCGACTATGATGCATCACTCATCAGGCATTACAGCAACTACGATGAAATTTTCAACTGAATGAACGGAGATGGTTTTTTGATTTATTTCACAGCAGACCTGCATTTCTATCATAACAATGCAATAAAATTTGCAAACAGACCTTTTCGGACTGTCGAACAGATGAACATGGCTTTAATCGACAACTGGAACAACAGAGTAAATCCCAATGATGAAATTTATGTGCTCGGTGACTTCACCATGAAAGGCAGTGCTCTCGCCGCAGAAATACTCTGTCAGCTAAAGGGACACAAACATCTTATCAAAGGCAATCATGACGGATTCGCCGACAGTGTGCATTTTGAGAAATCCCTTTTTGAGAGTATCTCCGATTACAGACAAGTGAATTATATGAACACACAGTTCATCTTATTCCATTATCCCATACTGGAATGGAACCAATTTTTCAGGGGAAGTATTCATCTTCACGGACACCAGCACAATCATGCCGACTATAACTTTCGGAATCTGCAAAACGGTGTCCGACGCTATGATGTCGGTGTCGATGCCAACAATATGCGTCCCGTCAGTGCCGACGAAATTATTGCCTTTTTCAGTGCTCTCCCGTAAAGACAACGCACTCAAAGCGGAATTTCTATGCCTTGAGTGCGTTTTTCTTTTATACGATTTGGAAAATATAGAATTTCAGATAATCCGTTTCGGGAACATTCCATAAAATCGGATGGTCGGGGGCTTGCTGACGGGCCTCTATCTGACGGAGTGAAACACCCGCATCCAGTGCGGCACTTTTCAGCATGGTTCTGAAAAGTTCGTCTTTCATGAAATGCGAACAGGAGCACGTTGCCAGATAGCCTCCTCTCGGCAGCAGCTTCATGGCACGCAAATTGATTTCTTTATAGCCTCTGACGGCACTGTCCACAGTGGCACGGGATTTTGTAAATGCGGGAGGATCCAGAATAATAAAATCATACTTTTCATCCAACGGCATATTCGGCAGCAAGTCAAATACATTTGCCGCTTTGAAAGACATCCTGTTTTCAAAGCCGTTGAGCTGTGCATTTTTTCTTGCCATCTCCACGGCATCCTCCGATATATCCACCGCACAGACGTGCTCTGCACCGCCCATCACCGCATTCAAGGCAAATGAACCGGTATGTGTAAAGCAGTCCAGCACCTTTCTTCCCTTTGCGATTTTCGACACCGCAAGACGATTATATTTCTGGTCAAGGAAAAAACCTGTTTTCTGACCGTTTTCATAATCAACATGATATTGAATGCCGTTCTCTGTAATGATTACATTGGTACTGTCGGAACTGCCCAGGTAAAAACCTTTGTTTTCTTCCATGCCCTCCAGCTTTCTGATGCCTACATCATTTCTTTCATAAATTGCTCTGACATTTTGTCCGTCCTCGTTCAGAACTTTCAGGAGCAGCGGAAAAATTATCTCTTTCCGTTGTTCAATGCCCAGTGATAATGTCTGTGTGACCAGTATATCGGAAAATTTGTCCACTGTCAGTCCCGGAAATGTATCCGCTTCTCCGAAAATCACACGGCAGCAATTCAAATCCTCCCCCATGACCGTTTTTCTGTAATCCCATGCATAACGAATTCTTCTCTCAAAAAACGCACTGTCAAATTTATCATTCGCATTTTTGGAAATCACACGGATTTTGATTTTGGAATGATCATTATAAAAGCCTGTCCCCAAATATTTTCCCTTGTGGGAAATCACGTCCACCAGTTCACCGTTGACAGGCTTGCCTTTCATATTGCTCAGCTCTCCGTCATAAATCCACGGATGTCCCTCCTGCAAACTTGCCTCTGCTTTTTTCGAGACCTCAATCTGTACATATCCTCTGTTTTTCAATGCCATCTTGTTTCCACCTTTCCCGTAGTGACATACTCCCCCGCCTACGC
>DEFH01000037.1 GCA_002350705.1 Ruminococcaceae bacterium UBA2857
ATTGCGGTTGCCATTTTTTCAAATCCGTTAATATCAATCATTTTTTTAATATCAACTTCCGATAATCAGAGTTATGAGAAGTTTTGTCAAAAGTGCCGCTTATGAATTTAAAATAACTTCTGCCCGCCTGCCTTTGTCAATGCCTGACTGCAAACGGCTTTTGTCGTTTTCAACAAGAATCTTTGTTCCGCAGATTTCAAGAATCCTGTCATACATTCGCTTTCTTTCAATGCTGTCGCTGTTTTTCATTTGTGCAGGATGCAGATTGGTTGTAACAATGATCGGTTTGTTAGATAAGTATATCTCATCAATGAGATTAAATGCAGTTTGTGTAGCATTTTCTGTTCCTATATCATCAAGCACAAAACAGTTAAATTGATGCAAAGAGATTTCCGGTGCTTTGCCGTTCATGGCTTTGATACGGTTCTGTACAAGATTGGACAGAGGGGTACCTTCGCCCTTGAATTGCTTTATCCATGTTTTGAATGTCATTGTTACCAAACCCCTTTCAGCCGGTAATTCTTATTTCTGTCCTTGTTGACACATATTGTATACTTGTCGGAAAGCTCACGGATACGACTTGCAACACCTTCGTCTATTTCCATTAGTTCCTGCATGGTCTTCTCGCAACTGATAACGGTTATCAGATCGGAATTGATATACCTGTGATTGATAATTTCAAAAGCGATATTAATGTCTGCCGTTGTAGGAGATTTTCCCTGCTCGGTCTTGAATAGATCGTCGATATAAAGCACCTCAACCGTTTTGAACGGCTCCACCAATGCACTGTATTCAGGTGTATTGGCATTAAGTTTGATTCTGGTAATATCATCTCTCCACTGCATATAACGGGCTTCCTTGCCCTGTTTCAGAAGTTCCCCGACAATCGCTGTACAGATATGCGACTTTCCGCATCCGACCTGACCGCCGATGAAAAAACATTCGCTTTTGTCTTTCAGAAAGTCAAGTGCTTTTTGTTTAATGAATTTCTGAAAGGGCTCTTCGTCCTCATACCGCTCAAACGTGTATTTTCTGAGAAGTTTTTCCAGACCGCTCCGCTTGATTCTCAGCAGGCTTTGACGGACTTTCCAACACTCGCACTTTTTGAATACTACTTCATCGCCCTGCATGAGATAAATAACGCCCCTGTTGTTGCACTTCTGGCAGTCAATTCCACCTATTTTTGCCCCATAAATGAGAGCGTTCATTTTTTCGGCTTCATTCTTGTATTTTTTACAAGTATGTGCCGTACTTGCCGCCTTGGGGATCCTGTTCATCAGTTCTCTTATGTTCTGCATGGTTGCCCTCCTTGTTGTCATAGTTTCCTTCGATAATCTTCACAAAATTACTTGGATTCATGATCCAATCAAAACCGCATCCGTTCCACTTTCCGTTTCTGCCTGTCAGAAAGTCCGATTTTTCTATTTTCTCAAAAACACTCTTAAAATCGGGATTGAACTGCCTAATAATACTTCTGATTTGTTTTTTTCTTTTATCGGAAACATTCTGTGCTTTGGGAAGTGAAGTGCAAATTTTATTGAATAAATCAATGATTGCCTGGTAGTCGGCAAAGGGCGAGGGGGTGTCGGCATCAGCCGGCACACTCTCTCCTTTCCTTTCCTTTACTTTACTTTCCTTTAGGGATTTTTCCATGGATTTATTGTTGTTTTCCTCGGGTAAATTCTCGTTTTTCTCGGGTAAACCCTCAAAAAGCTGCACTTTAATAGGGGGTTCGGTCTCCTCTTTTTTTAAGAGCCAAATCCTCTCATCTACGATGACCTCACGGGCAAAAATTCCCTTCTCTTTTTTGATGGACGCTTTCTTTGCCGCCTGATACCTTCGCTGCACTGATTTTGCAGTTATCACAGTGACCGATTCAGAAAGTTTGCTTTTCACAAGCAGTGACCGGCTGAACAAGTATTCTAATATCTGCATTGTCTTGTTTTCGGAAAAACGGAAGTAATCCGACATTACCAATACAAAATCTTCGTCACACTCAGTATAATAACCTTTGTCACGATAGATTTCACACAGTATATACAAATATACTGCTATCCCGTCAGCACCGAATTTTGCTTTCAGGATTTTTATTTTCGTATCTATGAAAAAATCCGTGTCAAATGGAAAGTAATCAAGGTTTTCTTTCTTTGGTCTTGACATTTGACCACCACTTTTCATTTTTTATTTTTATCAGTGACCGACCTGACAAGTATGCCCTCTGGCAGTGACCGGACAGGGAAGTTTAACAAAAATGTTCTTTCACCTATGCCCCGAAAAGCTGTCAAATTCGACTTTTCGGGGTATAAACATGAAAATCATTCTTTATTTTTTAAGATATACCCCTCAAATTCAAGCCGCTCCTGATCGGACAACGGAAACCATGCCGGTATGCCTTTCCACTTCTTATAGCGTTCATACAGCGGCTTGATTTTTGGATTACTTATATCGACTTTATAGCCGTAGTTGTCATCAGGGATAAAACTGTTCGACATCAATTTCAACCCTTTCAATGCCGTCATCAGCCCACACCTTGTCAACCGTCAAAGAGATAATTTGCTTATCGTCCTTGTACGCGATACCGTTCAGGGCATCACACACAATCTTTGCGATATTATCTGAATCGGGCTTTAGTGTGGGTTCGGTCATTTTATTTGACTTTGCCTTTTTGAAACAGGCTGTAATGCATATCAAAATCGGTGCGGTATCGCTTATCATCTCACCACCTGCCGTTATGTATGCCTGTCTGATCTGCTTCTCATAGTCTGCCGTCTGCTTTGGGGTATAAGCATGCCCTTGACGGGTAAATCTCGGACGTGCTTTTCCCTGAGGTTTTCCGTAAACTGTAAATTTCATCAAAATAGCAAATCCTCATCTGCGGGCATATCACTGAAATTGCCGTCAAAGCCGTTGTTGTTTGCTGCCGGCTGTGATACGGGCTGTGTGTTTTGTGCCGTTCCCGCGGAAGTGGTTTTGCTGTCGCAAAACTCCACGTTATTCGCCCACACATCAAACGTATAACGCTTATTTCCGTTCTGGTCTGTGTAAGAGCCTGTACGGATAGAGCCTGTCAGGGCGATTCTCTGTCCCTTGCCGAAATACTTGCAAACAAATTCTGCTGTGCCGCTCCATGCAACCACATTGATAAAATCTGTCTGACGTTCTTCTCCCTGTTTCACGAAGGCTCTGTCAACTGCCACTGAAAAACGTGTAGTTGCTGTTCCGGTCTGTGTGTGTTTCAGTTCAGGTTCTGCTGTCAGTCTGCCGATCAGTGATACTTGATTCAAATTTGTCACCTCTAATACATGATTCCTTTAATAATGTCATGGACAGCGGAAATTCCACTGTCACATGATATATTGATTTTCTTTTGAGAGCCGTTCTGCCATCTGATGACGGCATACTCTCCGTCTTTGGCAATACCGACAATATCACAGCCGGCATGAGTCATCTGCAAAACTTCCGTCAATTTGCCGAGTATCCGATTGATGTTTTCAGGCATTTTTATCACCGTCTTTCGTGTAGAGATCACTGCTTCCGTCAAGTATGCCTTCGTATTCTTTTTCTTTGTCTTCCGGAAAACGAAAGCCCCATCCTCTGATAAGCTTATAAAGATCGTCATACCCTTTTGCATTGTCCTCTATATAATTTCCGTTATAACGGTCTATCGGAAGTGAACAAAACTCCGCTTTTTTTACTACTGAATAGGCTATCTGCAAAGCTACCGGTACACGTCTGAGTTTGTTTTTGGCAATTTTTCTGTCTTCCTCATTCACTTCATGAAATTCCTTTTCAATGAATAATGGGACAAAATCGCTTATGACTGCCGATCCTCTGGCATACATCAGCGTATCCCACGCAAAACGAAGTTCTCTGTCTGAACAGAATGTTCCGCCGCCCATAAGTCCGGAAGATTTCTCTATGATATTCTGCTCGAGAAAAAGACGCATCTCATTGATAAGTGCTTTGAATATCACGCTTACTTGTTTACAGTTTGCTTTTATTTGCTGCTGTTTCTTTTCCTGTTCGGTCAGTTCTTTTTTCTTGTTTGCTTTTTTTCTGAGAACATATATGGTATTGAAATAGATTGTAAAAATCAGATCATCTGTTATTTTAAAATTGAATTTTTCAGCTACTTTGCTATTCAGATCATATGTTTTAACAACCTCATTACCGGAACTCCATAAGTGATTTTTGGCTTTATCGTCAAAAGGTATCTTTGCTTTTTTGAACATAGCCCTGTATATTTTTTCGTTGGCATTTCGCTTTTCTTCTCTTAATTCAGCCTCTATCATCCATTTCAGATTCTTTGAATCAGTTGCTCTTTTCAGAACTTTGTTTCTGACGTTTATATCTTTGAGTTTTTCAAGTTCTGTCAGATCGGAGATAGTGAGCTGCCATTCTTTCGATTTTTCGGAAAGAAGATTCATATCAAGCTTTGCGATATTCAAACGGTGTCTGACGGTCTTTTCCGAAAAGCCTGTTTTTTCTGCTACGGTCTTGACGGTTTCACCGAAGTCAAGCATTAACTGAAAGCCCTGTGCCTGTTCAATGACGGTCAGATCATTACGCTGCATATTTTCTTCAAGCATAATACCAAGCTGCTGTGCCGGAGTAAGATCGGTTACGACCTTGCAGGGAAGTCTTGTCATTCCGGCAGCAACAGCCGCTTCAAAACGTCTGTTGCCGATAAGTACCCAGTATACATCATCTTTTGGAATGACAGTCAGATTTTGCATGATACCGTTTTTTCTGATGGAGTCGGTAAGCTCCGTGATGTCACCGATATTTTTTCTCGGATTATCGGGGTGATGCCTGAGTTTTGTTACCTCAAGCATCTTGATTTTTTCGCCCGAATCGGATATAATATTGTTGAAATCATTTTCTCTGTCCGTTGCCGGAGTTGCCGCTCCGACAGCGGATTTTTCTTTGCTCTGATTCATCAGCTGTCCTCCTCCGTCTGATACTCGTTAATGGAAGGTGTGTGCTCATCATACCATGCCTGCAATTTCGGAAACTTTTTACACAACTTCTCCCATACGCCTTCAAGCAGGCAAGCCGGCAGTATCAATGCCATTGCCGGAAGCATACACAGTACCATCATTCCAACGTCCATTTTTTGTCATCCTTTCTTTTCATGTCGGTAATCCCGACTTATGTTTTGGTTTGTTCATAAATCGGCAAATCAAGCTGATCTGCAAATTCATCCGGCTCTTGTTGAGCTAATTCTGCAAAAACAGGTATCAGTTCAGGTCTTTGAATCAGTATTTCCTGCAGCGTTCTTGCAATATTTCTTGAAGCCTTTTCCCAGAAACTTTCATACAGCTGATTATCCTGATACGTTCTTTCCAGTACATTGCCCTTTCCGTCGGTCTCGCATTCCGTAAGTGTACCTACAAATTTATCATTATCTTCATATTGTATGATACCCATATCAACACCCCCTTTCAATGTTTATGATTTTTTGGGTGTGTACAGTACGGGCAAATATACCGCTTGCCGCTCTTGTCCTGTACAGACACATTCCATTCTTTACCGCATTTGCGGCAGATACGGTAATTGTACTTTTGCCAGCTCATTCATCACTCCGTCTGCCCGTTCACAAGTTCATCAACCGTCGTATCAAGTTTCTTGGCAATCTGATCACCCAAAAGAACATTCGGAAATCTCTGCCCGAGTTCAAAACGTGCGATAGCAGATTGATTAACCTTTACAAGCTGTGCAAGTTCAAGCTGAGAAATTTTCTTCTTTTCCCTTGCCACTCTCAGATTTTCAGCAAATGACATTTTCTACACTCCAATCACAAAAAGTTATTACTAAGTCATTGACTTTTGTAGAAAAATAGTATACGATTATAGTAAGACAGATGATAAAAACCATAACCATATACTTTTTTTCTTCTCCGAATGACAAGCCATTTCCGGCTCGGGGCGGTACTTTACCCATAGGAGACGAAACGCTTGTACCTATTACAATACCGTTATACGTACCGTCGCAACTCACATGCCCCATAGGGAACTTGCCGCCGCCCGTCATCGCTCAGTCAATGACTTGATTCCGATGTAACCAGGCAAAAAGCCGATGAACTAATGGCTCAAAAAACACAGGAAGCTGATTTAATAATTGCTAATGCCAAAAAAGAAGGAAGGGAAATAGTAAAAGATCAAAAGCAAAAGGCAAACAATATTATCGAAAAAGCTGAAAAGAAGTCTGCTGATATTATTGAACAAGCTGAAAAGAAAGCTACTGAAACAGAAAGAATAAGAACCGAGTCTGTTTCACAAGTTCGATTTTTAAACCAAAATGCAAATGATTTGAGAGCGGATATACATAATTTGAAATCTCAATTAAAGAATTTACAAGAAGAAGTGCTTATAGGTTGTACAATAATTTCTGTTGACGAAACTATCACTTCGGAAGAATATAAGAGCAAATATAATTTGTTGGTATTGGAAGAGAAAGAACTGATAAAAAATGACAGATCTATAATTCAGCGTTCATACGAAAATAAAAAAATGATAGATAGTGCATCAAAGCAGTTATTACGTTGCTTTAATTCCGAAGTTGCCGCTGCCATATCATCTATCACTGTAAAAAATATTGCAAATGTAAAAAGCAAAATAATTAAGACTTTTGAGTTACTTAACAAATTATTTGCTATAAATCAAGTAGAACTTGATAAAAAATTTCTTGAAATAAAACTTCAGGAAGCCGACCTGTTGTATGCTTATGAGTATCAAAAAGAACAGGAGAAACTTCAACAAAAGGCTATCAAAGAACAGATGATAGAAGAAGAAAAAGTCCGTCGTGAGATTGAGAAAGAAAAAGCCAAAGTACAAAAAGAGGAAACTCAATTCAAGAATGAAATCAGTAAACTTATGAGCTATATGCAAAAATCTTCCGAAGTAGAAAAACAGCTTTACATTGACAAAATTAAAGAACTTGAAGAAAAGTTGAAAGCGGTAGAAAAAGAAAAAGAAGATGTTTTGAACAGAGAACAGAATACTCGTGCCGGCTTTGTTTATATCATCAGTAACATAGGTTCTTTTGGCGAAAATGTTTACAAGATAGGTATGACAAGGCGTTTGGAGCCTATGGACAGGATAAACGAATTGAGCAGTGCATCTGTTCCGTTTGAGTTTGATGTACACGCAATGATTTTCAGTGAAGATGCACCTGCATTAGAAAACGCTTTACATAAACACTTTGACAAATGCAAAGTAAATAAAGTTAATCCACGAAAAGAATTTTATAGAGTAGACCTTGATGAAGTCGAAAAAGTAGTCAAAGAAAATTACAACGGAACAGTAACATTTACGAAGATAGCCGAAGCATATCAATACAGAGAAAGTTTAAGAATTGCACAAGAAGAAAACTAAAAAGGAGTGAACAAATATGCTGAACATAGAGTGCACGGTGTGCGGAGAAGAAGGTGTGGTGGACTTTGATGAAAGCCAATGCGTTGACGGCAATGCCATCATCATATGCCCCCACTGCGGAGCGGAACTGGACCTGCTGGCAAACGAGTTTTTCTATGACCTTAACATCACAATGGAAGAATACGAAAGAATGATGGAAAACGGAGAAATATAAAAAATACCCATTACTCCGACAAAGAGTAATGGGTAAAATAATGGTTTCGGGCAACATTTTCAAATTGTGGCAGCTTTAATCATGAACCATATCAAAACAGCCGCCGCTAAAATAAATCCGCAAAGTTTCAATAACTCCCAGACCAATTTTAAAACTTCTTTCAGCACTTGACATTCCTCCTTTTGTATGATAATATCTATATAAACCCTTTCCTTTGGGGGCTTTCGCCCCCTCAGTACTCGGTTTTTGGCTTAGAGGTTGAACCATATCTGAATTATGGTCTTGACTGCCATCTCGGCTAAGGTTATCTGTGTGAGAAGCTTGAGAACCTCAGCCATCAGCTTGCCAAGCTCTTTCATAAGCTCGGTGAGCTTTTTTATTTTGTCTTTCATTTTATCACCTCCCTGTCTTTCATTGATATTATTATATCATATACACGGCTATATGTCAATCATTTTTCTAAAGAATATTGTACAAAGATATAGCCGTGTTTTTGTGTAATTTGCGTATAGCCGTGTAATCATAAATATGATATAATGATTGAGGAAAAGAGGTGATTGGAATGGCTTATGATGAAAAAGCAAAGGAACGCACAATGAAATATATGAAAGAAAAAAGGGATAAACTCACTCTCAATTTGCCGTTGGGTGATAAGGAACGTTACAGAGCATTTGCTGAAAGCAAGGGTAAAAGTCTGACCTCCTTAATAATGGAACTGCTTGAAAAAGAGATGTCGAACAATGCCAATGCATAAAATAAAAAAATACCCATTACCCATTTGTTTTGAGTAACGGAAAATGATATAATAGGAAGTGGAAGTGTGGAAATACGATATTCAAAAAGGGCAGTCAAGACGATAAGCGGATTGGATAAGCCAACAAAACAGAGAATAAAAAAAGCAGTTGAGGGACTGCCGGAGGGAGATATAAAGGCTCTTAAAGGCTCAGACAACAGTTACAGGCTCCGTGTCGGGGACTGGCGTATTCTCTTTTCATACTTTGAAACGCAGCATACTGACGATATTACAGGCGAAACCATAACAGAAAAAGGAATACTGATTGAAAAAATAGCTCCTCGTGGAGAAGTTTATAAGGGGGTGTAAATTATGTCACCGGTAAGAAACAGACTTGTAGAAATGATTGATTGTATGCCCGAACAGGAACAATTATTATTATTCGAGATTGCCAAAAGGTTTGTATCAGATGATATTGCAAGTGCAGATGATTTGCAGGCAATAAAGGAAGCTCATGAGGATCTGGCAAACGGTGAAACCGTAAGCCATGATGACATTGACTGGGAATGAAAACTGATTATTCAAAAACAAATGACAACGTGCTTTGTAACACGCTCATACAGCCCGTATAAGCCCCGTTGAGCCACACTAAACGCATGAGGAGAAAGTTTTATACCCCCTTGAAGAAAATACTCGAAAACGGAGCTTATATTTGAACAAAAAAAGCCCTGCCGGATATAACACCGACAGGGATAATTAATTAAGGAGGGATTGCATGAAAACAGCAGCGGCTTATATCCGTGTATCGACTGACGATCAGACGGAGTATTCGCCAAGCTCTCAGCTTGAAAAAATACGGGAATATGCAAAAAGAAATGATTATATTTTGCCTGATGAATATATCTTCATTGACGAGGGCATTTCAGGAAGAACTACCGCTAAAAGACCGAATTTCAACAAAATGATAGGTATTGCAAAAACTTCTCCCAAACCCTTTGACGCTATCCTTTTATGGAAGTTCAGCCGTTTTGCCCGCAACCGTGAGGACAGCATTGTCTACAAATCCATGCTCCGCAAGCAGTGCGGCATTGATGTCATTTCCATTTCCGAAAATATCGGTGATGATAAGATGTCCGTCATCATGGAAGCTATGATCGAAGCAATGGACGAATATTATTCCATCAACCTTGCCGAAGAGGTCAAGCGTGGTATGAATGAAAAAGTTTCCCGTGGCGAAGCTGTCACGATTCCATCTTTTGGCTATGACATCAGGGACGGCAAATATATTCCCGATCCCGAAACCGCTCCTGTTCTCAAACGGATATTCTCCGATTTTCTTGACGGCAAAGGCATGGTCACGATTGCAAGAGAACTTAACGACAACGGCTATCGCACTCGCAGAGGAAACCGCTTTGAAAACCGTACTGTCCGATATATTCTCAAAAATCCCGTCTATACAGGAAAAATCCGCTGGACTCCCACCGGAAAAGCCAATCACCGTTCAGACAATCCCGATACGCTTATCATTGACGGTACACATGAGCCGCTGATTTCTCAGGAAATGTTTGATAAAGTACAGGACAGGCTCCGCAAAATTTCCCAAACAAAATATATGCGTGAACAATCTGCCAAACAGCCGTTTATGTTACAGGGACTTGTCAGATGCTCTGCCTGTGGTGCAACACTTTGTCAGGCTGTCGGACACACTTCCTTACAGTGCTATGCCTACGCTCACGGCAAATGCAAAACTTCTCACAGTATCAGTATCGGAAAAATCAATCAGATCGTTCTTGACACTCTTGAACACTGCATTGATACTTCTTCTTTCAAAATAGAGTCCGCTCCCAAAACAGAAAAGCCTGATGAAAATATTCCCGCTCTCATTCAGCGTGAAAACAAAAAGCTCCAACGCATTAAAGATGCTTATGAAAATGGCGTGTATACTCTCGACGAATTCAAACAAAGCCGTCAGCAGGTCAAAGATAAAATTGCCGCATTGGAACAAAAACTTCATCTGCCAGAATCCCGTGATGAACATTCCGAATTACAGAAGCTCAGACTCAAAACCATACAATTACTTCCATCTCTCAAATCGCCTGCCGTTCCCGAAGAAGTCAAAAATTCTCTGTTGAAGTCATTTGTCAGACGTATTGTATTCTACCGTGAGTCCTGCGATATTGACATATTTTTTTATACCTGAATTCATATCTTTTTACACTACAGACCTCCGTACTGACTGATAATAATTTTTGCCAATTTCGGATTGGTCTGTCTGATATTAATAGGATACTGCAGTTTCTTCTCATATACCCACATACTTGCTTATCCCTCCTGTGTATCCCAAGGCCAAGGGTCTGCTATCCATGCCCACCGGTTGCCTGTTTCATTTGTTGCACTCAACGGTCCGAATTTACTCTCATATTCTTTTCGCAGTTCACTGCTTTTCTCTTCATAGCTCCTCAGGGCTTTGGATGCCGAGACATCATCGGGATGCGTGTCCAGATATATGTGAAGTTCCTCCACCGCAAAATCATACGATGACAGTCTTTTCAGTAATCTCTCCCGTTCACTCATCTTTCTTCCCCCTCTTCCACTGATACGCTTTAAACGGCTTGTTCAGCTCCGGAAACAGTGTTCCCGTCTCTATGCCATGCTCCGCTGAATACAGTTTCCCTGCGTTCTGATACGGCACGTATGCCATTGCCAGTGCTGTCTCTTTCGGCAGCGGGCGGATAAAAAACTCTGCATTTTGCAGTTCTTTCATGACATCCATATCAAAAATATCTCCTCTCATTTTTTCCTTACACTTTTATAGTATGCCGCTGTACAGATTTTTGTTCGACAAGTTGACAGTCTTTTCAAAAAAGAGTATATTGGTTTTAATCAGAAAACGGATTAAAATATTGGCACTCGCTCCGTTTTATGCTATAATATCCCTATTATCTTACAAAGGATTGTGAATCATGCGACAAATTGAAATTACTCAGAATGACAGCGGTCAGCGTCTGGACAAGTTCCTCACCAAAAAATTCAAAAATATGCCCCAGTCTCTCATGTACAAATACATCCGTACCAAATACATCAAGCTCAACGGCAAAAAATGCGACATCTCCAGCCGTCTGAATACCGGTGATATTCTCACCCTCTACATTAAAGACGAATTCTTTCAGGAAACTCCCGATGAATATGATTTCCTCAAGGCTCCCGTCAAACTCGATATTATCTATGAAGATGACAATATCATGCTCTTGAACAAAAAACCCGGTCTTATCGTTCACCCTGACGAGAATTATCATTTTGACTCTCTCATTGCAAGAGTTCAGCACTATCTCTACGACAAAAAAGAGTACAACCCCAAAAAAGAAAATTCCTTTGCTCCCGCTCTCGTCAACCGTATCGACAGAAATACGGGCGGTATTGTCATTGCCGCCAAAAATGCCGAAACCCTCCGCATTATGAATCAGAAACTCAAAGACCGTGAACTTCGGAAATTTTATCTGTGCATTGCTGTCGGCACGTTTGATAAAAAATCCGACCTGCTTGTGGACTACCTCGAAAAAAACGAAAAACAAAACCGTGTCTATATCTCCAAAAAGCCCTCTCCCAATGCTAAAATCATCAAAACCAAATACCAAGTCCTCGCCGAAAAAAATCATTTCAGTCTCGTGGAAGTTGATTTATTGACAGGACGTACTCATCAGATAAGGGCTCATCTTGCCTCTGTCGGACATCCTCTTTTAGGTGACGGCAAGTACGGCAAAAATGATATCAACCGTAAAATGGGCTACAAATGGCAGGCTCTCTATTCCTACAAACTCTCTTTCCGCTTTACAACGGACGGCGGTATTCTCGAATACCTCAACGGGAAAACTTTCACCGCTCCCGAAGTCTGGTTTACTTCCTACTTTGACGAAAAAAACTGAATCGCAACAAAAACGGCAGTATGAATCGCTTTCATACTGCCGTTTCTTTTCAGCCAATCTTATTTCTGTACCAATGCCATGGTATCTCTTGCAATAACCAATTCTTCATTGGTCGGGATAACGAATACGTCTACACCGGAATCCTCTGTGGAAATTTTTCCTTCAACGCCACGGATTGCCTTTGCATTGCGTTCGGCATCTACCTTCACGCCCATATATGCCAGCTGATTGCATACATTGATACGGTGTGAACACTGGTTTTCTCCGATACCGGCTGTGAATACGATTGCATCTACTCCGCCTAATGCTGCCGTATAGCTGCCGATATATTTCAGAATCTGATACTCCAGAATATCAATTGCCAGCTTTGCACGGGCATTGCCGCTCTCGGCTGCCGCTGTCACGTCTCTGTCATCGGATGAAACGCCTGAAATTCCGAGGAAGCCTGACTTCTTATTCAGAAGTGTATCCATCTCTGACGGAGACAAGCCCTCTTTTTCCGCAATGAATGTCACAACGGACGGATCAAGCGAACCGGTTCTTGTTCCCATCATGATACCGTCAAGAGGAGTCAGTCCCATACTGGTATCAATGACTTTGCCGTCTTTGATGGCAGTGATAGACGAACCGTTGCCCAAATGACAAGTGATCATCTTAATATCTTTGATATCCTTGCCCATCAGTTCTGCACAACGCTGTGAAACATATCTGTGAGATGTTCCGTGGAAACCGTAACGTCTTACGGCATACTTCTCATAGTACTCATACGGTACAGGATAGGTGAATGCTTTTGCCGGCATGGTGGAATGGAACGCTGTATCAAATACCACCACTTCGGGTACTTCCGAACCGAATACATCAATACAAGCTCTGATACCCTGTACATGAGCCGCATTATGAAGCGGTGCCAACGGAATCAGGCTTTCAATTCCCTTGATAACCTCCTCGGTAACAATGGTGGACTCACTGAACAATGCTCCGCCCTGCACGATTCTGTGGCCGATAGCGGATACTTCGTCCAGATTTTTGATAACACCGTATTCTTCACTGAGCAGTGCATTTTTGATCTGCACAAATGCTTCTGTGTGATTGTTCATAACGACATCGGTTTCATATACTCTGCCGTCACCTGTTGTGTGCTTGAAGTGGCCGCCTGCTCCGATTCTTTCACAGTTGCCCTTGGCAATTACACTTTCGTCCTGCATATCAATCAGCTGATACTTCATGGACGAACTGCCTGCATTGATTACCAGTATTTTCATTTTTTGTGCCTCCTGATTTTTGTTTGCAAAAAATTTATTTCAATGCTATAATCATACTACAAATTCAAAATAAATTCAACATTTTTTTGGTAATTTTCATTAAGGAGATTGTGAATTTATGAAAATTTCTTCTTTGATATGCGAATACAATCCTTTTCACAACGGACACCGATATATGCTTGATACCATGCGTCGGAACGGTTCCGATTATATCATTGCCTGCATGAGCGGAAACTTTACCCAACGGGGGGATTTCGCTGTATTTGACAAATATTCCCGTACAAAAACCGCTCTGCAAAACGGCATTGATTTAGTCATAGAGCTGCCTGTTACATACGCCTGTGCCACTGCCGAAAAATTCGCTTTTGGCGGTGTATATCTTTTAAATGCTCTCGGCTGTGTGGATACGATTGCTTTCGGAAGTGAGTGCGGAAAAATATCCTCTCTCGAAAAAACGGCTGACTTGCTTTGCTCCGACGCACTCTCCGACAAAATCAGATATTATCTTTCTCTCGGTCAGACCTTTGCGAAAGCACGTGAAAATGCCGTTTCCGAAATTTCTCAAAGCTCTGCCGATTTGCTCCGTTCTCCCAACAATATTCTTGCGGTTGAATATCTCAAGGCTCTCCGTCGGATGAGTGCTCCCATCTCTCCCGAAACCGTTCGGCGTGTCGGCTCCGCACACGACAGTCTGACCGTTTCAGAAAGTATCGCTTCCGCTACCCTTATCCGCCGGATGATGAATGAAAGCAATCCCGACTTTCAAAACTATATTCCCAAAACCGAAATGTCTCCCATCCATCAGCTTTCACGGCTCGAAAATGCCCTTCTTTACCGGCTTCGCATGATGTCCCGCGAAGATTTTTCCCATCTCCCCGACATCAGTGAAGGGCTTGAAAACAGGCTTTTTTCTGCCGTCAGAAGTGCCTGTTCGGTCAGTGAAATGCTCTCCCTTGCCAAAACAAAACGCTATCCTCTCTCCCGTTTACGACGCATTGTATTATATGCCTTTCTCGGTATCACACAAGCAGATTCCGATATTCTTCCCCCCTATATCAAAATTCTCGGCTTTAATCAGAACGGCAAAACCATTCTTCGCACCCTGCGGAACACGGCAAAACTGCCTGTTGTCATGCGTTTTTCCGATGTAAAAAAGCTTTCCCCCGACGCTCGGCGTCTCTATGCTCTCGAAACCCGCTGTGATGACATCTATGCTTTGTCGGGCGAATCTCCCGAACCCTGCGGCAAAAATCTCACTGCCAATCCCATTATCATCTGAAAACGGTCATACTTTATGAAGTATGACCGCTCTTTTTTTAAATCACCGTTTTGAGATAATCGCTGATTTCCTGCCGTGTGGACAGCGACATTACTTTGGCAGTGATTTCATCTGCTTTTTCCTTTGTCCAGCCTGAGATATATTTTCGCACTCTCAGTACACTCGGTGCCGAGACACTGAACTCTGTCAGGCCAAACGAAATCAACAATGGAATCATCAGCGGATCGGCTGCCGCTTCTCCGCACATTCCCACAGGAATATGCTGCTTTCCGGCTGCTTCTATGATATTCCGGATCATTCTCAGCACACTCGGCTGCAATGCCGAATACAGATACGACACTTCACCGTTGCCCCGGTCTGCTGCCATTGTATAGCCTGTTAAATCATTGGTGCCGATACTGAAAAAGTCACACTCTTTTGCCAGCAGATCCGCTGTCACGCCTGCCGCTGCCGTCTCTGCCATGATACCGACTTTGATATTCTCGTCAAAATCAATCTTTTCCGCTTTCAGCTCCGCTTTGATTTCTTCTACCAGTGCTTTGCCCTCTCTGACCTCCTCCACACACGTTATCAGCGGAAACATGATACTGACATTTCCAAATGCACTTGCTCTCAGAATTGCCCTGAGCTGTGTCCTGAACAAATCACGGTTCTTCAGACAATAGCGAATTGCACGACATCCCATAAACGGATTGTCTTCCTTTGCCATGCCCAGACAGGCAATCTCTTTGTCACCGCCTATATCCAGTGTTCGGATAACCAGCGGTTTCCCTTTCAGAATCAATGCCGCTTTTTGATAGGCTTCAAACTGTTCTTTCTCCGTCGGAACGGAACGCTTGTCCATGAACAAAAATTCTGTCCGAAACAGTCCCACTCCCTCTCCGTCGGATTCCATTGCCTTTTTCGCATCATCGGGCCTGCCGATATTGCATACCAGTTCATACACCGTACCGTCTGCCGACAGAGTCGCTTTTCCACGGAATTGTTCCAGTTCCCTGCGTTCTTCCAGCAATTTTTTCCGTCTGACAGTGTAGCTTTCCGCCTGAGCATGATCGGGTGATACAATCATATCTCCTTTACTGCCATCCACTATCACTGTGTCACCGTTTTTAACGGCTTTCATCACATCAGGCACACTCATCACAGCAGGAATTTCCAACACTCTCGCCAATATCGCACTGTGAGAAGTGGTACTGCCTGTCTCTGTCACAATGCCGACAATCTGTTCTTTATTGATTTCCGCCATCATGGACGGTGTCAGTTCTTTGGCACAAAGCACTGTTTCGGGCGGCATTTCGCTCAGGTTCACCTGATTCACGCCCAGCAAAATGCTCAGCACTCCCGATTTCACATCACGGACATCTGCACCTCTCTGCTGTGTCACGTCATCATCTGCCGATGAAAATATCCCGATGAGCATATCGCACATACTTTCAAACGCCGCTTCCGCACACTGTCCCTCTGTAATCCGCTTTCCGACTTCGCCAAGCAAAAACGGGTCTTTCACGATACCGATATGTCCCTGTATAATTTCCGCTTCCTCAACACCTGCCGATATTTTCAAAGCTTCTGCTTTCTTTTCCGTGTTCTCACAGAATATATCGACCGCACTCTGAAAGCGTTTTATCTCTTCTGCCGTATCCGTTACCGTTTTCGGAGTATACTCCAAAGAACATTCCTCCACAAGCAATGCTCTGCCGATTCCTATCCCCGATGAAACGCCTGTTCCTTTCAGCATAACCACTCACTCCTCTCAAAATGCTTCGTCATCGTTTTTGAAACACTTCTTTTTCACCGCATTTTTCCGATTCTTTCTCTGATTATACCACATATCACTGCAAAATCAAACAGCAAATCCCTCACTTTTCTGCGGACAGAATTCGCAAGCCTTTCGGATATTTGTTTTTCAGGCGTCCGTTGGATGTCTTTCCGAAACCTATCACAATATGATGACAGGTGACTGCCGTATACCCGTTATCACCGTCACTTTCGATTTCCATGCCCGACAGGAATTCTTTCACTGTCTTGTCGTCAAGCTCCAGCACCCGTCTGATATGTTCGGGCTTGGCACTCATAAACAAAGCATGGGCAGGCTCAAAACGATTCTTTTTGAATTCCCCTGCCAGCACTCCCGCACGAATCACTCCCAATCCCTTGATATCGGGCAGATTTTCGGGCATGATATACAGCTTTTCCCCTGCCGTCGTATACACGCCCTGCGGTACTTGCTCAAATATCTCCGATAATGCCTTTGGCACGTCATTTTTAACAGGCTTGCTGTATGCATCAGAAACGCTTTCGCCTTTTTTTCTGAGCTTTGCCGCAAAGTGTCCCTCTCCTCCCTCTATGGGGGTGATACGCACCGCACACGGTAACACTGTTTTTCTTCCGAAATGTTCCCCTATCTCACACATTTCAAAATCTTCATTTTCTGACAGAAATTTTTGAATGACTCCCTCATTTTCTTCATACGAAAATGTACAGGTCGAATACACCAGCACACCGCCTTTTTTCAATGCTCCTGCCGCCGAACGCAAAATAGAAAGCTGTCTCTCCGCACATGACAAAACGTGTTCTCTGCTCCACTCTTTCACCGCTTCGGGATTCTTGCGGAACATTCCCTCGCCCGAACACGGAGCATCCACCAACACTTTATCAAAATATCCCTCCAGTCTTTTGCAAAGCACTTCCGGATAACAGGACGATACAACGCCTTTTGCAATCCCCATTCTTTCAAAATTCGACAGCAGTATCTGTGCCCTGTTTCTGACGACTTCGTTTGACCATATCAAACCTGTCCCATTCAGACAAGACGCTATCTGGGCAGACTTTCCCCCCGGTGCCGCACACAAATCCAACACTTTCTCGCCTTGCTGCACGTCAAGCAGTGTGACTGCCGACATTGCCGACGGCTCCTGCACATAAAATGCTCCGCCTAAATGAAGCGGCATATTGCCGACTCCTTTTTCATCACACGGAATATAATATCCGGCTTCATAAAACGGCACCGGCTCGGCAACAAACGGCAATTCCGACAAAATCTGTTCTTTATCCGCTTTCAGACGATTGACGGCGATTCCACGGAAAGCCTCCTTTTCCATGCACTGTTCATATAAATCACAATCTTTTCCGAGAATCATTTTCATTTCTTCCAAAAAATCCAACGGCAATTGTAACATAAAATTTTTCCTCCGAAACTATGTATATTTTCTGCCCTTTCCGCCAATACTTTTTTACAGAAAGGTGGTTATCTTATGAGCAAAAACAAGAAAAAACATTCCCCGCAAAGCCCCGACACAACTCCTCATACCGAGCCTGTTTCCGACAATCCGCCGCCCGAATTGGAGAGCTGTGAAAAATTCCAAAGTTACTATGAAGATTAAAACGAAAGGCGGCTGATTGTTTCAGTCGCCTTTTCTTATCATTCAAACGCATACGGCAAAAGTTCTTTCATAGTAAGCACTTTGTAATCGTCAATCGTTCTTGCAAGAATGATTTTAAAATCACTGTCACAAAATTCCGACATGAATTGCCGGCACATTCCGCACGGGGAACAGTAATATTCTTCATTTCCCGCAATCGCAATCGCCCGAAATGTCATTTCCCCGTCTGACACTGCCTTTGACACGGCTACTCTCTCCGCACAGATTCCCACAGGATACGACGCATTTTCTACATTACAGCCCGTATAAATTTTCCCGTTCTCCGTGAGAAGTGCCGCTCCGACACGGAATTCGGAATACGGTGCATAAGCATTTTCTTTTGCCGCTGTCGCTTTTTCAATTAATTCTTTTATCATACGATAATCGTTCCGTTCGGGGTGTCTTTGATGGTAATGCCTCTTGCTTTCAGTTCCTCACGGATTTTATCGGCTGTTGCCCAGTCTTTATTTTTTCTGGCGGCATTTCTTTGGTCAATCAGTGTCTGCACATCATCTGCCACACCGCTCTTCTCTGTATACAGCAAGCCTAATACATCGGCTATCTCACGATACAGATGCAACGCAAATACACAAAGTTCCTTTGACGGCTTTGTCTGTGCATTGATATTGGAATTAATATCTCTTGCCAATTCAAACAGGGCAGTAATTCCGTCTGCTGTATTGAAATCATCATCCATTGCCGTGACAAAATCATTTTTGTGCGTCAACAGCAATTCCTTGATGGTATCTTCACCGTCTTTTTCGCCTGACGGGGAATTTTCTGCAAGAAACTGCAAGTCATCCCGGCAGTTATACAGTCTTTCCAAAGCAGATTGACACTGCTCGATAATATCAACGGAATAATTGATGGGACTTCTGTAATGCGACGACAGCATTAAATATCTGATCGGCTCATAGCCATACTTCTCCGCTACGTCTCTCACGGTAAAGAAATTATTCAGCGATTTGGACATCTTCTTGTTGTCTACGTTAATATAACCATTATGCATCCAGTAGTGAGCAAACGGTACTCCGTTGCAGCACTCACTCTGGGCAATTTCATTTTCATGGTGGGGAAATACCAAATCCTGTCCGCCGCAGTGAATATCTATCGTTTCCCCAAGATAACGCTTTGCCATTGTGGAACACTCTATATGCCACCCCGGTCTGCCCTTGCCCCAGGGAGAATCCCATGAAGGTTCACCGGGTTTTGCACCTTTCCACAGGGCAAAATCCATCGGATCTTCCTTTGTTTCGCCTATCTGGATTCTGGCTCCGGCTTCCAAATCTTCCAGCGGCTGATGGGACAGCTTTCCGTACTCTTTAAACTTGTTCGTGCGGAAATACACGTCCCCATATTCTGTCGAATACGCATACCCCTTGTCTTCAAGTGTCTTTACCATGTCAATGATCTGCCGAACATTCTCCGTTGCACGGGGATGTACACTTGCCTCTCTGACATTCAGGCCTTTGGCATCTTTTTTGTACTCTGCAATGTACTTCTCCGAAACCGTCAGATAATCACTGTTTTCTTCATTGGCTTTCTTGATGATCTTATCATCAATATCTGTGAAGTTCTGCACAAACGTCACTTTGTAGCCTTTGTACTCCAGATATCTTCTGAACGTGTCAAACACACATATCGGTCTGGCGTTGCCGATATGAATCAAATTATATACGGTCGGTCCGCACGCATAGATTTTGACCTCATTCGGTGTAATCGTCTGCAAGTCTTCTTTCTGACGTGTCATGGTGTTGTAAATTTTCATATTGTTTCTTCCTTTCGTTTGATTGCGGCAAGCTCTTTTTTCAGCATGTCAATCTCTGTTTCAAGACGGCATATTTTTTGTGCGACAGGATCGGTAAAGTGTATCTGGTCAAGCTCCTGACATTTCGGTTTTTCTCCGTTGATTCTCACAACCTTTGCAGGCACTCCCACGGCTGTTGCATTTTCGGGAACCTCTGTCAGCACAACCGCTCCTGCCGCTATGCGGGCATTGTCCCCTACTTTGAACGGTCCGAGAACCCTTGCACCTGCTCCCACAAGTACATTATTTCCCAGTGTCGGATGACGCTTTCCCTGATCCTTGCCTGTGCCGCCAAGGGTGACGTTCTGATAAATGGTACAGTAATCACCGATTTCCGTTGTTTCACCTATCACAACGCCCATTCCGTGATCGATAAACAAGCCTTTGCCAATCGTTGCTCCGGGGTGAATTTCAATCCCTGTCTTATGCCTTGCCCTCTGGGAAATCCACCTTGCAATATACTTCATATGATGACGGTAAAACCAGTTCGCTTTCCGATAAGCCCTCACCGCTTTAAAGCCCGAATACAGCGTATACACTTCAAAGCGGCTCCTTGCGGCAGGATCACGTTCCATGATGGAATCCAGTTCCTCTTTCAGCTTTTTGAACATATACTCCCCCCTATCAAAAAAGCCATACCCCCAACTATCATAGGGGTACAGCTTTTACTGCACGGTTCCACCCGTCATTGACAAAAAATATTTGTCCTCATTCCGTCTGTAACGGTGACAACCGTGCAAAGATACTCAAAATTTCCCTCTGCAAGCTCCAAAGTGCATTTCACGGTATTGCTTACAATGCCCTTTCACCTTGCGGCATCTCTCTGTAGAAAGCCAATTTCCGTTACTTCTCTTTATCAACGCTTTTTACAATTCATAATGCATTACTATTATACACTATCTTTTCCGAAATGTTAATAGCTTTTTGAAAAATTATTTTGGGGAATTTTTATCCTAATGTGGCAAGAA
>DEFH01000057.1:0-10752 GCA_002350705.1 Ruminococcaceae bacterium UBA2857
ATTTTTAATTAATATTTTTAATAGAAATTTGAATGGTTTATAAAAAATTTTTTTAAATTATATTGCTTTTTTCTGAAAAAGTGGTACAATGATATTATAATAAATGAGAAGGAGGTTTTTTGTCATGGCTTATAAAATTTCTGATGATTGCATTTCATGTGGTGCTTGTGCAGGCGAGTGTCCTGTTGGTGCTATTGCAGAGGGCGACGGCAAGTATGAAATAGATGCTGAAGCTTGTCTTTCATGCGGTGCTTGTGCAGGTGTATGTCCCGTTGGTGCTCCTAACGAGGAATAATCCGTTTTATGCATTGTACATCTAAGGTCGGTATGATATACATACCGACCTGTTTTTTGTATTTTTTTGTGTACAGCGTCAATAATAATAACAATAACAATATCAATAAAAATGGAGGTATTCATTTGCTGTACAACAAAGTGGAGATATGTGGTGTCAATACTTCAAAATTACCTGTCCTTTCAGAAGAAAGAAAACAACAGCTTTTAAACATCATCCGCAATGGTTCTCCTTCACAAAGTCGAATTGCACGAGAAGAAATGATTAATGGTAACCTTCGCCTTGTTTTGAGTGTAATTCAGCGATTCGGAAACAGAGGAGAAAACCCTGATGATCTTTTTCAAGTAGGTTGTATTGGTTTGATTAAAGCTATTGATAACTTCAACTGCAATAAAGATGTACGTTTTTCAACGTATGGTGTTCCAATGATTATCGGAGAGATCAGAAGACATTTAAGAGATTATAATTCCATACGTGTTAGTCGTTCACTGCGTGATACTGCCTATCGTGCTATGCAAATAAAAGAAAAAATGACTATTGAAAACAATCAGGAACCTACTGTTGAAGAAATCGCTCAGAAATTAGAAGTCTCAAAAGAATTTGTTGTAATTGCATTGGAATCGATTGTAGAGCCTATATCTCTCTATGAACCTGTATTCTCTGATGGTATAGATACGATATATGTGATGGACCAGCTTGGCGATACTAATGATGAGCAACGTTGGCTTGATAAAATCGCTTTAAAAGAAGCAATTTATTCTCTTGAAAAACGTGAAAAAATAATACTCTCCCTTCGATTTTTTAAAGGTAAAACACAAACAGAAGTTGCCAACGAAATCGGCATCAGTCAAGCTCAAGTTTCAAGACTTGAAAAAGCAGCCCTTGCTAAAATAAAAAAAGAATTATAAATCAAACGGCAGTATGAAGTAAAAATTCATACTGCCGTTTGATTAATTACTGTGATTATTATTTTTACGGAAACCGTTCTGACGAGGTGTACGTCTGGGAGCAACATCTGTCTCAGGCTTTAATCCCTCTACCTCAATCAGTGCATCTCTGCGTGAAAGATTCAATCTGCCTTTGTCATCTATCTCCAATACCTTAACAATGATAACATCATCAACATTGACAACATCTGTTACTTTTTCGGTACGCTTAACATCAAGTTGTGAAATATGACAAAGTCCTTCTTTTCCGGGAGCAATTTCTACAAATGCTCCAAAATCCATAATTCTTGTTACTCTACCCTTATAAATAGCTCCGGGCTCCGGATCACGTACAATTGTATCAACAATTGTCATTGCACGCTTACAATTTTCAGCATCTAAACCGCTCACAAATACATGACCGTCTTCTTCAATATCAATTTTGACATCACATTCTGCACAAATTTTCTGAATCACTTTCCCGCCTGAACCGATTACTTCTCTGATTTTATCAACAGGAATCACTGTTGATAGCATCTTCGGAGCATACTTGGACAATTCTTTTCTTGGCTCAAGAATTGCCTTGAGCATTACTTCATCCAGAATATAGTCACGTGCTTTATGTGTCTTATACAATGCCTCTTTTACCATTTCAGGTGTCAAACCACTGATTTTCAAATCCATTTGAATAGCTGTGATTCCCTCATGNNTCACATTTAATATCTACTTGTATAGCTGTAATACCTTTTTCTGTTCCACCTACTTTAAAGTCCATATCTCCAAAGAAATCTTCCAGTCCCTGTATATCAACCATGGTCATCCAACGATCACCCTCTGTAATCAGTCCGCAGGAAATACCGGCAACCGGTGCCTTAATTGGTACACCTGCATCCATCAGGGACAGAGTAGAACCACAAATAGATCCCTGTGAAGTGGAACCATTAGAAGAAAGAATTTCAGATACCAGTCTGATTGTATAAGGAAATTCTTCAACAGACGGAATAACAGGTACCAATGCTCGTTCTGCCAATGCACCGTGACCAATTTCACGTCTGCCAGGGCCTCTTGAAGGTTTTGTTTCGCCTACTGAATAGGATGGGAAATTATAATGATGAATATATCTTTTAGAAGTTTGATCATCAATCCCATCTAAAACCTGCTGATCACTTACAGCTCCAAGAGTAGTAATTGTTAAAACCTGTGTTTGCCCCCTCGTGAAGAGACCTGAGCCATGAACTCGAGGCAATACACCAACTTCTGAAGCAAGAGGGCGCATCTCATCCATTTTTCTACCATCAACACGCTTCTGCTCATCCAATAACCAACGACGTACAATATATTTTTGGGTTTTATAAAGACAGTCATCTATTTTTTCAGCCTGATCAGGATATATCTCATCAAACTTTTCATGCACTGCATCATAAATAGGTTTCAGTCTTTCATCACGTACTTTTTTATCATCTGTGTCAAGTGCGGTTCTTATATCATCAATTGCAAACGCCTTGATAGCTTCTAACATTTCTGGTTCAGGTTCATTGCTAGGATATTCAAATTTCACTCTGCCTATCTCTGCCTGTATTGATTTAATAAACTCAATTATACTCTGATTTGCTTCGTGACCTGCCATAATACCGTTATACATAACATCATCTGGAATAATATCGGCACCTGCTTCAATCATAGCAATACGGCTATCAGTAGAAGCAACTGTTACAGCCATTCTGGAAACTTCCCTCTGCTCTTTTGTAGGATTAATAACAAACTCATCATTTACAAGGCCTACTGATACAGCAGAAATTGGTCCATTCCATGGAATATCCGATATACTTAGTGCAATAGACGTACCTACCATTGATGCAATTTCAGGCATACAGTCAGGATCATATGCCATAACTGTGCAGACGATTGAAACATCGTTTCTCATGTCTTTCGGGAAAAGTGGGCGAATCGGACGATCAATTACTCTGGATACAAGAATTGCTTTTTCGGAAGGTCTTCCCTCTCTTTTACCGAAACCACCTGGAATTTTACCCATTGCATACTGCTTTTCTTCATAGTCTACCGATAAAGGAAAAAAATCCACACCCTCTCTTGGCCTGGGAGCAGCTGTAACCGCAACATGTACTACTGTTTCACCATATCTCACCAAACATGCACCATTAGCAAGCTGAGTCATTTTTCCGGTTTCTACAACAAGCGGACGACCAGCAAATTCCGTTTCAAAGGTTCTGAAATTTTCAAACATTTTTTATCCTCCAAATATCATATTTTTAAGAGGTTGTTTTCGGTTTAGCAATAAAACCAAAAAACATAAATTTATGTTTTCTCGTTTCACTGCTAAAATCCGAAACCACTACTCTTGGCATTGAAACAAGGCAGTCTGTAAATTTTACAGACTGCCCCGAAACAATTTTTACTTACGGATACCGAGTCTTGCAATGATAGAACGATAACGTTCAATATCAACTTTTGTCAAGTAGCTGAGAAGACTTTTTCTCTGACCAATCATTTTAAAAAGACCACGTCTTGAGTGATGATCTTTCTTATGAGTTTTAAGATGCTCGGTAAGGTCGTTGATTCTCTTAGTGAGAATTGCGATCTGCACTTCTGGAGAACCTGTGTCGCCCTTATGAGTTGCATACTCTTTGATGATTGCTTCTTTTTCTGACTTTAACATTTTTTATCCACCTTTGTATAAAAATAGTAATGATGCACTAATCTCAGTAAATGGCTGTGGATTCCCCTATAGGCTTTACCCAAAAACCGGGAACAGGCATCAATCATTTGCTATTATATCATATTTATTTTTGGTTGTAAAGAGATTTTGAAAATTTATTTTTTAACTTATTCAACATTATTTAACAAATTTTTGCAAGTAAAGAATATTAGGAAACAAATCAAAATATTCCATAGAAATATCGGAATTCCCATTACGGTTGCTGCTATCACTGTAATACCAAACAAAATATGTCGAAAATATACAAGGCTTAACACCCCGAAAAAAATTCCCGGTATCATTAATAAAAATATTAATGACATATAAAATGTAATAAAAATACCTCTGTTGCCGTTCATTCCGACGATTCTTTGAGCAAGAACATTTGCGGCAATATAAACACATCCAAAGCTACCATATACTAAAATACTTGTAATAATATCTGTTATCCATCCTCCTAACACACAGCTTAAAGTGATGTAAGCAACTGCTCCATCTATGAATGGCTTAATAATACTAGTCGCTGATGCCATAATCAGTTTTTTTACAGGATCATCAGGTATTAAAAATATATATGGTTTTGAAAGTTCTTTTACCCAATCTCCTGATGCACTGAAAAAGAATTGTACATATGAACATATAATTGTCACACCAGCAAATATAATTGTTTTCTTAAATGGTCCAACAATAATCTGATTCATCACCAATCCTGTAATTAATGCTATTACCATTAATACTATTGTATTAATATTCAAAAATCGAAATCGTGAGCGTCTTGTTCCCTCTTTCAAATGCTTATAAAAAATAGCCTGTGCTCCGTGTCCCTTTCCGATACCATGGCGAGAAATTTTGATTTTCCTTGAACCAAGCATAACAGATTCACTCATATTCCCTGTTCTGATAGCATCACGGAATTCATAATAGCTTTCCGCTTTTTGAAGGATATCTTCATAGTAATCTAATTTTGTATAAATAAATACACCAATGCATATTAACATACTTATTAATAATAATAGACCATATATCACAATACTTTCAATATTTCTATCGATGATACCAAATATCAATCCATGCAGCCAACCAATAACAGGGGTATATTGCAACAATTGATTTGACACAGCAGATAATAAGTTTTCAATTGTCATACCCTTTTGAAACATATATATTCCCACTACAGTCAAAGAATATATTGGAATGGCATAGATAAAATATTTCAGTACAGAAGCACGTCTCGGATGCCCGCTTGACAAACAAAATATCATCAGTGTTATCATCTGTACCAACACAAGCATGATTAATATTCCTGCAATCAGCAAAAGTGAATTAGAAACAGACAAACGAAACACTCTTATTACCATTCCTCCGTATGCCGAAAAGCATACTACCAAAAACAGCATGGAGGCAAGCTGTCTACCTACTCCATATACTAATATTTTTTTTGATGACAATGGTGCCACAAAAATATTATTGACATCGCTCATCGAAAAAAAGCTTGTTCCGGTACTTAATCCTTTCAACATAATAGGAATACTGATAAAATGCAACAATGCTAAATATCCTCCAAACAAAGCTCTTGTATCTTGTGCAAATTCATATTTAACATCATTCATAAAGAACCCTTCTATTACTGCATAAATCAAGCTTAATGCTATCAGACCATATAATATCAGTCTTAACGGATGACGAAATGTATCAACTACTGCATTTTTAACTGTTTTCCTAATAATATAAAAAATTGATTTCATTTTATTCTTTCACTTTCTGTTTATTATTTCTTTCTGTTATATTAAAAAACAGTTCTTCCAGATTTTCACCACTTTCCTCTACCATCTGTCTTTCACGTTCCGCTTCTATTCTTCCATCCATCATGATAAATACTCTGTCCCAAAATTCATTTACGCTGTCAAGCATATGGGTACTGATAATAATAGATATTCCTTGTGCTTTCAATTCCAAAAGCATCGACTTCAGTTCTTTGATAGCATGGGGATCAAGACCAACAAACGGTTCATCAAACAACAATGCTTTTGGAGATATTAAAAGTGCACAACAAATACTGATTTTTTGCTGCATCCCTTTTGACAACTCTTTACCAAGTTTATTTTTTCTGCTGTCTAGTTCCATACGGTGAATTAAGTCATTCGCCCTTTCTTCCCAATTTTCAAGATGATAAGCTCGTGCAATAAATTCCATATGTTCCCAAATTGTCAGCAGTTCAAACGGAGCAGGAATTTCAGGAATATAACCTAATATTTTCTTAGCTTCTATACTCTTATTATTATAGCCGCATATTTCAATTTCTCCCTCAAATCTCAGTAATCCTGCGATACATTTAATTGCTGTGGATTTTCCTGCACCGTTAGGTCCTGCTAATACAGCAATTTCTCCATCGTTTACTGTGAATGACAAATTGTCATTTGCTTTAAAACGATTATATTTTTTAGTTAAATGCGATATATTAATCATTAATTTTACTCTCCTGTTTTTTATTTTAGTATAACATTAATTTTATTATTTGTACATCATTTTTGATGAAAATTTTATAAATCAGATAAAACAACGAATCCCCCTGGTTCTGACCTAAACTTGCCTCACAAATAAGAAGGGTGTATGATGAAAAAACATAAGGAGTCAAAAGATGGATAATGGTGTATCTCAATATCCCGGAAATTAATAATCAAATGTATCTGTAAATAATGATGCTTTGGAAAAGATTGTATGGTATGAAAATAGAAAGATTTCATTATGTAATGAAAGTGGTTGTAAAGTTGAACAAATACAGAATCATTTTTTGATAAAAACGAATGGAAAGTTTTATATAAAGCCGCCAACAAAAATAAATATATTTCAACTGGTGTACCAATTTTGAAAGAGTTGGTTATTGTCTTATGAAATTAGACGATTTTGCTAATCGCCCATCCCATAGAAATCCCGGAGTTAAAGTTATTTTGAAAATTCTTATCAAGTTTTAATTATTTAACACTTGTGGGGCAATTTTAGGGTTCTGACAGGGGGATTCGTTCAAATATGCATATGTTTTCGAACAGAGGACACCTTAGAAAGACGAGATATAATGATAAGCAGTACTGCTACACTCATACACGAAATCAATGCAGGAAGTGACCAAATAAAATCAATATTTTTATTTATAAATTTTAATATCACATATTCTATCATTACACACAAAAATCCTATCAGAAAAATACCTAATGAAATCAGATACAATATATTTTTCTTTGGCAAATGTGACAGAAAATCTAACAAAATAAACGACAGAAAGAGATATGCCAATATAGGCAAAGCTATTTCCATAAACCAATCTCTATCTGGTACAGTAAGCATATTCATAACCGGTAAATAAATAACAATAGCTATAAAATCAATCAATATGCTTGTAACAAGTTTGTTGTGACGTATCAAAATAGGCGGAATTGAACAACACCATACAAATATCACTGATGGTATGACATACCTTGACCATGTTAGTGTATCATAAATAATATAATCGCATAATGGACATAAAATCAATGCTGTTAAAAGCACCGCTGACACTAATGTGGCGGAAAGGAAACGAATTTTGTGTACAATCATAGAAACATTTTCTATTGGATATGTAGGCAATAGAACAGTATTGTCCTTCATATCATTGGGATTTATAACAGGAGTTGAACATAACGGACAATGTTTCAGAGATTGATCAAGTTCGACTCCACAGTTAACACAATATGACATTTTTTCAGACTCCTTTTTATATTTTATATAAGGTTGGATTCAATTTTTACAGGAATACCCATTTTCACCAGTGAAGTAAAAAAGCCCCGTTCAACATTTTTTTCACGAAAACCGCTTGTCCAATTAATATATAAATTTCCGTTCCAACTGGCTGCAGCGGCTGATGGCATTCCAGACATGAATCTTCCTAACATAAATTCTACACGTTCGGTATATTTCGCCATTTCAGGTGGCAAATCCACTCTTCCAAGATTAGAAAATGTAGACGATACCAACGTTTCTCCGTATTTTTTAAAGGCAATATACATTGCCATATTTTTTAATCCCAACGGTATAATCCGCAATAATGGATTATATTCATCACTCAAATTTTTACACATCATTGCATTAAGATACTTTTCTTTATTGTTCATTCGCATGAAATGATGCACTTCTTCAATAATTTCTTCCAGTGTAAATTCACCATAACGTGGTTCTATACCAGGATTAATAAACAACGCAAAGTTTCTCAGTGTTTTACTCGGATAAAGCTTTCTCAAATTAATTGGTACACTTACTTTTACCGGTTTTTCAATATGTGTTTTACTTTCAGATTGACATTTCATAAATGACTCTATCATCAGTGCTACAATCAACTCTGTTACTGTTACTTGATATGTCTTGGCTTTTTTATACAGTACATCAAATGGTATGATACCTGTAATCACACTTGTCTGTTCGTAAGGCAACTGTGTTCCTTTAAAGTGATAACCTTTTAATTCACTTCTGCTTTTGACAGTGCGAAATTTAGCATATCTTTTAAAGGCATCTTCCATTTCTTCTGCTAATACCTGACTGTCACATGATATAATTCCGTCAAATTCGCTGATATCTTCATGATATTTTAAATGAATATACCGTGCTGCAAGGGATTTTAGAAAAATAATACCACCTGTTCCATCTGCCAATGCATGAAATAATTCTATTGCGATTCTCTTATTATAATATGTCACTCTATATGGCATATCGTGGTTATGCCGTCCTCCTATTCTCATACAGGGACTTTGTTTGTCAGGTTCCACAAATACCGGTCTGTCTGTTTCTTCTAAAAAATACCAAAACACACCTTTTTTTAATTCAAGATTCAGGTTGACAATTCTTTTTCGTAAATCATTCAATGCCTGCTGCAGTATTATAGGATCAATTTCTTCTGTTAAATTAATTGACAGTCGAAAATTTCCTGACCAACTTCGTGTACGTACTGCAGGATATATTTTGGCAGCATTGTCAAGCCTATACCAATTTTTTGTTTGCTTCATTAATACACTTCCTGTCATAGAACTGTTTTTTAATAAATTGATGGATATTTTCAATAGCCTCTTCTGCCTCTTGGATTTTCCAGATATGAAAAATATGGAACATATTTTGATATACTTCCATTGTCACATTTACTCCACTCTGCTCTAACACTTGTTTCATCCGCACAGAATCATCATACAATACTTCTTTATTTCCTACCTGTATCAAAATAGGTGGATAACTTTCATCATATTTACCAAACACCGGAGAAACCAATGGATTTAATGGTGATTCCTCCCCAATATAAGCCTCTGCAAATTTTTCCAACACTTCATCTGACAGAATCGGATCTGCTTTGTCCATTGTTTCATAAGATTCTGCTGTAATCGTCAGATCTGTCCATGGCGAAATAGCAATCCCGCAGTGCGGCAACTTATATCCACGCTGCTTTAAATATTGCAAAACAGAAAACAATAATCCTCCTCCTGCCGAATCTCCCAATATGACAATGTTTTTTGGTTCATAACCCTTGGAAAGAATATATTCATATGCTTTTGCACAGTCTTCCAATGGAGCCGGAAACTGATACTCCGGCGAAAGTCTGTATTCAAAAGAAAATGCTTTCAATCCACAATGCTTTGCAATAGGAGCGATTAATGCCCTTGATGATATCAAATCTCCCATACCATAGCCACCGCCGTGTGTATAAAATATGATGACTTCATCATCATATTTCTCCGGAATTACCCATTCTGAATGCATTTCAAAATCTTCCACAAGCTCACAATGAATTTCTTTCGGAATTCCCCTGACACTGAACAGTTTTGTCTGTCCTAAACGCTGTTCTTCTAACGGTATTTTGTGTATGATATGCTGTGCCGTTCTAATAGTCTGTTCCAATACATAACTTTTCATTTTCTTCTCCTTTTCTTAGCATCAGAACTGTTTTTTCAAAAAGTTAATCATAGCAAGCCCTGCCCTTGTACCATCCGCTACGGCTTTTGATACCTGTAAAATACCTCCTATACAGTCACCAGCGGCAAATATACACGGAATATTTGTTTGCATATTTTCGTTCACCACAATGCAACTGTTAGATACTTGTACACCGATTTTTCTTGCCAAATCAATACTCCCTGCTACTCCTAATGCTACAAATACACCGCTGACGTACAGTCTTTCTTTATCCTCGAAAGTTAAAAACTGCACATTCTTTTCTCCGTCAATAGAAATCACTTTTTTTTGTTACAACATTAATATACTCAGGTATATCTACCGTCGGTTTTACACCATTAGAAAGTATTGTCACACTTTGACAAGTATCTGCCAGCGTCAGTGCCTCATGCAAGGCATATTCTCCATCACCCAGCACAGCAACGTCTTTATTTCTATAGAAAAAAGCATCACACACAGCACAATAACTAACCCCTTTTCCCTCAAATTCTTTCAATCCTTTGATATAAATTGATTTTCTTGCCGCTCCCATTGCCAATAAAATCACATCAGCAGTATAAACTTTCTTATCTGTTTTTACCATCGGTTTAAAATGTTCATCAAATGTCAAAGACACAACCTGCTCTTCTATCAATTTTACCCCCAAACGTTTTGCACCCTCTATCCCACGTCTGTGAAGTTCCCCTCCTGTAACAGGCTCCGCTATCCCATAAAAATTCTCTATCTTTTCTGCTTTTGCCAAAGCTCCTGCATCTCTTGCAATAACAGTTACAGCCACATTGCCGCTTCTTTGAAGATATAGTGCCGCTGAAATACCAGCTGGGCCCGAACCTATCACTATAGCTTTTTTC
>DEFH01000057.1:10757-97649 GCA_002350705.1 Ruminococcaceae bacterium UBA2857
CCTGTCATTTTTACTTTTTCTATAGTTTAACCATTTTCTTCAATTATATTATAATGCTCATTTCTTGTCAATTCTATTTCAACCGATAAAATGTTTCCTTGACCTGTATCGGACTTTTTTCTGCTACATCTTCCTCTATTTCATAATCTACTGTTAGAATATAATTTCTCTTATCTGAGGAAAATTGGTATTGGCTATTCAAAATAGTTGCCTTTTCTGCACTGTAAAGCATAAAAAATTCGTATAATTGCAATTTGTTTTTCAACACTTTTTTTGCCTGTTTTTCTTTAAAAACGACCTTCTGCTTCTCATATTGTTCAAAATGCTCTCTTAGAAAATATATTGGCACACGTTTTTCTAATAAAATCAATTGCTGCCTTTCCAACTGCATAGTATATTTTTCTTTTAGTGTGCCGCTCAGTGTCATCGGTAATTCCACTCCCATAATATTTATACTGACTTTATCCGTACTTTCCATACTTTTCTTCCAAAACTCATACTCCTTAGGAATTGTTAATGTAATACTTCTTCGAGTTTGAGCATAAATACGGGCTTCGCTATTTACCAAATCTGATGAACCATCTGTATACTCTACCACACCACTGACAAGCATTTGTCCTTTTTTAATTCCCTCTCCAATTTTTATTTGTGCTGTACCGTTTCTTACTTCCATTCTTGTTACCGTACCATCCGCACGGGATTTGATATTAAACACATTCATTTCTTCTTGCTGTTCTGTTTGCATACTTGGACTGACTTTCACTTCCGCTTCTGTTCCAATGACATTAATAGTAATCCAACTGATACGATTATCACTTGCAAACAGTGCATTTTTAACATACTCCTCTTCAAAACTATCAAGTCTTGCTCCTTCATACATACCGTATTTCTTCATTTCCTGCCGCAATTCATATTCATTGATATAAGACGGTACATCTACCCTGATATTCCATACAAATCCTGTCAGATAATGAATAGCTGCTCCCCATAATACCAATCCTATGATTAATCCACATCTTCCTCTGTATCTCTTTAAAAGAAATGGCAAGCCGTGATATGCAATGATATACAGTTCAGACATCGTCCGCTCTGCTATCCGATACAGATATTTTAAATCACTTTTTCGCACACCTGCTCCAAAAAGCTCTTTACCGCTTTTGAAATTCCACATATTGATACCGTTTTTATATGCCATATTTAAAAATCTTTCGGGAGATGTGTCTTTTACTTCAAATTCCACCCATCCGAGTAACCATCTTAATAATTTTATTACCAATTTTCCTCACCTCCATTTACATAATATATTCGATTGCCGTGATAAATCCATGTATCACTACGTCACAATCACGCATACACTGAATATGCAATCCTCTTCCTGTAAAACCAATAATATATTTCCCTACGTTGATTTTGATAGAGGTATCTCCATATTCTACTACTCCCCTGTTCCCTTCCAGTATAACTTCTCGGTTGCCGCTGATTTCCATATGCACAGAATCTAAATTTGCCGCCAACACTGTCATATCTCTCTGATTTTTCTTCATATATATAAATCACCTGCCGTTATCGCTTTATACAATAATTATGCATGGTACGTTCGGCATTATGCATCTGAACAGGGGGCTGTTATGAGGAAAATTACTGCACTGATTTTCTCTGTTATCGGAATTGTTATATTCATTGTCTTTCCCCAAGCTGTCACACAAGGTATTTCTGAAGGTATGAAAAATTCTGCCCGACTTTTGATACCTTCCCTGTTTCCGTTCATGGTTGTATCCTCTTTTATTATCCGTTCGGGAGCTTATGAATCAACAGAAAAATTTCTGTCTCCTTTGACAAAGCTTTTAAAACTACCCACATGTGCCTCTTTTGCGGTTATCCTCAGTATGATTGGCGGTTTTCCCGTTGGGGCAAAATGTATCCGCCTTTTATACGAAAAAAAATGTATTACACCAACTCAGGCTGAAAGAATGTCATATTTCTGTGTCTGTTCAGGCCCAGCTTTTCTGATGACAGCTGTCGGTACACTCTTGCTACACAGTACTATTGCAGGAATTATCCTCTATTTGACTCAGATTCTGTCAGTGATTTTGCTAGGCATTATTACACGATTTTTATGCAAAGATGATTTAAAATTCTCTTCGCTCTCCCGTACAGAACAATCACCGGATCTAATACAAACCTTTATTCTTTCCTGTTCTGACGGTGCAAATGCTATTATTGAATTGACCGCACTCGTTGCTATATTTTCTATGGGAATCAGTGTAATTTCCTCGCTGCATTTAGATAACCCCGTTATTTCTTTGTTTTTAGAAGTAACATCTGCCTGTAAGAGTCTTACTGATACAGGCTTTTCTTTATCATGGCTAGCGTTTGCCACAGGCTTCGGAGGACTCTGTGTACACTTTCAAATTTTCAGCATCTTTAAAGATATAAACATCCACAAGCTTCGTTTTGAATTATTCCGTTTGCTGAATGCTATTATATCCTGCTCACTTACTTCTCTGATATGTCTGTTTGTCCATCCATCTGTACAGACTTTTGCTATTTCAGAAAATACTAAAGTAGAAATTACTTCTAACAGTCTTATTGGGTCTGTTTCTCTTGTATTTATGTCAAGTATTTTTCTTTTATCACTCAAAAACGGTAGTATCAAAAAACACATTATCTGAATATTGTATGTCATAGGAGGGATCACTATGTGTGGAATTGCAGGTTGGTTTGACAAAACAATCCGTTTTGCTGAACATCAAAAAACCATTGACCAAATGAGTCAGACTCTTACAAAACGAGGTCCTGACGACAAAGGACTTTATGTACAGGAACCCATCTGTCTGATTCACAGGAGACTTGCTGTCATAGACCCTGAAAACGGCAGTCAACCTATGCTTAAAACACATCTCGGAAAAACCTTTGCCATTGCCTACAATGGTGAACTTTACAATACTTCTGAAATTAAACAGGAACTAATGTCACACGGCTACCAATTCGACACAAAAAACGATACCGAAGTTGTCCTTACTTCCTATATACATTGGGGAGAGGACTGTGTTCAAAAACTCAACGGTATTTTTGCTTTTGCTGTATATAACCAAGACAAAAATACACTATTCCTCGCTCGTGACAGAATTGGTGTCAAACCTTTATTCTTTTATCATTACAACAATGGATTACTGTTCGGCTCGGAAGTAAAAGCTCTCCTTTCCAATCCTCTGGTTAAGCCTCAAATTGATGAACAGGGATTAATGGAACTATTTTTTGTATCTCCTGGCAGAACTCTCGGTCAGGGTATTTACAAAGGCATAGAAGAACTTTTCCCCGGAGAGTGTGCTTTATATGACGGCAAACATTTTACAAGAAAAAAATACTTCTCTTTAAAAGCACAAGAACATACCTCTGATGTGAATCAAAGTATGAAAGAAATCCGTGAACTTCTGACAAATGCCGTTGAAAGACAATTAGTGTCCGATGTCCCGTTATGCTGTTTTTTGTCAGGTGGTCTGGATTCCAGCATTATTTCTTATATTGCGGCAAATTATAATCAACGCAATACCCTGCCTCCTATTGACACTTATTCCGTTGACTATACCGACAATGACAGATATTTTCAGAAAAGTCTGTTCCAGCCTACTTCCGACAGTGAATTTATTGACATTATGGTAAATGCCATTCACTCTCATCATCACAGCGTTGTCATTGACAATACCGAACTTTTTTACGCTCTAACAAATGCCGTTGATGCAAGGGATTTTCCCGGTATGGTCGATGTTGACAGTTCTTTACTCCTTTTTTGTGATAAAATCAAGCAGAATTTCACTGTTGGCCTATCCGGAGAATGTGCCGACGAATTATTCGGTGGTTATCCGTGGTATCATAATCATCAAATTCTTTTTGAAGACTGCTTCCCATGGTCTAGGTCACTGGACATCAGACGTTCTATTCTCAAAAAGGGATTTTTGCCTAAAGGAGAAGAATATGTACGTGAAAAATATCTTGATACCTGTCGTCATACTGACAAACTTTCAACTGACACTCCGCTTGATGCACGAATGAGAGAAATGTTTTCTTTAAATTTTTACTGGTTCATGCAGACTCTGCTTGACAGAAAAGATCGCATGAGTATGTACAATGGTTTGGAAGTCAGAGTTCCTTTTTGTGATTACAGAATCGCAGAATATGCCTATAATCTGCCATGGGATATCAAAGCTCTCAACGGACGGGAAAAAGGTATTGTCAGGGAAGCTTTTCGTGGTTATCTACCTGACAGCATTATTGACAGAAAAAAAAGTCCCTATCCCAAAACACATAATCCACTATATTTCAAACTGTGTGCGGACAAAGTAACAGAAATCCTTTCCGACAAGTCATCTCCTTTATATGAGATACTTAACAAAAACGGAGTACAAGCGATTATTGACCATCCCGATCAAATTTCTTCCCCATGGTACGGACAGTTAATGAAAGCTCCTCAGATACTTGCCTATATTATACAGCTTGATTACTGGTTCAGAAAAAATTCCGTCACTGTTTCACTATAACAGCAAAAAAGTCTGCCGCCTCCATTGCGACAGACTTTTTTGCTTATGAAAATAACGGTGTGGAAAAATATCTTTCTGCGGTATCAGGTAAAATGGTAACAACTGTTTTACTTTCACCCAGTTTTTCCGCTAATTTAATCGCTGCTGCTACGTTTGTACCACTGGAAATACCACACATGATACCTTCCAATGCCGCTAACTGTTTGGCTGTATTAATCGCATCTTCATCAGTGACAATATGAATATGGTCATAAATTTCTCTGTTCAGAATAGAAGGAATGATACCGTCACCGATTCCCATTTGTAGATGTGTACCTATTGTACCGCCTGCCAGAATTGCTGCATGTTCAGGCTCTACTGCCCATATCTCAATATCAGAGTACTGCTTTTTCAGTGTTTCTCCAATTCCTGTAATCGTGCCACCTGTGCCGATTCCCGAACAAAAGCCGTCTATTTTTCCTGCGGTCTGTTCCAGTATCTCCAACGCTGTAAAATATTTATGAGCATACGTATTATTTTCATTTTCAAATTGCTGCGGCACAAACACTTTCGGATTATTTGCCGCCATTTCCAATGCCGTATCCAGACATTTTTGAATACACTTTCCGATGTCTCCGTCATCATGAATCAGAATAACACTGGCTCCATAATGCTCTACCAGCTTTCTGCGTTCCTCGCTCACCGAATCCGGCATAATAATCACGGTCTTATATCCCTTAACTGCTCCTACCAATGCCAGTCCGATTCCCTGATTACCACTTGTCGGCTCTACAATAATAGTATCAGGGTGGATTTTTCCTTCTTTTTCCGCATTGATAATCATATTGTATGCTGTACGTGTCTTGATGGAACCTCCTACGTTCAGTCCCTCAAATTTTACCAGTATATCGGCACTGCCCGGCTTTATCATGCGGTTCAGCTTAATCATGGGTGTATGTCCCATCGCCTCTAAAATATTTTGATATATCATATTTCACCTGTCCCATTCTGTCAAAATTAATCATGTGTCCTATTATAACATACTATACTGTAGCAAGTCAAATCTTTCAAAAAAGAGATATGTCAAAATCCGGCACATAATCTTTTCTTGCAGACGATAGTTCCTGCACATATCCATCCATATTCAGTTCTTCAAAATGAAACAATACTTTATTATACTCTCTCGCCGTAATTTTGCGGTTAATTTCGGGATATTGCTCCGCTTTTCCCAGAGGTGTATACTGTGCCATCAGGCTAACAAGTATCTTCTCTGCGAAGTGTTCCTTTAGCCAATCCAGTACCATCATTGAATTTTTTGTATTTCCGGGCAGTATCAGATGTCGTACAATTGTTCCTTTCTGCATAATACCAACATCGTCAATGACAGGATTACCGGTCTGACGTACCATTTCTGTAATTGCCTGCAATGCCATTTCCGGATAGTTTTCGGCATTGGAATATTTTTTTGCGGTATCATTTCCGGCATACTTCATATCCGGTAAATATATATCCACTATACCATCAAGTCTTTTCAGTGTTTCGACTTTTTCATAGCCGCCTGTGTTATATACAATGGGTATTTGCGGCTTATATATTTCAAAACATTTTATAATACTGTCTATATATGGTGTCGGACTGACAAGATTAATATTATGTACTCCTACCGCCTCTAACTTTTTTATCTGATCCGAAAGTTCTCTGATAGTCAGCGTCTTTCCATATCCTCCTACACTAATTTTTGAATTCTGACAGAACACACACGACAGCACGCAACCTGAAAAAAATATCGCTCCAGAACCTTTTTGGCCGCTGATACACGGCTCTTCCCAGAAATGCGGAGCAATTCTGGCTACTTTCGGCAATGTTCCCTGACGACAGTAACCTTTTCCTGTGTATTCATTTCTTTCCGATCCGCACTCTCTCGGACACAAACAACAAAAAAATGCCATACCTTTTCTCCCTTTCTTTTACTGCTAAAAGGACGCTGTACATTTTCATGCACAACGTCCCCTTGCAAATATGAGAAAAACAATTTGGTTGTATCACACGATATTATGCAAACATTTCCTCAAATGCCAATTCCAGTAACGGCAGTTTATCTGATCTGTCTATGATGACCATATCTGCACACATCTCTATGTCATTTTCTGTCGGAACCGCCACCAGATATACTCCTTTGTCTTTCAAAAGAGCCAACATCTGCATCTCAGCCTTTCCGCCAATAGCTATCACCACATCAGGCTCAAACAAGTCTGCTTCTTCCATACATTTTTCGGGTATGCCGCTGTAAGTGATATGCTGTATGTCCAACTCGTTCAGCTTGCTTTCCACAAACTCCGAATTCCCTATGAGAAACGCTCTTTTCGTGCCTTTCAGCTCATCCAGAGCAATCGACAGACAGCCTTGTTTAAAATATATCTTCTCCGGTAAACTGATACAAGACATGATTTATCCCTCAATTACTTACCGTAATAGGCTTTCAGATACATTTCCTTGATTTCTGAGAACAGTGGGTATCTTGGGTTAGCACCTGTGCACTGATCATCAAATGCTTGCTCCACCATCACATCAAGACTTCCAAGGAAGTCTTCTTCTGTTACACCGTAATCAGCAATCGTCTTTTTGATACCGCATACTTCTTTAAGTTCCTCAATTTTCTGAATGAACAGCTCAAGCGTTTCATTGTCATCTTTGCCATTAATGCCGAGGAATCTTGCACACTCGCAGTATCTTTCCAGTGTATGCGGATACGGATACTGTGAGAATGTTCCCATCTTAGGCGGTACAGGATCTGCATTGAATCTCATTACATACGTAATAAGCAATGCATTGGCTACACCGTGAGGAATATGATGGAATGCACCAAGTTTATGTGCCATAGAATGGCATACACCCAAGAATGCATTGGCAAATGCCATACCTGCCATTGTGGAGGCTGTAGCCATTTTCTCTCTTGCAATCGGATCTTTCGCACCATTCTCATAAGCTGACGGCAAATAGGCAAAAATATTCTTCATTGCCTGTAATGCAAGTCCATCTGTATATTCCGTTGCCATGATGGATGCGTATGCTTCAAGGGCATGTGTCAAGGCATCTATACCTGATGCACTTGTCAGACCTTTTGGCTGATTCATCATGTTGTCAGCATCAATGATTGCCATATTCGGAAGCAGCTCATAGTCTGCCAACGGATATTTTATATGAGTTTTCTCATCTGTGATAACCGCAAACGGTGTTACTTCCGAACCTGTTCCCGAAGATGTCGGAATCGCAACAAAGTATGCTTTCTCACCCATTGTGGGGAATGTATACACTCTCTTACGGATATCCATAAAACGCATTGCCATATCCATAAAGTCTGCTTCCGGATGTTCATACAGCACCCACATGATTTTACCTGCGTCCATTGCGGAACCGCCGCCCAGTGCGATAATCACATCAGGTTCAAACAATCTCATAGCCTCTGCACCTTCTTTGGCAGATGCCAATGTTGGATCAGGCTGTACATTATAAAAACAGGTATGCTGAATACCCATTGCATCCAACTTTGTTTCAATCGGCTTTACATAGCCATTTTTATACAGGAAGGAGTCTGTAACAATAAAGGCTCTTTTCTTGCCCATGATTGTGCCAAGCTCATCCAGAGCAACCGGCATACAGCCTTTCTTAAAGTATACTTTCTGGGGAGTTCTAAACCAGAGCATATTTTCTCTGCGTTCTGCAACACTCTTGATGTTAAGCAAGTGTTTAACGCCTACGTTCTCGGAAACGGAGTTACCGCCCCATGAACCGCATCCCAGTGTCAGTGACGGAGCAAGAGCAAAGTTATACAAGTCACCGATACCGCCGTGTGAAGACGGTGTATTAATCAATACACGGCAAGTCTTCATGGCATGATAATGCTTTTCAATTTTCTCTTTCTGTGCAGGGTGTATATACAGTGAAGAAGTATGACCATAACCACCGTCTGCTACTAACTGTGCAGCCTTGGCAAGTGCTTCGTCAAATGTCTCTGCTTTATACATAGCCAATACAGGAGACAGCTTTTCATGTGCAAATTCTTCGCTGATGTCTACGCTCTCTACTTCACCAATCAGAACTTTTGTACTTTCAGGTACTTCTACGCCTGACAATGCGGCAATCTTATAAGCAGACTGTCCGACAATTTTTGCATTCAATGCACCATTGATGATAATGGTCTTTCTCACCTTATCAAGCTCTTCGCCCTGAAGGAAATAACATCCTCTGTATGAAAACTCTTTCTTTACTTCGTCATAAATATCGGCAAGAACTGTTACACTTTGTTCTGAGGCACAAATCATGCCGTTGTCAAATGTCTTGGAATGAATAATGGAGTTAACAGCAACTTTAATATCGGCCGTACTGTCAATGATAACAGGTGTATTACCTGCACCAACTCCCAATGCCGGCTTTCCGGAAGAATAAGCTGCCTTTACCATGCCCGGACCACCTGTTGCCAGAATCGTATCTGACTCTCTCATCAATGCATTGGTCAGTTCCAGTGAAGGAACATCAATCCATGCAATGATATTTTCGGGAGCACCTGCTGCAACTGCGGCATCAAGCACGATTTTTGCGGCGGCAATGGTAGATTTCTTTGCACGGGGGTGCGGGCTGATAATAATACCATTCCTTGTTTTCAGACAAATCAATGTCTTAAAGATAGCAGTAGAAGTCGGGTTTGTTGTCGGGATAACAGCACCAATGATTCCGATAGGTTCTGCTACCTTCGTCATACCAAAGGCAGGATCATAGTCAATGACACCACAGGTTTTGGTATCCTTATACTGATTATAGATATACTCTGCTGCATAATGGTTCTTAATGACCTTATCCTCTGCAACACCCATACCTGTTTCTTCCACTGCCATTTTTGCAAGGGAAATACGTGCCTGATTGGCTGCAATAGCTGCTGCCTTAAAGATTTTATCTACCTGCTCCTGTGAGTACTCCGCAAATTGTTTCTGAGCCTCTCTTACCTGAGCAAGCTTTGCGTGAAAGCTGTCAAGATCCTGTACAAGACCGTTTTGAACTTCGACTGTATTTTCCATATTAGCCATAGTTCTGTCCTCCGTTTTCAAAATAATTTGTTTTTCTCATTTTGCAATACAATGATTACAATTCCATTATAATAGATTGTTAAAAACTTGTCAATATCATTTTTCGGTTTTCCGTCAACATTTTTTAATTTTATTAATGCAAACGCACACTATTAAATATCTGAAAATCGTCGTCGCTCAAACATAAATAAAAAATACCCTCGATAAATCCTACGATCATAGGAATCAAAGTCCAGCTAAAAAGAATATATATCATTCCTATTCCTGTTTTTCCAAGATAGAATTTATGTATTCCTATTCCTCCCAAAAATATTCCCAAAAGACCGGCAACAATTTTACTCTTTATAGGCCATAACGGATTGATGCCTTTATTATCATTTTGAAATTGAGTATCGACTTTTTCGGCATGATTTTGGGACAAAAATTGTTGTTGCTGCTGATAAGTGTTAAAATTTTGATAAATATTCTGCTGTCTATTTTGCAAATTTGATTGCTGTGAAATATCAATTTGTTGTTGAAAATTATTGCCTTGTGAAGAATGTTTTACACGCTGTACCGGTCGGATAAGCAGTTCCTCTATTTGAACAAAGATTCTTTGTCTGTCAATACCATCTCTTACCCATAATGTTAAAAGAGGAATTCCTGCTTCTTCCAAAATATTTTGAACTTTTCGGTCACGTTCTTTTCGTTTTGGGGTTAGATGTGTTCTATCATTAATTTCAACTGCAAGTTTTGGAACATAGTAACCATCCGTTATCAAAAAATCAATATTTCTAAACAGTTCATTTCTATAACGAGAATGATCTGTTTTTTCGATAAATGCCGCAAGATTCATCTGAGGAAAAACATAAAAACCTTGCGGCACTGTTTCCTTAAGAACTTCATAAAACATCTGTTCGGATTTGGACATGAGCATATTTTTAGACTCATATAAAAATCCTGAATTTTGATAATAATAGCTATTTCCATATCCGAAATACATTTTCATTTTCTCATCTCCAAGATTTAATTTTATTCTTCTCCTTTTGCTTTTTTCGTTTCCAGCATTTTTTTAACTGTACTGCGTTTAACCATTCTGCCCGCCAACGAAACATATTCATCTGCTTTTCCTTTTGACAGAATCTCCAGTTCTTCAATTGTGATTTTCTCTTCTTTTTGCCGCTGTTCCTGCTGTAACTCCTGTTTTCTGCTTGCATCTTTATAAGGAAGAATGACGATTCTTTCTATTGTCTGATAAGAATTATATACCATGATATGTGTCAGAAACATTGGCAATAAAAATAATGTCAGGATTCCTGCTGTCGCCAGCAGGACAACCATGTTATTAGCTGCAACAGCCACCGAAAACAGTAATGACGAAACAAACAGATATGTCAGCAATGTTTTGATATGCTGCCAGAAACCTTGTATAATCAGCAGTACGGAATTTTTTAAAAGCTCTGAACCTTTTAGTTCCACCGACACTGCCATAACAACAATCGACAACTCTACACAAACGAAAACCAATGTTACCAATGCACTCAATATGAGGTACATCATGATAAATGAATTATCAAGATGTTCACGAAAATATGCAAATGTGACATATAAGCCCGATGTTACCGCATACATAATCAATCCGTTGACAAGAGAAAATTTCCAGTTATCCCTGATACCCTTTTGAAAATCTTTCCAAGGATAAATTTTTTTTCGTTCCGTCACTTTCCTGCAAACATACACCATTCCCATAAAAAACGGTGACATTACCGGTATCAGCAAAAACAATACAAAAATATTTATAACTCCTGTTATATAAAACACAGCAAACAACATCCCTGCCAATACGGCCAGTGGTATACAATACAACAGATTTACAATCAACATTTTTCCAAAGTTCCCGAAATAGCCTGACAAAAAATCTGACAAACCATATTTTCTCTGTCCCTGCGACATTTTTTCTCACATTCCTTTTATCTTCAAAATTTGAATATCCATGAAAAACATAGTGCAAACAGCATATCCGCTACTGCTGACACTGCACTCAGAAACAACAACCACAACATCATTTTTAAATAATTGGTCATCTGTATGTGAGGATCATCCTTTACAGCACATTTCGTAAAAATGCCTATCATTTTAAAAGAATTCCGTACAGCCTCCTGTGCCGCTCCTGCTATAATCATCGCTGACAGAAATGCTCCGGGAAGCACAATCAGAAGATTATATCCCACTCCATAAAAACCGTATGCACTGTACAAATAACCTACAGACAGACCATAGCCATATCCTTTCAGAAACGGTACCGACCATGCCAAAAAGCCTCCCCACAATGACAACCCTAAGAAAAATATTACTGTCAGAAATATCACTGCCGAACCAAACGACGATACAAATGCTGACAACATTCCCTGTGAACAGCGTATATGATAATTTGTCTGAAAAATAAAATCCAGTCTTTTCATTACATCTGCATCTGCGTTTTTGCCTGACACCGCCCCGCATACGATTCCAATCAAAATCACCATGCAGAGCAGTATCAATGCACCGTTTCCTCTTAGTCTTATCCTGTGAAACCTTACTTTTAACGGACTCGATACGATAATTTTCTTCATAAACATTGACTCCCATTTATTTTTTGTTAATGTTTATGAAAACATCTTTATAAAAATTCAGTCTGCATAAAATTTTTCGGCATATCTTACGCTGTCCATCGCATCCGCACCGTAAAAGTCTGCTCCTATCATATCCGCATATTCCTGATTCAAAACAGCTCCCCCTACCATCGTTTTGATAGAACGGTCTGTTTCATTCAGCATTTTTATCGTTTCAGCCATAGACGGCACTGTCGTTGTCATCAGGGCACTGAGTCCCACTAATTTACAGTTATTTTCCAATGCACACGCTACGATTTTTTCGGGCGGTACATCTCTCCCTAAATCATACACCGTAAATCCATAGCTTTCCATCAGAACTTTTACGATATTTTTGCCGATATCATGAATATCTCCCTTCACCGTTGCCAGAACTATCGCTTTACTGGTGTCTGTCTGGTCTGTCGGAATCTTTTTCTTAACTTCTTCGAATGACAATGATGCCGTTTCCGCACTCATCAGCAGCTGTGGCAAATATGCCTTTTTCTGCTCAAATGCCGTGCCTATCTCATTCAGGGCAGGCACGATATGCTCATTGATCACATCAAGCGGAGGAATGTTTTCCAACAGCCTCTTGGTTTGTCTGACGGCACCTTCTTTCAAGCCTTTCACTATACAGACATGGAGCGTTTCTTCCGTTTTACTCTCTGTTTTGGCTGTCCCCTGAACGGCTGATGCATAATTGATATAGTCCACACAGCCCGTATCAAGGCAATTCAATGCTCTGTATGCATAGTAAACATTCATCATTTCTTCTGCAAACGGATTCATAATGGCACAATTCAGACCATTCTGCAATGCATTGGCATAAAATGTGCTTGTCACCAGATTTCTCTGCGGCAATCCGAAAGAAATATTTGAAATACCTAAACTTGTTTTGACTCCCAATGCTCTTATCATTCTGATACTTTCCAATGTGACAACTGCACTTTCGGGATTTGACGAAATGGTCAAAGCTAACGGATCTACGATAATTTCTCTTTTGGAAATGCCATACTCTGCCGCACGGGAAACGATTTTTTCGGCAATTTTCGCCCTGTCGGAAGCATTATCGGGAATTCCCTTTTCATCGATTGTCAGAGCTATCAGACCTCCTCCATATTTCTGCACAAGCGGCAATACATTTTTCATGCTTTCTTCGGTACCGTTTACTGAATTAACAAGCGGCTTGCCGTTATACATACGCATTGCCTGCTCCAGTGTTTCAAATTTCGTGGAGTCAATCTGCAAAGGCAGATCTGTGATTGACTGGATTCCTGCAATACACTTTTTCATCATGTCCGTTTCATCAATTTCGGGCAAACCTACATTGACGTCCAAAATATGCACATTTTTATCCGCCTGTCTGACAGCTTCATTCAATACATAATTCAAATCCCCTGTACGCAATGCTTCCTTTAATTTCGGCTTACCTGTGGGATTGATACGCTCACCTATCAAAACAGGATCTTTTTCAATCACAACAGCGTGTGTATATGACGATACCATTGTGATATTTTTCCATGTCGGGCAGGAATACGGCATGTCCTTCGTTTTTGCTACTGTTTTTTGGATAAATTCGGGTGTTGTGCCACAACAGCCGCCCAAAATACTTGCTCCACGCTCTGCCAACTGCACCATATAATCGGAAAATTCTTCTGCACCCACATTGAACACTGTCTCACCGTTTATCACTTCGGGCAAGCCTGCATTTGGATTAACAATAATCGGTGTGGAAGAATATTTTGCAAATTCATCAATAATATCCAACATTTTATCAGGTCCCAGAGAACAGTTCATACCCAGTGCATCTACTCCCAAGCTCTCCAGCATGGCTATCATTGCTACAGGATTCGCTCCTGTCATCAGCTTACCGTTTCCGTCATATACATTTGTGACAAATATGGGCAAATTACTGTTTTCTTTTGCCGCCAATACTGCCGCCTTTGTTTCATAGCTGTCATTCATGGTTTCGATTAAAATTAAATCCGCACCGCTTTCAGTTGCCGCTTTTACATTATCTGCAAATATCGAAACGGCTTCTTCAAAAGACAAATCTCCTAAAGGTTCCAATAATTTTCCTGTCGGTCCCATGTCAAACGCAATATATTTTTCAGCGTTATCCTCCGTTTCGGCAATGGCTTTTTTGGCACACGCAATGCCTTTTTGTATCAGCTCCGCATAATTCAGAAATTTTGTTCTGTTCACGCCAAAGGTATTTGTCTTGATAATATTACATCCTGCCTTTAAATATGCCTTATGCAGGGTTACAATTTTATGCGGCTGTGTGATATTCCATAATTCGGGTGATTCTCCGGGATTAAGTCCTTTTTTTTGCAGAACCGTTCCTGTTCCTCCGTCAAAATATACTCGCTTTTCTTTGATTAAATCTCTGATATTTTTCATGTTTTTATCCCCATTATCGCTGTAATAGATTTTACGGGTGTCATTAAATACGCTGTATTCAGCGTAATTCCCAGTGTTTCTGCCGCACATAGTCTGTCCAGAAGCGGCTTCTGCACCGTTAGGTTCACATCTCCGTAACCCGGACTGAACCGATTGGCACATGACAGTCCTGTTTTCAGTCTGCTCGATACCATATCACAGAAAGATTCTACTGCCGCTGAAGACAATCCGTCTGTGACAAAATGCTCCGCTTGTGACAGAATGTTCAGCTTTTTCAAAAGTCTGTCCACTTCAAGCCCCGTTGTAACTGCTATAACAAATGCTTCTCTGCACCCCTGCAAATTTCTGTACAGATTTTTGCTTGCTATTTCTGCAAAGTCAAACCGGCACACATTCTCTTCTGACAAGTCCACCGCTATACGCACATACGCACACCGATACTGCACTGCACTGTCAAACTGTTTCCGGCACTTGTCCAGAAGTTCACTTTCATAATTTCTGTCCGTTTTCAGACGCAATGCAAGTTCGTTCCTGTTTATCACTACATCTGCGGCATTTGCCGTTATGATACGGATATCGCTGTATTTCATAGACACATCACCGTTTTTATTATAACACAGCTTTTCTCTCGTTGCAACAAAGAATACCCGTACAGAAATTTTCATCCTGTACGGGTATTCCTTATTCAGAAGACATTTTTACAATGTAATGTGATATGCTTATTTGCCTGTTACAGTGAAGTATTTAACGGCTGTAGCCTTTTTACCGTCTGTCACTGTGACACGAATCTGATAGGTGGCTGCTGTCGGAATAGATACGCTTGCAGATGTTGCTGTCGAATTCTGGATCGTTGTCCAACCGGAGGAACTGCCTACCAACATTCTTTCCGTTTTATAGGTATAAGGTGATGTGCCGCCCGATGCCGCAAGTTTTACCGTTACCTTGTTGCCTTTGGAAACACTTGTTGCACTGACTGTTGAATTGTTTGTTATGCTTGATGCTACTGTTACTGTAAAATATTTCTTAACAACTGTTCCTGTATTGTCTTTCACCTTGACACATACATCCTTTGTGCCTGTGCCTGCAAACTGGATGGAAACAGAAGCATTTGTAGAAAAATCCTGCTTTGTAGTCCATGTCGAAGAGGAAGAAGCCTTGTAGTAAACAGCGTATTTATAAGGAGTTGTACCGCCTGTTGCAGAGGCTTTTACTGTAACGGTACTGCCAAGCTTTACAGATGTTGCAGAAAGGGTTGAAGTATTTGCAAGAGCAGCATTTGTAACTTTAAGTGTAAAGAACTTCTTTTCAATAGTACCGTCACTGTCCTGAACTTTGATGCACACATCATAAGTTACGGCTTTTGCCGGCTTTATGGTAACTGTTTCATTAGGCTTGAAGCCCTGTGCAGTTGTCCATGTGGAGTCACTTGCTTTCTTGTAGAGCATCGCAAAGTTATAATAACCGGTTCCGCCTGTTGCAGAACCTGTCAGAGTAACTGTCTTACCCAGTGTGATAGAAGCTGCAGACATTTTAGAGGTATTCGTGAGGGCCTTTTTGACAGTTACATCAAAGAACTTCTTCACAATTGTGCCTGAGCTGTCCTTTACCTTAATGCATACATCATAGGTTGTGGCATTTGCCGGCTTAATGGAAACGCTCTTTGTTGAACTGAAATTCTGTGCTGTTGTCCAGTTGGACTGTGTCTTCTGCTTATACAGTACAGCATAAGTATAGGAACCTGTACCACCTGAAGCGGCACCTGTGGCTGTAATCGTGCTGCCGAGATTAATCGTTGTTGCAGAGAGCTTGGAATTATTAACCAGAGCAGCTGCCTTTACTGTTACGGTAAAATACTTCTTGACAACTGTTCCTGAGTTATCTTTTACTTTGACACAAATATCCTTTGTGCCTGTGCCTGTAAACTTGATGGCAACAGAATTGGTCGCAGAGAAATCCTGTTTTGTCGTCCATGCGGAAGAAGAAGAAGCCTTATAGAACACAGCATACTTGTAAGGAGTTGTACCGCCTGTCGCTGCACCCTTTACCGTTACGGTATCACCGAGAGAAATACCGGTTGCAGAAACCGTGGAAGTATTGGTAAGAGCTGCATTACCGGTTACGGTAATGTCAAAGAATTTCTTGATCTCTGTGCCGCTGCTGTCCTTGACTTTGATGCATATCTGATAAGCTCCGGCAGAAGCAGGCTTGACAGAGGCGGTTTTGTTGGTGCTGTAAGCAGAAGCCGTTGTCCAGTTTGATTGTGTAGATTTCTTGTAGACAATCTGATATGTGTAGGGAGAGGTGCCGCCCGAAGCTGCTGCTGTCGCTGTGATAGTACTGCCCAAAGCAATGGTAGTGGCGGAAACCTTTGAATTGTTTACAAGACTTGAAGAGCCTTTTGTTACAGTGATAGTTGCAGTCGCTTTTTTGCCGTTGTTGGAAGTTGCGGTGATTGTCGCAGTACCTGCGGCAACACCTGTTACCACACCGTTTGAAACGGTGGCAACACTTGTATTGCCGGATGTCCACGTAACCGTCTTATTGGTTGCATTTGACGGAGAAACGGTTGCCGAAAGCGTAGTGGTTGCACCAACTTTAACACTTGCTGATGTCGGACTTACACTTACAGATGTAACCGCAACATCGGATACAGGCTCAACAGTCTTCTGATAGCCGGATGTCGTATAATAGCCCTTGTTTTTGAATTCAAATCCAGGCTGCTGTGAAGCAGGAGCCTGATTGCTGCCGTCATTAAAGATAACTTTTACATTTGTGAGGTCTGTTGTAAACTCGTAAGCATACACACCGTCACCCACTTCTTTCATTGCCTTGCCGGGCCATGCACCGGTGAGCTGTGTTTCGCTTGCACCGCCATAGATATAGGCATTGATTGTCGAACCCCAGCCTGACGGCTTTTCAAAATAGACACCGTTATCTATATACGTCATCTTTTTGCCTTCAACAGTAACAGTTGCAGTTGCAGTTTTTCCGTTGGAGGTCTTTACCGTGATAGTAGCTGTACCCTCTGCAACTGCCGTTACAGTACCATTTGAAACAGTTGCAACGCTTGTATTGCTTGAAGACCATGTTACAGTCTTGTCAGTTGCATTTGACGGTGCAACCGTTGCTGTAAGGGTATCTGTACCGCCTGCCGTCATAGTGAGACTTGTCGGAGAAAGTGTAACACCTGTCGGATCTACAATACTGTCATTTTTGGTTACGGTAACTTTAACGGTAGCGGTTTTGCCGTTGTGGGAAGTTGCGGTAATCGTCGCAGTACCGATTGAAACGCCTTTGATGACACCGCCTGATACTGTGGCAACACTTTCATTACTGGATGTCCATTTGATAGTTTTGTTAGTAGCATCTGAAGGAGAAACGGTAGCTGTTACGGTTGCGGTAGTAGCCTGAGGAATAGAGACGCTTGTTTTGTCCAGCTTAACGCTTGTAACGTCAACGGTAGGACCTACAACTATCGTAACGGGCTTGATAAGTTCTGCCGCACCGCCGTCATTGAGGTAATCACCATTTGTGATTACACGTCCGGGAGCAGGAGTTTTCGCTGTATTGAGGACATATACCTTCATGTTGCCCTGACCGGAAACGTTTGCTGTAAGAGTACCGCCTGATACTGTCTGTGTATCGCCTGTTACTGCGTCAACATATGTGCCGTTGGGAATACCCGAGAATGTAGCACCGCTTGATATAGCAACACATACAAAGCTGTCTGTTGAGCTGTCAGTATATCTTCTCTTGAAAGCGATACCGCCATTGCTTGAACAGCCTTCTACCGAATACTGACCTTTACGGAGTGCGGGAATAGCCTGTCTTATTCTGTTAAGACGCATGATATGCTGTGAAAGTGTGGAATTGAGAGTTTCACCGACCTTGCCCGAAACATTTCCGAATACCGTAAAGTCATTTGTACCAACTGTACCTTCTATATTGTCACCGTAATAGGCACGTCCCGTATTTGCCAAAGGTTGGTTCGGTCCTACGTCGATAGGCTTGCCTGCCTGAAATTCTATTTCGGAGCCGTAGAACAGACAAGGGATACCACGGAACGTAAACATCAAAGAAAGGTTTTCTGCCCATGTATCTGTGCCGAAGTTAGGACGTATCGTCTGCATAACATCCGGAGCGTAGTCGTGTGAATCGACATATACAACGTTCCATGTCGGATCATTGAAATACTGATCCTGACCTAAAGCTGTATTGAATGCATGACCTGCATTTTCAAATGTCCAGTGCATCTGGAAGTCAATGGCATCAAGACCTGAACGTTTTGAATAGTCAGGTGTATGGTAATCATTCCCTTTCAAAAATCCGTTATCGCTGGTAGGCTGAATACCCGTATTGTTATATGCAGCATGGTGAGCTTCAACAAGTGCCTCATTGCTTGCCAGATCCGTACTCCACTTTCCTGTCCAGGACGCATCATCTGCCCATGTATAGAAACAGGTGGAGATAGGAGGGCAACCACGATACCATACTTCAGCTCCCTTTGTACATATTTCACCGAACATATAGAAACTATCGTTGCCGATTTTTTTAGCTTCTTCATGGAGCTGGGGAATAAATGTAGAATTCAGGGTAAGTCTTGATATATGCTTTACTGTATCAACACGGAATCCGTCAACACCCATGTCGATATACTTTTTGTAACAATCAATAAGATAATTGTAAACCTTCGGATTCTCTGTTTCAAGGTCAAGACAGTCATCAGCGATGGTTTTGTTTTGAGCCGCATATTCGTCCCAGTCACCGCCGCCGCAGTAGCCGTTGTGATGGTAGATGTTCTCAGTGTCTGTATACTGACCACCCGGACCATATTTACCGTTCATAACGACAGAGTTTCTCTCTGTGAAAACATCGCTCTCGAGCTTCAGGAGATTTCTTTCACCCCAGTTGCAGGTATGATTGAAAACGACGTCTTGTATAACTTTCATACCCTTTGCATGACACGCATCTATAAGAGTCTGATAAGTAACACCGTTTGACTCATATCTTGTATCAACGGCACTGAAATCATAAGCATGATAACCGTGATAATCATAGCCCGAATCGTTTTCGACAACGGGAGTTATCCATATAGCTGTAAAGCCGAGAGCCTTTATATAATCCAGCTTGTCGATAAGTCCCTTGAAGTCTCCTCTCCATGAGGGATCGCTTTCGGGATTCTGAGCCTTTGTGTCCTCACTTTTTCTTGCATTGTTTGAGGGATCGCCGTCATAGAATCTTGTCGTGATAAGAAAATAAATAGACTCATCACGGAAATCGGTTCTTGAATTGGCATAAATGACACCTCTGTCAGAATCGGAAAGTAAGCCTGCTGCTTCTACCTCCGTGTCGAGAACACCCGGCATCGCACTTACGCCTGCAGCAACCGTTAAAGTTGCAAGCGACCATGCGACTGCTTTTTTGGCAAGTCTCCGGAATTTTGATGAAAAAACACTCATTGCCAATCATCCTTTCTTAAATTTGTATCATATTTTACACACGATTTTCTACTGATACCATTTTATAACATAAAAAAGTTTTTGTAAAGTTATCATTTTGTTCACAGATTCATAACATTTTATTAATTTTTAAAAAATTCAGTTACTTTTCATAAATTAAAAACACTTTTTTCGTCACAATTACCACAATTCTATTTATTTTTAGTTATTTTTCATAAATAAATTCGTTCACATTTTAAGTTTTCTACAGATTTTCATTTTTTTAAAATCGTATACTTTCACAGATTGAAAGGAATATTTTTATTCAATTTCTTACAGAAAAAAACAGATATTTATTTTCAAAAATATCTGTTTTTTATGATGTTATTATTCTGTTTCAGACGCTATATTAATTTTCACTCCATTGACTTCTACGCCTTCTTCCGCACGAATCATCACATATTTCACACCATCTATGATTTTTGTTTCCAGAAGATAACTTTTTTCCGGCTTTACTTTAATTGTCACATCCGGGGTTTTTACTTCAAAATTCTTTTCATCTATTACGTTCTGCGGATTAAAGGAAGTTTTTTCGCCAAAACTATGATTGAAATTATCATCAAACTTCGCAATATTTTCCTCGGAAACTCCGCACTCTGTCAGAATCCGCTTGATTTCAGGCTTACCTACGGAAAGTTCTTCTGATTGTTTATGATTCTTATACTCTGCAATCATTTCCGTCATATGTTCATGTACACCCTGCATGAATTCATAACTGCACTCATCTCCCACTGTTTCAGCAATCAAACTCTGAAATGTTTCTTTCTGCTCCACGGCAGGCATCAGGATTTCTGTACGGAACAAAGCATCTGTCACAGAAGTATAGTTTTCTTCAGCACTCTTGGTATAATACAGGGCATTATAAATATTGGTACTTCTGTCATCAAACGACGGGAACATAAATCCTATTTCCGGTGCCGCTACACCTGCATCGGCTCCGATATTTTTAAAGCTGTTATCCGCTGTCGAAAATCCCAGTCCTGTTTTCGTCAGCTTGATCGGACAGATACTGCACAAAATATATTTAAACACCTCGTCTGAGTCATCTTCCATTGTTTCATCATTTTTGGAAAGATTCGGCAGATCATATTTATCACAGCCCAACAAAATCAAATAATTCTCTTCCGTAGGATAGGAATTAATAATTTTTGTATACAGTTCATGAACCGCATCGCTGTTTTCCAATTCTGTATCCTTGAGCGTCATCAGCAGCTTATGTTCCTCACTGACACCCACCTGCTCTGTTTTAAACTCCACATCATGCAAATTTTTTCCTATTCTTCCCGAAAGCGTCTTTTTGAGAATATTAAACAGCATTTCATTTTCTTCCAGCGGAATCATTCCTACTGTCAGCGTAAACTCATTACGGATTTCTTTATTACCGCTGACATAACAGCCACAAAGCTTTGTAATATTATTCTTGTCATGTCGAATTCTTTTCCTGATTTCTGCAATTTCCTTTTCTGTCACAGATAAACACCTCTATTTCAGTTTTGCACCAATTATTATAGCAGATTCCCGCAAAAACAACAACTGTTTTTATCAACAAAAAACAGGGCATTTTAAAAAAACACCCTGTTCTGTCAAGTCTGTTCTTATTTCAATTTGATACCGCAGTTACGACAAAAAGCTGCCTGACTTGTATTTTCCACATGACAGGACGGACAAACAACCGTTCCCTTGTTCAGGTTAACATGGCTTTCAGCAGTCTGTGCATGGTTGTTCTGCGGTGTGAAAGGTACAAACGATTCCGACGGCTTAGGAAAAGTATAAAATGAAGTAGTCGGACTGTTTGGTGTACCGTTCTGACGGTTTTCCATATAACCACGGATAATCGTACTGTTTTCCACGAGTTCTCCGAAAGCAATCACAAATATCGACAGCAGATAAGAAACAAATATGCCTACTGCAATCGTCACGATACCACCGACAACAAACATTCCCGATGCACCTCTGCCATAATAAGACTGTGATGCATTGCCTGCCATGATAAACATACCAATACCGCCCAATATGGAAAGGATAACTCCTATAATAAATACAACTTTTCCATACATTTTCAGACTTCTGCCCGGATGTTCAAACATAAAACAAAAAACCTCCCAAAAAATCATTTTAGCAAATTATATCACAAATTAATCATATTGTCAACTATATCATTGCTTTTTGCGAGCTACTGTGATATACTCAGTAATATCAATAACCAAAGGAGATGTTTTCCAATGAAACTTGCTGTATCTTTTGACATGGACAGTGATAATATCGCTCCTGATTTTGATTCTACTATGTTTTTTAAAATGTATGACATTGAAGACGGGGACATTCTGTGCAGTGAGGTAATGAGTACCATGGGCAAAATTGGTTATGAAGATTTGACTCAACTACTGATACTCATGAAAGCAGATGCTCTTTTATGCGGTGACATATCCGATGAAGCATGTGAGGCTTTGAATGACGAAGGAATTTCTTTTTACAGCGGCTTTGAAGGTAATGCCGATGAGATTGCCGAAGGTTTTGTTAGAGGTCTGTTTCGCTTTGAGTAACAAAAGGCACTGTATGTTCGTTCATACAGTGCCTTAATTTTATATTATTTTTCAAACGAAAGAACTGCAAACATAATCACTGTCATTGCAGCATACACACAAACCAGTACAACCAAAATCTTTCTGAACAACTGCATCAGGGAATGTTTTGAAGTTCTTTGCAGTAACAATCCTATATACAGTGAGCCTACAATGATAATATCAAAGACATATCGTATATGCTGAGCATGCATATTCTGATTTTTGATGCAGAATATATAATAGGATGTCATGGTAACAACATAGAAGACCACTATGGACAGATGTTTGATTCTTTCCTCACGCACAGTCTCTGCAAACAAGACATAGACCATATACACAAACCCTGTCACTCCCAATATCAGCGTCAGATAAAAACGTATATAAAATACTGTCGCAAGCGGTGACGCATAACGAAGCATGTGCATATCAACCGTAGATTTTATCAGTGCAATTACCGGATTATAGTCCTCAAACAATGCACGGCTGTCAAATACAGTCCCTCCATAATTCACCGTGATAGGATATTGAAAATTCTGCCATCCGAAATCGAACAGCCTTTGCCACACAGGAATACTTTCCATATACTCGCTGTAATTGCCTGCCGGAACATATCCAAAAGGAACGCCGAACAGCAACAAATTTTTTACCGGAAACCATAATGCCAGTGGTACACATATTCCCAAAAAAACAGCAAACTGCATACTGTATTTTTTCCAATTCTTACGCTCCGCAAAAAAAACATAGAAGAATATCAAGGCGATTGGCGGTGCGGCAAGTACTACCGAAAGTTTGGTCATCATTCCCAAGCCTATACACAAAGCTGTCTTGATGATATTCGCAAAGGATTTTTCTTCATACCACTGCAGCACACAATAAATTGCTCCTGTTTCCAGAGCTATTGACAGCATATCATTATTCAGCACGTCTGACAGCATCACTAATGGTACCGCAAAAGCAGTTACTGCCAAAGATGCTGTCAGGGCATACCCTTTCAAGTGAAAACAACGGAATATTTTGTCTGCCGTTATCAGTGTACAGATACCGCTATACAACGATATGACCTGTGCTGATTCCAATGCCTGTTCATACGATACACCCAAAAAAGTCGTCAGACGCACCACTGCTGCTGCAATCCAGTAATAAAGCGGAGGATGATACATTTGTGTCACCGTTCGGGGATCGAATTCCGGCAGTACAAACCAATGCTCATAAAGATATTCTATATACGCAAGATGACCTGTCCCGCCATGCAGATAACCTGCATCTATCTGACGGGAGGTACACGTTGTATACAGAACATACGACACATACAGCAAAAATGAAAAACTAATGACAATTAATCTCAGATGTTCCGGAGCCATCATATCCTTTTTGTATTTCAGATACATCCCAAGCAGACAGATAATTCCTGCTAAAAGAAAAAATCCTCCCTTAAACTCCAGCATAAAAAACAAAATCGCTGCCGCAAATGTAACCAACAGAGAAAAAACAAATCGGACATACTGCGGCTTTTTCACTGCCATGAATTTTCGGAAAAGCCGCACCGCTGCCAAAAATGCAGTCACTGCAACAGCTGTACCTGAAAACAAACTCTGATCACACAATGAAAACGCCCACACCCCTATACAAATCACCAGTGCCAGCATATAGGGGTGTTGTTCCGCAACATATTTTTTTTCGTATAAAAATTTTGTATCTATCATTTCAGTGCCGCAATCGCTGCCTCTATCATCGCTATCTTTTCAGTAAATTTGGCTGCATTGGCTCTTACCTCTGCCACCACTTTTTCCGGAGCTTTTGCCATAAAGCCCTGATTATTCAGCTTTTTCTCCTGGAATGTAAGATCTTTACGGGCTGTATCCAATTCTTTCTCAAGACGCTTGAGCTCCGCTTCCCTGTCAACCAATTCATCCATCGGAATATACAGTTTCGCATCCGCTGTAACAACCGTTACTGCTCCCTCAATTGCAAAGCTTTCCGCAACATGAACTTCACTTGCTCCGGCAAGACGAATAAAGAATTTGCTTCCGTTTTCAAATGTCTCCGTATCTCCTGCCGCAATATAGATATTGGCCTTTTTAGAAGGCGGAACATTCATTTCCGCACGACGGTTACGCACTGCTTTGATAGCATCCATTATCATGCTCATCTGTTTGGCAGCTTCCGGATAATGATTGGCTTCACTATATTCGGGATATTTCTGTAGCATAATCGTTTCACCGTCATGCGGTAGTGATTGCCATATTTCTTCTGTAATAAACGGCATAAACGGATGCAGGAGCTTCAAGGTCTCTGTCATTACCCACAGAAGCACCTGACGGGCATTCCGAGCCGACTTGCCTTCCGACTGCAATCTTGCTTTTGTCAGTTCTATGTACCAGTCACACAGGCAGTCCCAGATAAAGTCATACAGTTTCTGTACAGCGATTCCCAATTCAAACTTTTCAAGATTATCCGTTACTTCTTTAATCACTGTATTCAGCGTGGATACAATCCATTTATCCTCAGCTGTCAGTTCTCCGGGAAGTTCATTCTTCACTTCATGGTCATCAATATTCATGTGAATGAATCGTGCCGCATTCCACAGCTTATTCGCAAAGTTACGGCTTGCTGTCATTTTTTCCTCAGAATAACGCATATCGTTGCCCGGAGCATTGCCTGTTACCAATGTCAGACGCAGGGCGTCTGCACCAAACTGATTAATGACTTCCAGCGGATCAATTCCGTTTCCGAGAGATTTACTCATCTTTCTGCCAAGAGAATCTCTTACAAGACCATGAATCAGTACCGTATCGAACGGTGCTTTTCCTGTATGCTCTATGCCGCTGAACATCATTCGCATTACCCAAAAAGGAATAATATCATAACCTGTTACCAACACGCTTGTCGGATAGAAATATTCCATTTCAGGCGTATTATCGGGCCAGCCCAATGTTGAAAACGGCCAAAGTGCCGAACTGAACCATGTATCCAGTGTGTCGGGATCCTGCCGCATTTTTTTGCCGCACTTCGGACAAACTGCTTCGTTTTCCTTTGTAACCACTGTTTCACCGCAGTCATCACAATAAAATGCGGGTATCTGATGTCCCCACCAAAGCTGTCGGGAAATACACCAGTCACGGATATTTTCCAGCCAGTGAAAATAAGTTTTTTCAAAATGAGACGGTACAAACTGTGTTTCACCGTTTTTGACGGCATCAATCGCAGGCTGTGCCAACGGTTTCATTTTAACAAACCACTGCTTTGACACTCTCGGCTCTACTGTCGTTGCACATCTGTAGCAGGTACCTACATTATGAGAATAATCCTCAATTTTTACCAGTGCTCCCTCTGCTTCCAGGTCTTTTACAATCGCTTTTCTTGCCTCATACCTGTCCATGCCGGCATACTGCGGATAGTCATCTGTAATTTTCGCATCATCTGTCATGACGTTGATAACGGGCAGATTGTGTCTCAAACCAACTTCAAAGTCATTCGGATCATGAGCAGGGGTGATTTTTACTACACCCGTTCCGAAATCCATTTCAACATACTCATCCGCAACAATCGGAATTTCTCTGTGCACAATTGGCAAAATCAGTGTCTTGCCGACCATATCTTTATATCTTTCATCATTCGGATTTACGGCAACCGCTGTATCACCCAGCAGTGTTTCCGGACGTGTAGTGGCAAGATTAATATAGCCCGTGCCGTCTTTCAGCGGATAACGCAGATGCCAGAAATGTCCTGCCTGTTCTTCATACTCTACTTCCGCATCGGAAATGGATGTCAGACATTTCGGACACCAGTTGATGATTCTCTCGCCACGATAAATCAAGCCTTTATCATACAGGCGAACAAATACATTCTTCACTGCCTTATTACAGCCTTCATCCATCGTAAAGCGTTCTCTTTCCCAGTCTGCGGAAGAACCGATTTTACGGAGCTGTTTGACAATTCGTCCGCCATACTCAGCTTTCCATGCCCATGCACGTTTCAAAAAGCCGTCTCTGCCAATATCTTCTTTGGAAATTCCTTCTTTCCGCATTGCCTCGACAATTTTCGCCTCTGTCGCAATAGAAGCATGGTCTGTACCCGGAAGCCATAATGCCGAATAGCCCTGCATTCTTTTGAAGCGAATCAGAATATCCTGCAATGTATTGTCCAGTGCGTGTCCCATGTGGAGCTGTCCCGTGATATTCGGGGGCGGCATCATGATCGTATAAGGTTTCTTGTTTTTATCAATTTCGGCATGAAAACAGCCGCTGTTTTCCCAGAACTTGTAGATTCTGTCTTCAAATTCACCGGGATTATAAGCCTTTGCAAGCTCTTTAGCCATAGAAAAATCCTCCCAATTCAATAATTGTCTACAGGGTTCTATTATCCCACTAAAAACGAATTTTGTCAACTTCCAATCTGATTTTTTGCTTAAAAAAGAAAAATCCCGAAACGCCGTTCAAACAGAATTTCGGGATTTGTGACATTTCAATCGTTTTCCATTTTTCTGATGTGGTCGCACAGAGCCTGGAACGTTTCCGGACTTAAATCATGCTCGATCAAACACGCATCTTTCTGGGCAATCTCTGCATTCACTCCCAAACTTACAAAAAAATGCGTCAGCATTTTATGACGTTCATAAGTCCTGCTTGCAATCGCCATGCCTGTTTCTGTCAGTGTAATCAGATTATCCTCGTCCATTGTGATATAACCACGCTCTTTCAGCCGTTTGGTGGTATAGGTGACACTCGGCTTTGTCACTCCCAGAAAATAGGCTACATCTATCGAACGTACCGTTCCTCTGCGTTCCTTGACAATCAGCATTGCTTCCAGATAATCTTCCATTGTTTTTTCTGTGTTTTTTTCCTGGTTCATAAATAAATACTTTCCTCCAAATGAATATTTATTTTTATATTAACATACACTGCTTCAAAAATCAAGCTATTTGTTTCACCAAAAAACGGAACAGTTTGCCCCTGAAAAGACATTCTGTTCCGTTTTGTTTTCCCTGTTATTTTCCGTGAAGCAAACAATTTTCCGCCTGCTTTATCTGCTCCGCTGTTGGAACCGGTACACCCTCCAACGGATACGAAAGTCCTGCATTTTTCCACTTCTTCACACCAAAGGTATGATATGGCAGAATTTCTGTTTTCTCCACTGTCTTTAAGCCTGCTATAAAATCATGCATTGCTTGCAGTGACTCTGCACTATCCGTCAAATCCGGCACAAGCACGTGCCGGATCCACATTTTTTTATAATTATCCGAAAGCCACCGAGCCATCTTTAGAATATTTTCATTGTCAAAACCTGTCAGAGTTCTGTGTCTGGCAGAATCCCACTCTTTTAAATCCAGTATCACTAAATCTGTCACCTGCATGAGTGCCTTGAACTTTTTCAGATAGTCCGGTTCCGTTGTGAATGGCTGGCCTGCGGTATCAAGAGCTGTATGAATTCCATTTTGTTTGGCAATGGCAAAAAACTCCGTAACAAACTCCATCTGCAAAAGCGGTTCGCCTCCGCTCACTGTAATTCCGCCATGATTACGCCAATACGTTTTATAACGCTTTACATGGTCATACAGCTTTTCGGCTGTCCATTCTTCACCGCCTGTCAATGCCCATGTTTCAGGGTTATGACAGAACTTGCAACGCATTTTACAGCCCTGCAAAAATACGACAAATCTCACACCCGGTCCGTCTACCAATCCAAAAGTCTCCAGTGCATTGACATAACCTACTGTCTGTTTTGCCATTACATCACATTCTTTCATGACAAGTACGGGAAATCACATCCATCTGCTGTTCCCTTGTCAGGTCAATGAACTTGACTGCATAGCCTGATACTCGTATTGTGAAATTAGCATACTCTTCTTTCTCGGGATGCTCCATTGCATCAATCAGCTTATCTGTACCGAATACATTTACATTCAGATGATGTGCTCCCTGGTCAAAATAACCATCCATTACCTGTACTAAATTATTGATTCTCTCCTGTTCCTCGTGACCAAGTGCATCGGGATGAATCGTCTGGGTATTGGAAATACCATCCAGTGCCCAGTGATACGGCAACTTTGCTACCGAATTCAACGATGCAAGCAAACCGTTTTTCTCTGCACCGTAACTGGGATTTGCTCCCGGTGAAAGCGGTGCTCCTGCTCGTCTGCCGTCCGGCATATTGGACGTTGCCTTTCCATATACCACATTTGATGTAATTGTCAGGATAGATGTTGTCGGTTCGGAATTTCTGTAAGTGTGATGTTTCTTGATTTTCTCAAGGAACGTTTTTAACAGCCACAATGCTATATCATCCGCACGGTCATCATCATTGCCGTAACGGGGGAAATCTCCTGTCGTGGAGAAATCCACTGTAATGCCTGCATCATCTCTGATCGGTTTGACTGTCGCATATTTTATGGCACTCAGTGAATCCACTACATGAGAGAACCCTGCAATACCCGTTGCAAAAGTACGCCTGACATTGGTATCTATCAAAGCCATTTCTGCGGCTTCATAATAATATTTATCATGCATATACTGAATCAGATTCAGTGTGTTCACATACAGTCCTGCCAACCAGTCCATCATGACCTCATATTTCTGAATCACTTCATGATAATCCAGAATTTCACTCTTGATCGCTCCGAAAGACGGTGCTACCTGTTCCCGTGTTTTGGCATCTACGCCGCCGTTGATTGCATACAGCAGGCATTTTGCCAGATTGGCTCTTGCTCCGAAAAACTGCATTTCTTTACCCGTCTGTGTAGCGGACACACAGCAGCATATGGAATAATCATCACCCCATACCGGTTTCATGACATCATCATTTTCATACTGTACAGAACTGGTATTAATGGAAATTTTCGCTGCATATTTCTTGAAGTTTTCGGGAAGAGCCGATGAATACAATACCGTCAGGTTCGGTTCGGGAGACGGGCCCATATTTTCCAGTGTGTGAAGGAAACGGAAATCATTTTTTGTTACCATTGATCTGCCGTCTACGCCAATACCTGCCACTTCCAGCGTTGCCCATACAGGATCGCCCGAAAAAAGCTCATTATATGACGGAATTCTCGCAAACTTCACCATTCTGCATTTCATTACAAAGTGGTCAATCAATTCCTGTGCCTCTTTTTCTGTGATAACTCCGTTATCGAGGTCTCTCTGGATATAAATATCCAAAAATGTAGACACTCTGCCGACACTCATTGCCGCACCGTTCTGTGTCTTGATGGCCGCAAGATAACCGAAATACAGCCATTGTACCGCTTCTCTCGCATTCATCGCAGGCTGTGAAATATCGTAGCCATAGATTTTTGCCATTTCTTTCATGCCGTTCAAAGCTCTGATTTGTTTGGCAATTTCCTCTCTCAGACGAATGACATCATCTGTCATTGTGCCGTCACCGCAGTTGGCAAAATCCTGCTTTTTCTCCTCTATCAGATAGTCAATGCCGTACAGTGCCACACGTCTGTAATCTCCCACAATTCTGCCTCGTCCATAGGTATCCGGCAGACCGGTAATGATTTTATTATGCCTGACTTTTTTCATTTCGGGGGTATAGGCATCAAACACTCCCTGATTATGTGTTGTCACATATTCAGTAAATATCTTGTGAATTTCGGGATCGGGAGTATAGCCGTTTGACAAGCACGCCTGTTCTGCCATTTTAATGCCGCCGAACGGCATAAACGCTCTTTTCAACGGCAAATCTGTCTGCAAACCAACAATTTTTTCCAATTCAGGAGCATCTTCGATAATATATCCCGCACCGTAAGCAGTCAGACCGGAAACAATTTTCGTTTCCATGTCCAGTATACCGCCCTTGGCTCTTTCTGCCTTCTGGTATCTCTGCACCATATCCCAAAGCTTATTGGTAGCCTCTGTTGCATCTTCCAGAAAAGACTCGTCTCCGTCATACGGGCGATAATTTTTCTGTATAAAATCTCTCACGTTTACTTCTTTTTTCCAGATTCGTCCCTCAAAGCCATTCCATGCCTGTTTATTTTCCATATTCATCATAATGATACAAACCCCTCTCATGAATCTGTTTATAGATTAAATATATAGCCCTCAGAGAAATTTGTCAACCGTTTCACAGGGATTCTCAAAGAATCGTTCTAATTAACAAAAAATAGTAATAATTCTCATTTCATATAGACAATTTAACAACGCATTTTCTCCCAAAAACACAATATATTGTGTTCAAACAAACTTCAACTACTTTCTATGGTATACAGAAAGTCGCATCATTTGAATCATTATCTTTTCTTAAAAATCATTCTTTTATCATAAATAATAGAAGGAATGATTTGACATTTTTATCATTATCTGATAAAATTATAAGGTTATATAAAAAGGATTTTTTTGAAAGAAAGAGGCAAAAAATGGATATTATTACCAGTTTTCAGGAGCTCGCTCTCCAACCGAAATTACAGCGTGCCATTGAGGAAATGGGATTTGAAACCCCTACTGAAATTCAGGCTCAGGCGATTCCACTCATTCGCAACGGGGCAGATGTCATTGGCCGTTCTCAGACCGGCACCGGCAAAACAATGGCTTTTGCTATCCCTGCCGTTGAAAAAATTGATACCGGCCATGAAAGACATTCCGTACAAGTCTTGATTATGTGTCCCACAAGAGAACTCGCTCTTCAGTGCAGTGAGGAAATCAAGCGTCTTACCAAGTATTCCGGTGGTATACATCCCGTTGAAGTATATGGCGGTGCCGCTATGGACAGGCAAATTGCCCGTCTGAAACGTGCCAATATTGTTATCGGTACACCCGGGCGTATTATGGATCACATGAGAAGAAGAACTCTCCGGCTTGACAATGTGAAATTAGTCGTTCTCGATGAAGCGGATGAAATGTTAAGCATGGGCTTCAAAGAAGATATGGAAACCATTCTCCGTGAAACTCCCTCTGACCGTCAGACTGTACTGTTTTCCGCAACCATGCCCCCCTCTATTATGGCGATTACAGAAGAATTCCAAACAAATCCTCAGCTTGTGCAAATCAACAAAAAACAAGTTACGGTTGACAATATCGTACAGCATTATGTTGATGTCCCTATGGGCAGAAAAACAGATGCTCTCAAATTAATGCTGCATTATTACAAGCCGTCATTGGCTATGATATTTTGCAACACTAAAAAAATGGTGGATGAGCTTTCCGAAGATTTACGCAAAAGCGGCTTTAATGCGGAAGCTCTGCACGGTGACTTGAAACAGTCTCAGCGTTCCACTGTTATGGATAAATTTCGTTACGGTTCCACCAACATCCTTGTGGCAACAGATGTGGCTGCCAGAGGCATTGATGTCAATGATGTGGAAATTGTTTTTAATTATGATATTCCCCAAAACAACGAATATTATGTTCATCGTATCGGCAGAACAGGACGTATCGGAAAAAAAGGTACTTCCATTACCGTTTGCAGCGGCAGAAAGCAAGTCATTGCCATGAAAGAAATTGCCCGTACCCTTAAATCAACCGTGACGGAAATTGATGTCCCCACCAATGCGGATATTCATTCCCGTATCAATGAAGCCAATGCTCAGACCGTTGAAAATGCCCTGCATGGTGAAATCGGACAGCAATATATCAATATGGTCAATACTTTACTGGAAAACGGTCACTCTCTGTTTGATATTGCCGCTGCCGCTTTGCAAATGCACTTTTCAGAAGATGAAACCAATATCTCGGATATTGTCAAAGAACGTAAGCAATACAAAGGCTCTGACGGTAAATTCAGTAAAATTGTCCTTGACATCGGCAGGGCAAGCCGGGTTGCTCCCAATCATCTGGTAGCTTCCATCACCGAAAGAAGTATGCTGCACGGCTCTGACATCGGCAAAATTGAAATTTACGACGATTATTCCGTTGTTGCAGTACCGTCCAATTCTGCTGATGAAGTGATTGATATGATGTATGGTGCAAAAGTTTGCGGAAAACCTGTCAAAATCCGCCTTTACGAAGAAAAACAAAATCGTTCTGCAAGACGTGCCGGTTCTTCCAAAAACTCCCATGCTCCCAAAAATCTCCCCCGAAATATCAACAAAAAAGCTGTCTCCAAGAAAACCTCCCCCCACCCCCGTCACTCCAAACGGCAGGGCTGAACAATGCATAATTATTCCATATCAGAAATCGGTGATAGCATTTGAAAAAATTATTTTTTATTCTTGCTGTATTCATGATGCTTTCAGGATGCGGCACGGCTCCGGCGGAAAGCTCTGCGGAACCATCAGAAATGTCGGAAATCAATGTTGTTTCAAAAGAAGAAACATCATTCGTTGCCTTCCCGAAAGGTATTTCGACATATTCCAAAAACAAACTCCAATACACTGACGGTACCATTTCCGTTATCTTTACAGATGAATTCTACATATCCAATGAGGACTACAAGCCAAAAAACGGTGTCTATTTACAGAATACGGACGGTACCGCTACTCTCTTGATTGAAACTGTCGAAGACAATCCCGTTACCAATGAAGAAATGCTTGCATATCTCTATGAAACTTATCCCTACAGCGAAATATCTGCATTGGAAAACAATGATATTGTAAGCTGGTACATCGTCACCGACAAAGCAGGAAACAATATCATCACTTTTCAGCGAATTCAGACTACCGGAAGCGGTTACAGGCAGATTTGCCTTAACTGCCGTCAAGCTGACAAGGACAAATATCAGAAAATTTTTAATGCCATCTCTTTTTCATAAAATCAGCTCCACTGACACAATGATCAGTGGAGCTGTTATTCTATCAGAATTCTGTCTTGATACTCCTTAAAAACAGGTCGGACAAACCATTTTTTGCCGTCGTGATACCGTTAATGACATTATATACTGTCTGACATATCGGCAAATCTACATGGTATTTTTCCCCCAAATATACCAGTGCCTTCGTTGTATCAACACCCTCTGCCAGCTTATCAAACTTTTCTCCGTTGACAAGCATTTCTCCGAATCTTCTGTTATGACTGTATTTGGAGAAAAGTGTGGCTTCATAGTCGCCCAAATGACACAATCCGTATGCTGACAGCTCATTGCCGCCCATTGCCTTGATAAGCCTTGCGATTTCTCTTGTTCCTCTTGACATCAATGCACCTTTCAGTGATGACAGACTTAATCCGTCAAGCATTCCCGCTGCTATGCCAATCGTATTCTTTGCCGCTGCACCAACCTCTGTGCCAATCAAATCATTACCGACATAGAAACGAATCAATTCACCGGAAAATTCTTTGATTAATTCATGCTTTAACCATTCATGTCTTGAATCAATCACCATACAGTTGGGAATTCCTCGGCTGAAATCCTGCGGATGTCCCGGTCCTACCCATACCGCAACCGGTGTTTCTTCCGGTACAAACTCTTCTACAATCTCTGTTAAACGCTTGCCTGTGCTGACCTCTATGCCTTTCATGCACAGAACAATCTTCTTCCCCTTAATATCCAGTTCTGCCACTCTCGGAATAAACGATCTGACTGCCTGAGAACTGATTGAAATAATCATTACATCCGCACCTGCAACCGCTTTCTCCAGATGATCCGTTACTTCAATACTCTCTCTGAATGTCAGCATATTATTTTTTCTGGTATCCCTGATTTCAATAAACTGCGGTGCGTCAGACAAGCCCCATATCGTTACATGATGTCCGATTTTATCCAGATACCATGCAATAAAGGAACCCCATCTGCCGCAGCCTAAAAGCGTTATATTCATATCCGCCAAGCCTCCGTTCTTTAATATAAATTTATTATATCACATATTTTTTGGAAAATCTATAAAATATTTGTACTTTTCTTAATAAATGTGCTATAATAGTTTCAAATATTTTTTGATAAGAGGTATCTGTCTATGAATATTATTATTGTGGGCTGCGGCAAAATCGGTTCAACGATTCTGGAAAGCCTTGTGGAAGAAGGACATAATGTGGTCGGTATCGACAACGATGAAAAAGTTATCGAAGAAATTACCAATACCCATGATGTCATGGCGGTATGCGGAAACGGTGCCGATTATGATATGCTCAAAGAAGCCGGTGTTGAAAATACAGAAATGTTTATTGCTGTGACTTCATCTGACGAACTCAATATGCTTAGCTGTTATGTCGCTAAAAAAATGGGAGCAAAACACACCATTGCACGTATCAGAAATCCCGAATACAATCTTAACAGTCTGGGATTCCTGAAACAGCAATTAGATTTATCTATGGCAATTAACCCGGAATCTCTCGCTGCCGTCGAAATGTTCAATATTCTCAAACTTCCCTCTGCCGTCAAAATACAGACTTTCTCACAGCGTAACTTTGAAATCATCGAAATGATTCTCAAAGAGGGGTCTCCCATTGCCAGATTGAAGCTGATGGAACTGCGAAACAAATTCAAAGCCAAATTCCTTATCTGTGCCGTCCAGCGTGGCGAGGATGTCTATATCCCCTCCGGCAACTTTCAGCTTATGCCCGGTGACAAAATCGGTCTGACTGCCTCTCCCTCTGAAGTCCAGAAGCTTATGCGTGCCCTGAAAGTGGACAAAAAACAAGCAAAGGATATTATGATTCTGGGAGGAAGCAGGATCGCTTACTATCTCGCCAAAATGCTTACCGCCTCCGGAAACGGGGTTAAAATCATTGAAAAAGATCATGAAAAATGCGAGGAACTTTCCGAATCTCTGGACAAGGCTGTGATTATTGAGGGTGACGGTGCACAACAGGAACTGCTTTTAGAAGAGGGACTCACCTCTCTTGACGCTTTCGTTGCTTTAACAGGCATGGATGAGGAAAATATTCTCGTTTCTATCTTTGCATCTTCTCAGAATGTTCCTACCGTCATTTCAAAAGTCAACAGGAATGAACTTTCAAGCATGGCGGCAAGACTTGGATTGGACTGCATTATCTCTCCGAAAAAAACCGTTTCCGATGTTCTTGTACGCTATGCCAGGGCTTTGGAAAACTCCAGAGGAAGCAATGTCGAAACGCTCTACAATATCATGGATGACAAAGCAGAAGTCCTTGAATTCAATGTCCGTTCCGATTTCAAACAGGTCAATATCCCCCTGCGTGACCTCACTCTCAAACCCAATATCCTCATTGCAGGCATTATCCGTGACAGAAAACCGATTATTCCTGCCGGTGATGATATGATTATGAAAAACGACAAAGTGATCGTTGTGGTAACGTCTGACCAGCGTCTCAATGATTTATCCGATATTATAAAGTGAGGAAACAACCATGAACAGACGAATGATTTTTTATATGATAGGTGAAATTGTGATACTGGAAGGAATTCTCCTGGTGCTGCCCCTCCTGGTTTCTTTTATCTACTGGGAAGAAACAAGCATTTTCGCCTTTTCCGCCACTATTATTGCCGCTTTGCTCTTTGGTTTCCTTATGACAAGGCTCTCCAAACCCAGCAACAAAATCATTTATGCCAAAGAGGGATTTATCATCGTCACCTTTGCATGGATTATCCTTTCTGCTGTCGGCTGTGTACCTTTTGTCGTCAGCGGTGAAATTCCCAATGTATTTGACGCTTTTTTTGAAACCGTCAGCGGCTTTACCACAACAGGGGCATCTATTCTCACCGATGTGGAAAGCATGAGCAAGGGAATGCTTTTCTGGAGAAGCTTTACTCACTGGCTGGGCGGTATGGGAGTACTGGTACTTATTATGGCAATTATCCCCAAAGATTCCGCTACCGATTCAGGAAGGGCTATGCACATTCTCCGTGCCGAAATGGCCGGTCCTATTATCGGAAAGTTAGTCCCTAAAGCCAAAGATACCGCTAAAATTCTCTATATCATCTATTTTGCACTCACAGCACTGGAATTTCTGTTCCTGGTTATCGGTGATATGTCTTTATTTGACAGTATCGTTCATGCCGTCGGTACTGCCGGCACAGGCGGTTTCGGCATCAAAGCGGATTCTCTTGCAGGTTACAGTCCTTATTCCCAGTGGGTCATCACGATCTTCATGCTCCTTTTCGGCATCAATTTCAATCTCTATTATCTTTTGCTCCTCAAACGTTTCAAACCCGTCTTTTCCAACAGGGAATTATGGTGCTACTTCGGTATTGTTCTTGTCTCTGTCGGCATTATTACATGGAATATTTTCCCTCTTTACAATAATTTCTCCGACTCGCTCAGACATTCCTCTTTCCAGGTCGCAGGAATTATCTCCTCTACGGGATATTCCAGTGTCGATTTTAACCAGTGGCCTCAGCTTTCCAAAAATATTCTCTTTTTACTTATGTTCATCGGCGGTTGTGCGGGCTCTACCGCAGGCGGTCTCAAAGTCTCCAGAGCTATGCTCCTCTTCAAGCTCATTCAAAAAGATGTCAAACATCTTCTGCATCCCCGTTCTGTTTCCTCTGTCAAGCTTGAAGGAAAAACCATTGACAACAACACACTTTACGGTGTCAGCACCTATTTTGCTTTATACATGGCTCTGATTCTTGGCACTTTCTTTATCATCTCCTTTGAACCTCTCAGCTTTGAAACCAATATGAGTGCCGCTGTCTCCTGTATCAACAATATCGGCCCCGGCTTCGGACAAGCCGGTCCTATGGAGGGCTATGCCGTTTACTCAAATTTCTCCAAAGCGATCCTCTCGATTGCCATGCTCCTTGGCAGACTTGAAATTTATCCCATTCTTCTGGCTTTCTACCCTCGCACATGGACTAAAAAATAAGTATACTGCAAAAGGATTTGTTTTTATGAGTAATTTAACCGATATATCTTATGTCAAAGGTGTTCTTGGCAAACACGGCTTTACTTTTTCAAAGGCTCTCGGTCAGAACTTCCTCATCAATCCCTCTGTCTGCCCCAAAATGGCCGAAATGTGCGGCTGCGGTGAACAGGTCGGTGTGATTGAGATCGGTCCCGGTGCCGGTGTCCTTACCAACGAACTCGCCAAAACAGCTTACAAAGTTGTTGCTGTCGAACTCGACAAGCGACTTCTCCCTGTTCTGGGTGAAACTCTCGCCCAACACAACAATATCAAAATTATTAACGGTGATGCGATGACTCTGGATTTTGTACAGTTGATTCAGGAGGAATTCAATGGAGGCAGAGTTGTTATCTGTGCCAATCTCCCTTATTATATCACTTCACCTGTCATTATGCGGCTGCTCGAAGAAAAACTCCCCATTGACTCCCTTACCGTCATGGTTCAGAAAGAGGCTGCTATGAGAATCTGTGCTGCTCCCGGTACAAGAGAATCGGGAGCTATCAGTGCGGCTGTTCATTACTATGCTCAGCCGGAATTGCTTTTCAAAGTGTCTGCCGGCAGTTTTCTTCCCGCTCCCAAAGTTGATTCCGCTGTGATTCGTCTTAACATAAGAAATCAGCCGCCTGTTACAGCGGCTGATGAAACCATGTTCTTTAAAGTTGTCAGAGCTGCCTTTCTCCAGCGAAGAAAAACGCTTGCCAATTCTCTCAGTGCGGGACTTTCCATGCCAAAAGCGGATATTTCCGCTCTCCTTGACAGTATCGGCATTCCCTCCAATGCTCGTGCCGAAGAAATGACCATGCAGCAATTCGCCGACATTGCCAATTCTCTCAGTGAACAAGAGCATTGACCGGCTTTTTTGTTTCTCCGAAAAACATCTGCTCTGCTTTGTATGACAGTACAGCCGTCAGCACTCCAAACAACGCTCCGAACATGACATCTGTCGGAAAATGTACATACAGATACAGTCTTGAAAATGCCATCACTACTGCCAGAACATACAGGGCAATTCCTGCTTTCTTGTGATAGAAAAATACAATTGTTGCACACGAAAATGCAAAAAACGTGTGTCCCGACGGAAACGAATACTCCGACTCGGGCGGGACTATCAACTGTACTGTTTCATTCAGAACATACGGTCTGATCCTTTGCACAACTCGTTTCATGATCAGATTACAGACTACCACACTCACTGCCATATTGCACAGCAGCGAACGTCCCAGCTTTCTGTATCTCTTCACCGCCAGACAAAGGATTGTCAGCACAATCCACAGCAAACACCACCTTCCTAAAAATGATATACACGGCATGGCTCTGTCCAGAAAAGCATTTCTGATACCCTGAATATTATTCAGCACGACAAATTCCCATTCCATGTTTTCCCCTCCTTTGATACTCTTTTCTGTCTTTATTATAACATACTTTTCCGTAAATACCTATCAAAAAAGCAGATTTTCTGAAAAATCATTCGGAAAATCTGCTTTTGTATTACAGTTCTTTTGCCATATTGATATGCTCGCAGAATTCATCATAGTATATCTCGCCTTCGGCATGATAACCCAACTTTTCATAAAACGGCTTTACTCTTACCTGTGCAGACAAAATCACTTTTTCTGCTCCGTCTTTTTGCAGAATTTTCTCGGTTTCCTCTATGATTCGCAAACCAATGCCCTTTCCTCGCATTTCTGCAAGTACTGCTACACGTCCGATATGATACGTTTTCGGATCATCTTCACAGAACGCACGGCAACAGCCAATCGCCTTTACACCGTCGTACATCACAAAGTGACGAGCTTTACAGTCTGTTTCATCGAATTCGACTGTAAAGCCTTGTTCCTTTACAAATACCGTTTCCCGTATTTTTCGTGCATCTTCATTTAAACCGATACTTTCTTTGAGTTCCATGCTTTTCCCCCTAAAAAACAGCATATTCTTCGTTTTGATAAAATGCGTTTTCAATATGACTGACTTCCGTTACACAGTGCTTGACTTTACTGTAAATTACTTCCACCACATCAAATCTCGGTTGTAATTCTGTCGGATATTCTGTCAAATAGTGCACTGCCGTTTTGATGATACATTGCTGTTTATGCAGTGTCACCGCCTCTGCCGGCCTGCTTGGAGAGCGGTTGTTCCTTGTCTTAACTTCCACGAACACAATACATTCACTGTTTTTGACAATCAAATCAATTTCCCCGTACCCCGAATGGTAATTTTTAGCACACTCTTCATAACCCTTATCCAACAAAAACTGTAAAGCTGTCTGCTCTCCTCGGTTTCCGATTTTCTGTACATAGGTGTGCTGCTGTTTTTCAGGATTTGTCATGGTTGTCTCCCAGAATTTTCTTCAAAAACGACGGGCGGTGTATTTCACACATTCCATATTCCAACAGTTTTTCTGTATGCAGCTTTGTTCCATAGCCTTTATGCTTTTCAAAGCCGTATTCGGGATATTTCTCTGCCATCTCTTTCATTAATCTGTCTCTGCTGACCTTTGCCAGAATAGAAGCTGCTGCTATACTATGCGACAAGCTGTCTCCCTTTACAATCGCTTCACACGGAATCATCAGGAAAGGCTTTTTATTGCCATCTATCAAAGCGAAATCCGCCTTTTCTTGCAGTCCCTCCACTGCTCTCTGCATGGCAAGCATCGCAGCATTCAAAATATTGATCGTTTCAATTTCTTCCACGCTTGCCCATGCCACACAATATGCTGTCGCCTTTTCTTTAATCTGTTCAAAAAGCTCTTCACGTTTTTTTTCTGTCAGCTTTTTGGAGTCATTGACTCCTTCCACGACAACTCCCTGAGGAAATATCACAGCTGCTGCACATACCGGTCCTGCCAGCGGTCCTCTGCCTGCCTCGTCAACACCGCATATTTTCTCATAGCCTTCCGCTGCATACTGCTTTTCATAAGCAAGCATATCTATCGTTTCCGTTATTTTTTTAGATTTTGACATACGGATACTCCTCTGCTCTGTCAAGCGTGATTCTTCCCAGAGTTGCATTTCTAAATTCGTCAAGAACCGTTGCGGCTGCTCTTTCCGTATTGATTTCCCCGCCTGATATTAACATTCCTCTTCTTTTGCCCACAAGCTCCAGAATCTCATAACCCTGCAATTCAGCTATTTCATTTGGCTCCATTCTGTATCTTGCACAAAGCTGCTGACAGTTGTTATCCCGCAGATATTCCAGCAATCTTCCTGCCAGATGCTCCGTGTCCAGAATATCATCTTTCACTGATCCAATATATGCCAGTTTTTCTCCGACAAGCTTATCGTCAAATTTCGGCCACAATACGCCCGGTGTGTCCAGTAAATCAAATCCCTTGCCGATCGTAAACCATTGATTTCCTCTTGTTACACCCGGTCTGTCCTCTGTTCTGGCTCTGTTCTGCTTTGCCATTCTATTGATAAAAGACGACTTTCCCACATTGGGTATACCTACTACCATGACCTTTATCGTTCTTCCGGCCATGCCTTTCTCTTTCCATGACTGTATCTTGTCTGACAAAAGCCCTTTCACTGCCGGAATAAATGTATTGATTCCTTTTCCGGTTTTACAGTCCAGAGAAACCGCAGAAATATGATTCTCCCGAAACGTATTCAGCCATTTCTTGGTTTCATTCGGATCCGCCATATCGCTTTTATTCAGCACCACCATACGGGGTTTATTGTTGATAATACTACGCAGATCCGGATTACAGCTCGAATATGGGATTCTTGCATCCAACAGAATCGCTACGGCATCTATCAGCTTTAACTGGGCTTCGATTTGGCGTTTGGTTCTGGTCATGTGACCCGGAAACCACTGGATTGATTTCAGTTCTTCCATACGCTTCTCCTACTTTACTGCATATTATAATATACTGTTCCAAACTTATCAAACGGTGAGATTCTCCATTGTGCCTTGCCGATAATATTATTCAGCGGTATCAGACCGATTTCTTTGCTGCGGCTGTCAAGAGAACCTTCACGGTTATCTCCCATCACAAACACATAGCCTTCCGGTATAATATTATCATACTCCTCCAACGAAAGCGAATTGGAAAGCATTCTTGTCGTACCTTTGATATACGGCTCATTCTGCAGAACTCCATCAACGATAACCTCACCTGTATCATAGTTGATGTCCAGTCTCTGTCCTCCTGTCGCAATTACTCGCTTGATAATCGGATCACTGTAATTACTGCCGTGACTAATCACTACTATATCACCGTTTTGCGGTGTATACATGAAATTCGTTACCAGCAGTCTGTCATCATTTTTCAGCGTATCTGTCATGGAACCGCCGCTGACCGTCACCTGTCTGACAACAAACGTCAGCAGCAGCAATACGACTACCAATGCCGCTATCATGGTTCCTATCCAGTCAAACAGAAATTCAGTTAAAGTTATCGTATCATCTTTTTCTTTTGCGGTAATCGTTCTTTTATGTGCCACTATTTTATTTTTCTCTTTTTCTTCCATGTTCAAAACACCTCTGCTGAAATTTTATAAAATCTTGAAATCGTTGAAAGGATATATCGTACATACAGCTTTGCCTATAATATTATTCACGGGTACCAGTCCTACTTTCACAGAACGGCTGTCTGTGGAATGTTCCCGGTTATCCCCCATCACAAACACATAGTCTTCCGGTATGACAAAATCAGACTTCGGCAACGGATTTCTTGCCTCTATTGTTTTGCCCTTGACATAGTCTTCGTCAAGAATCTTTCCGTCTACAGACACTTCTCCTGTTGCATAATTTATCCGGATTCTCTGACCTCCTGTCGCAATCACTCGCTTGACAAGCGGCTCCTGTAGCATGGCTCCATGACTGATAATGACAATGTCCTTTGGCTGCGGTGTATACCCGAGGCTCCACACTGCCAGACGATCTCCGTCATGCAGGGTATCTTCCATCGAATGTCCGTCCACATTGACCGGACGAACAATAAATACCATCACCAGAAACATCACAACTACTACTTTGATAATCATCTCTGCCATATCATATACAATAGCTGTCGAATTCCTTGCCATTGCAGACCATCGCCTCGCTTTTTAAATATTTTCCAATTCTTCTATCGTTCTGCCCAGCATATGAAAAGGATATACCATACAGTATACTTCTCCAATAATTTCCTTACTTTCCACGATTTCTCCTATACGGAAATTTTTATTTTCCGATACACTGCTCTTGAGCAGAATACACCCTTCCGGTACTTTCATATCCTTACAGACCGCTTTCAGTTCTTCCTCCGAAAAATATCTCCGGTTATGATATACCACACAGTCTACCAGACCTGTTTTTCCTGTACCCAGTGTGATACTGTCTCCCGAACAAGCCATAATCTCTCCCAGACAGTTGGAATATCCGATTGACGCTACGATATTATCTCCCGTTTCAGGCTGATAATTTCCCGATGACACAAGTACTGCCGCAAGAATCATTTTATCATCTCTCTGAATCTGAAAAGACATCACACGGAATACTGCCGTAAACAAAAAAACAAACAAAAACAAAATCCATATCACTGTATATACCCATAAAAATGCATTTCTTATCAGAATATTCTTGTCTTTTTCGTCATTTTTGCCCTTTTTTCTGCACAAGAAACTGATTTTGCTTTTCAGTGTATTCATTTTCATATTCCTTTCCGCTGCGAACAGTGATTCTGCTGATTTGTAAGGGTAGCAAAAAAGGGACAAAACACGGTCTTGTCCCTTTCGCATTACGGTAATTATCTGATCTGCTCTTTAACCTTGGCTGCCTTACCAACTCTGTCTCTGAGGTAATAAAGCTTGCTTCTGCGAACACGACCTTTTCTGATCACCTGTACAGAAGCTACATTCGGGGAATGTACCGGAAATACTCTCTCTACACCTACACCGTAGGATACACGGCGAACTGTAAAAGTTTCTGCTACACCGCTGCCTCTTTTTGCGATCACGGTGCCTTCAAACATCTGAATTCTTTCCTTGTCACCCTCTCGGATATTCACACCGATTCTTACGGTGTCACCGATTGAAAACTGAGGAAGTTTGTCCTGAGCTTTCAGAGAGCTTTCTGCGATTTTCTTAAGTGCGTCCATTTTTAAATCCTCCTTGTTATTTCAGACATTCTTGTCTGCATTTCCACAGACAGAGGACTGCCCGTTTCAAAGTACGGCTTTCTGTGCCGAGCTTGAACCCCATCACAAGTGACGGTATCCAAATACCTTAGTATTATAGCACATTCTTTCTGTTTTTGCAAGCATTTTTTAGCTCATCCGTCATTATTTTTTCAACGAAAACGCCAAACAAAGCCCGAGAAATTTTTCTCCCGGGCTTTGTCAAAAAGTTTTTAAACGATTTCCAGCTTGATGGCATTCTCTTCAGCCGTCACATTGATAGCTGAAATTGCATCTGCCCTGCTCTCCACAATGGCTGACGCAATTTTATCTTCCACTTCTCTGCGAATCAGATTTCGCAAGTCTCTTGCTCCGCTCTTGCCGCCGTAGGCTTTCTCTGCCAGATAATCCTGTGCTTTTTCGTCAAAACCGAATGTGATTCCTTTTTCTTTCAAAGTATCCACATATTCATTCAGCATCAGGGCGGATATACCGATAAAATCTTCTTTGGAAAGCTGTCTGAAAATGATAATTTCATCCAATCGGCTCAAAAACTCCGGTCTCAGAAACTCTGACAAAGATGCTCTTACTTTTTCTGCGGTTGCCTCTGCCTCTGTTTTCGCAAAGCCCAATGCATTTTCATGTCTTTCACTGCCTGCATTGGAGGTCATCACGATGACCGTATTACTGAAATTGACTTTCCTGCCCTGTGCGTCTGTCAGAACGCCTTCGTCCAGTATCTGCAAAAGAATATTCAGCACATCGGGGTAGGCTTTCTCTATCTCATCAAACAGCAGTACGGAATACGGTCTGCGACGGACTTTCTCTGTCACCTGTCCTGCCTCTTCATAGCCTACATATCCCGGAGGCGAACCGATGATTTTGGAAACGGAATGTTTCTCCATGAATTCGGACATATCCAGTCGGATCAGCGTTTCGGGTGTATTGAAAAGTTCCTCTGAAAGCACTTTGACAAGCTCTGTTTTTCCCACGCCTGTCGGTCCTACAAAAATGAATGATGCCGGTCTGCGACGGGGACTGATCTGCACACGGCTTCGTTTTACTGCCGCTGCCAGTGCTTTCACTGCCTCGTCCTGTCCGATCACTTTCTTTTTCAGTGTTTCTTCCAGATCCGCCAGCTTATTCAGCTCATTTTCCTGCACTTTGGAAGCCGGAATACCTGTCCAAAGTTCAATGACATGGGCAATATCTTCTTCCGTTACATTGCCTGTCAGCGATTCTTTATCAATTCCTTCCAATTCCTTGGAAAGCTTTGCTATATCATATCGGACATTGGCGAGCTTTTCATAGTCAATTTCCACATTCGTCTCATCCGAAAGTTCTTCTTCCTGTTTTTTCAGTTTCTCCAGACTTTGCGTTTTTTTATCGTAATTTTCAAGCTCCACGTTACGCAATGCCGCATAGGTACACGATTCATCCAACAGGTCTATCGCCTTATCCGGCAAAAATCTGTCTGTGATATATCTCTCCGACAAAATGACGGTCTTTCTCACGATATCATCGGACATCTTTACTCTGTGATAGGTCTCATAGTATTCTTTGACGCCCTTGATGACATCTATTGTTTCTGCTATTGACGGCTCTGCAACTGTGACCGGCTGGAAACGTCTTTCCAAAGCCGCATCCTTTTCAATATATTTCCTGTACTCATTGAAAGTCGTGGCACCGATTACCTGTATCTCTCCTCTGGACAGGGCAGGTTTCATGATATTCGCCGCATTCATCGAACCCTCTGACTCTCCTGTCCCCACAAGGCTATGCACCTCATCTATAAACAGTATCACATTACCGTCTGCCTTTACCTCTTCGATCAGTCCTTTGATTCTGCTTTCAAACTGTCCTCGGAACTGTGTACCGGCTACCAGTGCCGTCAAATCCAGCAGATGAATTTCTTTGGTCCGGAGTCTCAGCGGCACATCTCCCGAAGCGATTTTCAGGGCAAGTCCCTCGGCAATCGCTGTCTTACCCACACCCGGCTCACCTATCAGGCATGGATTATTTTTCGTTCTTCGGGACAGTATCTGTATCACTCGATCGATTTCTTTGTCTCGTCCGATAATTTTATCCAGTTTACCGTCACGTGCCTTTTGTGTCAGGTCGCTGCAATAGGTATCCAGATGTTTTCTTTTGCGTTTCTGAGGCTTTTTGCCGTTCTCAGAGCGTTTCTGCGTACCCTTGCCTCCCTTTTCCTCCTCGGAAGCATTGCCGTTTCCCTTGAACATATTCTTGAAAAATGGAAATACAGGTGCTCCTCCTCGGCTGAAAGAATCCTCTTCGTCCTCATTTTCGCTTATCTCTTCCATACCCTCCGGATTGCCCATATCCATCAGGTTGTCCGGTATCATTCCCGAATCCATCAGGTCGGTCATCTGATCCTGCATCATATTCAGGTCTTCTTCTGAGATTCCCATCTTTTCCATTATATCCGTAACAGGCTTGATTCCCATTTCCTTGGCACAAACAAGGCAGTATCCTGTCGTATCGGAATCTTTGGCAGTACTTGACACAAATACCACCGCAGGTCTTTTATTACATTTACTGCAAAGCATCATTTTTTTCTTTTCCCCTTTCGGAACCAATTTCATTCAAAAAAATGTGTTATCATATTAGAAATGCTGCACATTTAATATAATAACACATTTTAACCCGAATTGTCTATAATATTTTTTAATTTTCTTTGATAAGCATCAAAAACATTACTCCATAATTTAACAGGGCAAACACCATCAACCCTGTTGACAATGCAAACAATCCTGTTACCAGCCACGGCAGATTGATATTCCACAAAGCTCTCAATCCTATCACCGTGATAACACTGCCATAAAAAAACGCTGTTGCCGCTTTGCCAAACCATTTCGCTGCAGGCGGTCTGATTTTCTTTTTCAGCAGAATGGCTCCTCCTGTCAGCATCAGTATCTCTTTGACAAGCATCACTGCCACAAAAGGATATACATACGGATAATTGACACTCAAGCTCAGTACAATAACTATCAGTGTCAGTTTGTCTGCTATCGGATCCAGTATTTTTCCGAGCTGTGTCACCTGATGAAATTTTCTTGCAATCACTCCGTCCAGCATATCGCTGATTGCTGAGAGCAACAGCATACTTCCTGCATACAAGTAACTTTCTTTTAGAATATAGTGCGACATCGGAACAATTAATACAATTCTCAGCAGTGTCAGAAAATTCGGCACTGTTGCATTTTTTTTTGCCTCTTTCAGCATATCCATGAAACAACCTCCCTTAATTGGTAGCATTGCCATTTCACAGACCATTTATTTCGGCAGAATCATTTTCATAATCGCATCCGGCATACTATACTGATAAATCACTTTATAAATCACCGTTTCACCGATACGATCATTTACATAGCTGCAGGTCTCCGGCGACAGAAACATCATCACAAAATAAACCAACAACGTAATTACCATGATGATAAATGCGGATTCTACGATTCCGAATACACTGCCCAACAATTTATTGATATTGCCCAGTTTTACTGCTTCCAATGCTTTTGTGAGCAGGTGTGCCGCATATTTCAGTGCTATTGAAAGGATAATAAACAGGATTACCGTCAGAATCGTTGAAATCAGTCTGACGGCATGGGGAGATACCATACTTTCTACCAACTGCGGTATACCAAGATTGGTGGTATCAATTTCCGCTGCCAGATTCTCCGTATGTACTCCCAGAAAAGACAGCATATTATATATCGAGTTCGGCAGATTCGTCAATATCTCGCCTGCCTTTTCGATGGCATCTGCATTCACCGGTATTTCCTGTGCCGCCTGTTCTACCGAGTTCACAATATGCTGCTCAATCAGATTCGTATAAATCGCTGTCGAAAGCACCGATGACAGAAACGATGCCGCTGCACATGCCACTATCGTACCTACCACATTGACAAATGAGATAATCAGTCCTTTTTTATACCCCGATATTGCAAACAAAGCTACCAACACTACAACTCCTATATCCAACATCAAGCTCAATTTTCATCACCTTTTCCTTCCATCATTTATTATACCATATTTTCCCTTATACTACAAGGAAATTTTTTATGTTCTTTTTATTATATGCACTGTCAATCAAAAAGACTCAAACCTTTCGGTCTGAGTCCCACGATTTATTTTTTAGCTGTGATTTTTTTCTCTGTTCCGTTCATCAGACGTTTGATATTATCTTTGTGACGAACAATTACCAATATTCCTGTCAGCAATGCCAATACAGATGCATACCATACAAATGGCATTGTCGGATTCTGCATGGGTGTGACTGCTCCCGACACACCTTTATAATCCAGAAAACGCAGTACAAAGGCTGTAATCGGATAGGCTGTCGCATTCACCAATGCACACGCCGATATAATTTTCGTTGCCGTAAATATCACTGCAAAAATCAACAGGGCAACTACCAGCAGTCTCCAGTCTGTCATCAGCATCACAGACGCTGTTGTCACAACGCCTTTACCGCCTTTGAATTTATAATAAACCGGCATGGTATGTCCCACTACCGCAAACAATCCTGCTGTACACATTAAATACTGTGTATCCAACTCCGGCTTGCCCCACATCAATATCCATGCAATCGCAACCGATACAACACCTTTCAGGAAATCTCCTACAAATGTGATGATTGCCGGTACCTTGCCCACACATCTCAATACATTCGTAAAACCCGCATTGCCGCTGCCCAGTGTTCTGATGTCCTTATGCAGTACAATTTTCGTTACAATAATTGACGTATTGATACTACTAATCAGATATGCTGCCAGTACCGCTATGATTACCTGAAGCCAGTATGCCGAAAAAAATCCGAATATTTCCTCCATGTTCATCACTCCACTTTTTTACTTTTTATCTCCACGTTCCCTGATGATAAAACGAATCGGTGTTCCCTGCATACCAAAGGTTTCACGAATACGATTTTCGAGATATCTTTGGTAGGAAAAATGGAACAGTTCCGCTGAATTCACAAAAAACACAAATGTCGGCGGCTTGACAGATGCCTGTGTCATATACAAGATTTTTAAACGTCTGCCCTTGTCTGTCGGCGGCTGTACTCTTGCCGTTGCCTCTGCCAGCAGGTCATTCAGCATACCTGTCGAAATTCTCATTGCTGCCGAATTCACCACTGTGATAATCAACTCAAACAGGCGATCGATTCTCTGTCCCGTCTTTGCCGAGATAAACACCATCGGTGCATAGGACATGAATGAAAAATCGTTTTCCAGTTTTTTTCTGTACTCATTCATGGTTTTATCGTTCTTTTCCACAGCATCCCATTTATTCACCACAATAATACACGCTTTTCCCGATTCATGTGCCAGTCCCGCTATTTTAGAATCCTGCTCTGTAAAGCCCACCGTGGCATCTATCATAATCAGGCACACATCACTGCGTTCAATCGCCATTTTTGCACGGATAATACTGTATTTCTCTATTTCATCTTCAATACGGCTGTTTCTGCGGATCCCCGCCGTATCTGTCAGCTTAAACCTGCCGAACGGATTCTCAATTTCCGTATCAATACTGTCACGTGTTGTTCCTGCCATATTGGAAACAATACATCTCTCTTCACCTGTAATTTTATTCACAAGAGAAGATTTTCCGGCATTCGGTCTGCCGATAATTGCCACACTGACCGTATCGCTTTCTTCTTCACCGTCCGACTCTTCCGGCAAATACTCAAAAATCGCATCCAGCAAATCGCCCGTACCGTGTCCGTGTACAGATGATACCTGTATCGGATCGCCTAATCCTAAATTATAAAACTCATAAAATGCCGGATCCGGTTCTCCTACCCTGTCGCATTTATTGACACACAAGACAACCGGTCTGCCGCTTTTTTGCAGCATTGCCGCCACTTCATGGTCTGTCGCCACAAGACCGCTTGTGAGATCCGTTACAAGCACGATCACATCTGCCGCTTCTATTGCAAGCTGTGCCTGTCTTCTCATCTGCTTTAGTATCATGTCGTCGGAATAAGGCTCTATTCCGCCTGTATCGACCAGTGATATTTTTCTGTTCCGCCATTCACATTCCCCGAATATCCTGTCTCGTGTCACACCGGGCGTGTCATTCACAATGGCAATTCTCTCTCCCACGAGCTTATTGAACAGTGTTGACTTGCCTACATTCGGTCTGCCCACTATCGCTACTACGGGTTTTGACATTTTTCTCCCTCCCGATTCCTTCATTACAGCAAAACAGAGAAGGATTGCTCCTTCTCTGTTTTCATGGAAAAATAGAAGGCTGTGTAAAATCAAGCCTCTTGTTTGATTACTTCTCTGCCGTTGTACATACCGCAGTTCGGGCAAACTCTGTGAGCGAGCTTATATTCTCCGCACTCCGGACATTTTGTAAGAGCAGGAGCCTGAAGCTTCCATACTGCTGAACGTCTTGTGTTTTTTCTTGCCTTAGAAGTTTTTCTCTTTGGTACTGCCATGTTTTGTCAACCTCCTTGAATTAAAGTACTGAAAATCATTCTGACAGGAGCTGTTTCAGCACTGCCAATCTCGGATCAATCTCCCGTTTCTCACAGGAACATTCACCCTCATTAAGATTTTTTCCGCACTTTGGACACAAGCCCTTACAAGATTCTTTGCAGAGGAACTTTGACGGAAGCTCCAAAAGAATATCATCTCTGAGTAAAGACACCGTATCGAGCTTATAGTCAGGTGCTTGGATATAATCGTCACCGCTTTCATCGGAAAGTTCTGTGACGAGAATATGATGAAATCGGTAGGCGTATTTTCTGTCGGTCTGCGAACCGCATCTGTCGCACGGAAACCGATAGGTAAATCCGGTATCCGCCTCCAACACAATCATGCCGGCTCTGTTTCTGACAATGATATTCGCTTGCACAGGTGTCACAAACGACTCCTGCTGCTCTGAAAACATCAGTTCCTCCTGTATGGACAAGCTCTCGCTCTCTGTAAAAAATATCCTTTTCAAGTCAAGAATCATACGCTCACCCCAACAGTTTTCTTTAAAACGCCTTTTTCTATTATAATTATCATAAGTTGATTTGTCAAGGGATTTTGGGCAAATTCTTTAATTTTTCCTTCAAAGTTCACTGTTCCGCTTTGATATGATAAAGGCTGCTTTTTCCCAGAACATACAAGCTGCTGTCATCGGCAAACCGCAGTTTTCGGGCATCTGTTGCCAATGGCACAGTTACCAGCTTTTTCCCTTTCATATTATAAATCACTGCCTCACCCGATGCCAGTACTGCTATTCTTTCGTTACGGAAATCTGCCGATGTTACTTGGCTGTTTGTCTGAATTTCCGCCTGTTGTTTGCCGCTGTCATCTATCATCAGCACGTTACATTCCTTGCCGTCCGGTGTCGTTGAAAGAGAAAGCATCATTCCCTTTTGTCTGTTCAGGGTATAGGACATCAGAAATTTGGAATGATAACTGATATCTTTTTTGGTTCCGTCAAGAACGTTGATATAAAAAGCTGATTTATCTGCTACTGCTACCGCATTGCCGTTATCCAGATATTTTACGTCATAAATATACATATCATCAAATTCATATCTCTGCATATAGTTACTCTGTGAGAAATCAATCACATACAGCACTGACAGCAGATTGCCGTTTTTCGCTGACAAGCCTGAGACTACTGCTCTTGTTCCCTCCCGATTCAGTGATACTTTATTGACATAATAATCTGCAAAGGAATACGTATACATTTCCAGATCATCTTTTCTGTATACTGTCAGCTTGCCAAGATAATTCTCACTTTCCGTCAGTATACAATAAATTCCTTTCGGACAAACGTCTGCACAGAATATTTTGTCTTTTGTCAGATCTGTTTTTACCACACTGTTTCGGTTGATGACGGTATACCCTGTCGCTCCCGCATTATATACCACAGAATATTCCGAATTCACATTCAGCATCGGATTGGCAAACGCATGGTTTACTTCCTGATACTTGCCTGCATTCGTATTCAGCACCACAATCGACGTATCACTGCAATACACCGGCACACCATCCATCAATTCAAAATTCTCCGTATCCACATCCGCTCCCGAAAAGCTTGCCGGATAACCTTCTCCCTCCGACTTTCCCAACAGGTCATACTCAAACCAATGCGAAATATTATCCGGTGTCAGCTTGTCAATATTTGTCAGTGCCATTACCACAATTACCGAAATAAACAACAGCAAGAATACTTTCAAAAACTTTTTCGTTACGTTTGTCGGCAACGGTTCATCATCTTTGATATCATCCAGCGGCACATCTTCATAGCTGATATACTGCCTTTGTTCGCTTCCTTTCGAGGCTCTGTCCTTATAATGCCTCTTGCCTATTTTCATAGTTCTTCCCTTTCCTCCGTCAATAAATCACTCTGTTCAGATACAGTCCGTCAGGCGGTACTGTTACTCCTGCTTGGGTACGGTCACACGCATTTATGATCTGCGGTATATTGTCAGCCTGTATCTTCCCCTGCGACACTCCCATCAGGGTTCCCACAATGATTCTGACCATATTATACAAAAATCCGTCTGCCTGTACTCTCACCGTTACCATCCCACCGTCCCGACATACTTCCAGACGGGCAACGGTACGGTGAAAATCTCCCTTTTCCCTATGGTTATCCACCGTACAAAATGACGTGAAATCATGCCTGCCAATCAGATATTGACACGCTTCATTCATCTTGTCAATATCCAAACCATACCAGTAATGCAATGCATATCCATCTAAAAAAGGTTCTCGGATAGGGTGATTCCATATCTTATAAATATATTCCTTGCCTTTGCAGGAATACCTTGCATGAAAATCTTCCGGCACTTCTTTCGCATCCGCCACCGCAATACTTTTCGGCAGACGGCTGTTCAGTGCCGGCACCAGTCTCTCACACGGTATGCGGTGCTCTGTATGAAAATTCAGGCAATACATATTCGCATGGACTCCCGCATCTGTACGGCTGCATCCCTTGATATCCGGCAGATTTCCCAGAATACTCTGCAAGCCGTTTTGAAACGTCTCCTGAACGGTCACCGCATTATTCTGCACCTGCCATCCATGATAATGCTTTCCGTCATACTTTATCGTTACAAGAATATTTCTCATCTTATCACCGAACTGAAATAAATATTACACAATATCACGCCTGCAAACACGATCAGCGAAAAAATCAGTCCCAACAGGTCAATCACTGAAAAATGAAGCTGTTTCATGCGTGTTCTGCCTTTGCCGCCATTATAACAGCGGCATTCCATTGCCATTGCCAGATCGTTGGCTCTTCGGAACGACGACACAAACAACGGTATCAACACCGGTATCAATGCTTTGATTCTCTTAATGATTCCGCCGCTTTCCATATCGGCTCCACGGGCTTTCTGGGCATTCATGATTTTATCGGTCTCTTCCAGCAGCACCGGAATAAACCGCAGGGCTATTGTCATCATCATGGCAATTTCATGCACCTTTACATGAAAAAATGTCAGCGGTTTCATTAATCTTTCCATTGCGTCCGTTAAGTCCGACGGGGATGTGGTAAATGTCAACACCGAACTGATCAACACCAGTGTCGCAATTCTGATCGTCACAAATATCGCATTATGAATTCCACCGTCCGTGATTTTGATAATTCCCCATTCCCACAACACATTGCCTGTGCCGTAAAAAATGTTCAGGATTCCTGTCAGTATTACCACAAACAAAATCACTTTCATACTTTTCAGATACATGGAAAAACGGATTTTTGTCATCAGCACTACCAACATGGAGGCAAGTGTCACCAGCAGCAATGCCATATAATTCTTCGCTACAAATATAAATACAATATATGCGATCAAAAACATGATTTTTGATCGGGCATCCAAACGGTGTATCAGTGAACGTCCCGGCATAAACTGTCCAAGCGTTATATCCCTTACCATTTGTCACACCCCCTCATTTCCCAGATGATTCACGATTTCATTGAATGCCTGCTCTACTGTCAATATATTCTGACTGATTAAAATCCCGCTCTCTTTCAGCAACAGCATGATTTTTGTTACCTGCGGCACCTGCAAGCCTAATTCTTCCAATTCTCTGCCTTGTGAAAAAACATTCTCCGGTGTGTCAAACATATACTTTTCCCCATGACTCATGACCAGTATCCTGTCGGCTACTCTTGCAATATCTTCCATACTGTGCGATACCAATATCACCGTGTTTTTTCTCGTATCATGGTAGTCCTGTATCTGCGACAACAGGGCATCTCTGCCCAACGGATCCAAGCCCGCTGTCGGCTCGTCCAATATCAGCACTTCCGGATCCATGGCAATGACTCCTGCGATGGCTGCACGTCTTTTTTCTCCGCCCGACAGGTCAAACGGCGACTTCTCCAGAAGCTCTTCTTTCAAGCCTGCAAATTCCGCCGCTTTCCGTACCTTTTCATCAATTTCTTCTTCACTCAGCCCCATATTCTTCGGTCCATATGAAATATCTTTATACACCGTTTCATCAAACAACTGATACTCCGGATACTGAAACACCATTCCCACTTTAAACCGCACATTCCGGATTTTCTTCGGTTCTTCCCAAATATCTTTATCATTCAGATAAATTTTTCCTTCCGTCGGCTTTAACAATCCGTTCAAAAGCTGTACCAATGTAGATTTTCCGGAACCTGTATGTCCGATAATTCCTATAAACTCGCCTTTCTCTATCTCAAAGCTGACATCCGAAAGGGCTGTCTTTTCAAAAGAAGTGCCTGTTCCATACACAAACCGCAAATTCTCTGCTTTTATGACCGCCATTTATCCCGCACTCCCTTTCAACAGCTTTATCAGTGCCTTGGCACACTCTTCCTCATTCAGCACACATTCCGGCACTTCATATCCGCACCCTTTCAGACGATAACACAGTTCCGTTGCCTGCGGCACATCAAGACGATGTTTCTTTAACATCTCCACTTGGGCAAATACCTCTCTCGGTGTACCGTCTGTCAGCACTTTTCCCGAATCCATCATAATCACCCTATCTGCCAGAACCGCTTCTTCCATATAGTGTGTAATCAGAATAATGGTTATTCCACGCTCTTGATTGAGTTTCCGAACCGTCGAAATAACTTCCTGTCTGCCCTGCGGATCAAGCATCGCTGTCGGCTCATCCAATACGATACATTCCGGCTCCATTGCGATGATTCCCGCAATGGCTACTCTCTGTTTCTGACCGCCTGACAGCTTATCAGGTGAATGTGTCCTGTAATCGTACATATCTACTGCTTTCAAAGCCTCGTCTACTCTCTGACGAATCTCCTGGGGCGGTACTCCCAGATTTTCACACCCGAATGCCACATCTTCCTCTACAATTCCCGCTACTATCTGATTATCGGGATTCTGAAGCACAAGTCCCACTTTCTTCCGTATCTCAAACAGCCAATCATCATCTTTGGTATTCATGCCGTCAACAATAACATCCCCTGTGGTGGGTAAATATATAGAATTGAAATGCTTGGCAAGCGTAGATTTTCCCGAACCGTTATGTCCCACTATCGCAACAAACTCACCGTCTTTTATTGTCATATTGACACCGTTGAGGGCAAATTGCTTTTCTTCCTCTATGCCGTCATACTGAAAGTATACGTCTTTTACTTCTATCATACCTTATCTCCATAAACTCTGCCAGATTGCCGTACTTCCGCACGGCAATGTCAGACCGCTTTCCGTTACGTGCAAACCTATCTCCGAACTTGTCACCATTCCTCCGAATCTGCTTTTCAGCATCACTCCCAAAAGATACTCCATGACTGACGGCGACAATCCCGTTGTATACGAATTCAATATGAAAAATTCCGCATTGTCCGACAGTATCGGCAAGCATAATTCCACCAATGAAAACAACTGTTCTTCCAGTTTCCAAACTTCTCCGTTAGGTCCTCTGCCATAAGACGGAGGATCCATGATAATGCCGTCGTATTTGTTTCCCCTGCGGTATTCCCTCTGTACAAATTTCACGCAATCATCCACTAACCATCTCACAGGTTTATCCTGCAAGCCGCTTGAAACAGCGTTTTCCTTTGCCCACTGCACCATACCCTTTGAAGCGTCAACGTGACATACACTTGCACCTGCATTCAAGCAAGCCAATGTTGCCGCACCTGTATATGCAAACATATTCAGGATTTTAAGCGGTCTGCCTACATTCTTTATTTTTTCGTCAACATAATCCCAGTTGACAGCCTGTTCGGGAAATACTCCCGTATGTTTAAAGCCCATAGGCTTTATATTAAAAGTCAGGTCATTATATTTGATACTCCACTGTGACGGTACTTTTTTGTAATACTGCCATGCTCCGCCGCCGCTTGACGAACGCATATATCTTGCATGAGCCTTATTCCAAAGCGGATTTTTTTTGGGTGTGTTCCAGATAATCTGCGGATCGGGGCGGATCAGCACAATATCTCCCCACCGTTCCAGACGTTCCCCGTCCGAGCAGTCTATCAATTCATAATCTTTCCATTGTGCCTCTCTCATTCCATTTCCTCCCATTTCATTTCATCAACCGCAAGCCCAATCGTAATATACGTTTGAAAAATCTCTTTTCAATAAATCTTCCCTTGCAATCATAAACTGACAGTTTCCGGCATCACCAAACATAATTCCGCAACTGTTTTCGCCATCATCTGTATCTATCTGCAAAAGCAAAATTTCTGCTGTTCCGTCTTCATAAAATTCAGGCGGAAACTGTATAAAACACGGATAACCGCCCATTTTACTGCCTAATGCACCGCAGAAATCCCAAAGAGCTTCTTCTTCCTCCTCGCCGTCGGCAAGTGCAAGTATCTCATCAAAGCCGTTGCAGTCACTGCCAATCATTTCCTGCTTCTGCGTGAAAACAGCCCTGCCGCTTTTCTCAAAAGGCGGATATTCATTCGTACTTTCAAAGGGATTTTCTTTTAAAAGAACATTTTCATCTTTGATATATTCTTCTATGTAAATCACTTTGCAAGGATCTTCCAATCCGTAAACATCGTCATCAACAACATAAAACTGCAATATGCCCTTTGTCGGAAAATCCTCCAGCGGCGGCATTTCTTCCAGATTTATCTGTGCCATGAAAAACATCGGATTGCCGTTTTCATCTTTCGGATAATCTTCCGCTTTCTCCAAGTACGGACAGCCGCCTATTTTACTCTCCCAAGGCTTTGTTTCACAAGGCACAAACTTTATTTCATTACACGGTTTATATGTACTCTCTAATTTTTCTCTGAATTTTTCAAGCTCTTTCGGAAATTCCATAAAAACACCTCTGTTTCTGAATTGTAAAAAACTAACTATCATTATAAAATTTTCTCATACCATTGTCAACTGTTTTTCAAAATCAAAAACAGAACAGAATGTTTCTCTCCACTCTGTTCTGTCAGTCAAATTTATTTTACTTTCAGAATCGCACCTTTATCGGCGGATGTTACCAGTGACGCATATCTTGCCAGATAACCTGTTTTGATTTTCGGTTCATTCGGTGTCCAGCCTACACGTCTTGCCGCAAACTCTTCATCACTTACCTTGACATTAATCGTATTGGCATTGATATCAATCTCGATGATATCACCGTCTTTGACCAAGCCGATTGGGCCGCCTGCCGCTGCTTCCGGTGAAACGTGTCCGATAGACGCTCCTCTGGTTGCTCCCGAGAAACGTCCGTCTGTAATCAATGCAACGGTGCTTCCCAGACCTCTGCCCATGATGGCGGATGTCGGATTCAGCATTTCACGCATACCCGGTCCGCCTTTCGGTCCCTCGTAACGAATAACGATAACATCACCTTCTACGATTTTTCCTCCGTTAATCGCTGCCATTGCTTCTTCTTCACTGTCAAATACCTTTGCAGGTCCGGAATGTTTCAGCATTTCGGGGGCAACTGCCGAACGCTTGACCACACAGCCGTCCGGAGCAAGGTTTCCTCTTAATACCGCAATACCGCCTGTTGTACTGTACGGATTTTCAACAGGTCTGATAATATCCGGATTTTTATTGACAACGCCTGCAATATTCTCTGCAATCGTCTTGCCTGTTACCGTGATCAGGTCTGTCTTCAGCAAGCCAAGCTTATTGATCTCATTCATAACGGCATAAATGCCGCCTGCTTCGTTCAGGTCTTCCATATAAGTACGTCCTGCCGGTGCAAGGTGACACAGGTTCGGTGTATGGGAGCTTATCTCATTGGCTATATCCAGATTCAATTCTATGCCACATTCATGTGCGATTGCCGGCAAATGCAGCATACTGTTGGTACTGCATCCCAGTGCCATATCCATTGTCAGAGCGTTTCTGAAAGCGTCTTCTGTCATAATGTCACGGGGCTTGATATCTTTTTCAAGCAATTCCATAATTTTCATGCCTGCGTGTTTGGCAAGCTGGATTCTGTCGGAATATACTGCCGGAATCGTTCCGTTTCCTCTCAGTGCCATGCCCAGTACTTCTGTCAGGCAGTTCATGGAATTGGCTGTATACATTCCCGAACAGGAACCGCAGCTCGGACAGGCTTTATTTTCATATTCATGCAGTTCTTCTGCGGTGATTTTGCCCGAATTATAAGAGCCTACCGCCTCAAACATACTGGAAAGGCTTGTTTTATGCCCCTGCACACGGCCTGCCAGCATCGGTCCGCCGCTGACAAAAATGGTCGGTATGTTCAGTCTTGCCGCTGCCATCAGCAAACCGGGGACGTTCTTATCGCAGTTCGGTATCATCACTAATGCGTCAAATGCGTGAGCCAGTGCCATTGCTTCTGTGGAATCTGCTATCAGATCACGGGTGACAAGAGAATATTTCATTCCCTGATGTCCCATTGCGATACCGTCACATACCGCTATTGCCGGAAATACAACAGGGTTTCCTCCTGCCATCGCTACACCTGTTTTGACTGCCTGTGTGATTTTATCAATGTTCATGTGACCGGGAACAATCTCGTTATAAGAACTGACAATACCTATCATCGGTTTTGCAATTTCCTCGTCCGTCATGCCCAGTGCATGAAGCAGTGATCTCTGCGGAGCACACTGCACTCCTTTTTTCATATTATCGCTTTTCATAAAGTTTACCTGCCTTTGATTACAAATTTCAATACATTATATTATAATTTCTTATCTTGTCAATGTCAACCATAATTTCGTTTTACTGTCGGGTTTTTCTGTTCAGGAATTTTGTGCGGTATTTGGAATACACAATCGTCTGCTCTTTATAAAGTCCGTAATATCCCGACATGAAATAGCTCACTGCTACACATATCATAAAATACGGGATCCCTCCTGCTCCGAACAATTCAAAACTCAGCAATACAGATGTAATCGGACAGTTTGTCACTCCGCAAAACATCGAAATCAACCCCACTGCCGCACATACTGACGGTGAAAATCCTATCAACTGTCCGAAACAACACCCAAAAGTTGCTCCTATGAAAAAGGATGGCACGATTTCTCCTCCACGGAATCCCGCTTCTATTGTAATCGCTGTAAACACTATCTTCAATATAAAGGCGTACCATACCGCTTCACCGTTCAACGCACGGAATATCACTGTCATGCCTGTTCCGTTATAATCCCGTGAGCCTGTCAGAAATGTCAGAATCACTATCGCACTGCCTGCAATCGCTATTCTGACATACGGATTTTTCAGGTATTTTCTGAATAAATCTCCTGTCCTGTGCATGATAATAATAAAAACAATACTCAGCATGGCACACAAAAACGATAAAACTACGGTTTCCACCGAATTCAGTATCGTAATTTTCGGAAAGGACAGTACTTTGAAATCACTTTCGCTTACTCCGAAACCGACTGCAAAATTTACCGCTATCAGCGACGAAAACACGCATGGCACCAATGCCGCATAATACATGATTCCTATGCTGACGACCTCCAGTGAAAATAATGCCGCTGCCATCGGTGTTCCGAACACTGCCGAAAATGCCGCACTCATTCCGCAAAGCACCACAACCCTTTTATCTGCATCATCCAGTCTGAACCATCTGGCAAGCTGATTCGCAATACTTCCTCCCAACTGCAAAGCCGCTCCCTCTCGGCCTGCCGAACCTCCGAACAAGTGTGTCAGAACCGTTGTGATAAATATCAACGGTGCCATTTTAAACGGCAACTCGCTTTTCGCATGAATCGTTGACAAAACAAGATTTGTCCCTTTGTCATTCTTGTAATTAAATACACTGTACAAAAAAATCGTTACAATGCCTGCCAGCGGCAAAAAACAGATCATATAATCATTTGCCATTCTGTACTCTGTTGCTACGTTCATACAAAAAGCAAAAAATGTACTGAACGCTCCCACAACCAACCCTGTTATTACGGAAATCGCTGTCCATTTCAGAAATTTCACAACATGATGAATCGCCTTGTGAGAATAGGCGTGTACAAATTTTTTTGCAACCTTTTTACTTCCGTCAATATTCATTCACGATTCCTCATATTCTCAAACTCATTTTCATCAATAATTGTAATTCCAAGCGACTGTGCTTTCGTCAGCTTGGAGCCTGCCTCTTCTCCTGCCAGCACATAGTCCGTCTTTTTCGACACACCCGATGCTACTTTTCCGCCCAGCGATTCAATGATTGCTGCCGCCTCTGTACGCTTATAATTCGGCAATGTGCCTGTGATAACAAATGTCTTGCCGTAAAATGCATTGCTTTCATTGATTTCTTTCGGAGCTGACAGATTTTCTGTATTAATGCCCAGTGCTTTTATCTCATCAACCAGTTTTTTGCTTTCATCAAGCTGAAAATAATCATATACGCTCTCTGCCATAATCTCACCGAAGCCCTCAACGGAAGATATTTCTTCTTTTGTCGCATTCATGATACCGTCAAGAGTCCGGAATCTGTCCGCAAGCAGTTTTGCCGCACGCTGTCCGATATGACGGATTCCCAGTCCGAACACAATCCTGTACAAATCATTGGACTTCGACTTTTCAATCGCATTCACCAGATTCGTCGCAGACTTCTCTTTTTTCTTGTCAAGCGTCATAATTTCTTCTTTTGTCAGCCTGTACAAATCCAACGGTGACGCTATCAGCCCATTCTCTGCCATAGCACGCAGAACTCTCTCTCCCAAGCCGTCAATGTCCATTGCATCTCTTGACACAAAATGGATCATGTGACGCATTAACTGTGCAGGACAGTCTGTATTTGTACATCTTAACGCCGCTTCTCCGTTTTCATAGCTGACAGGTGAGCCGCACGACGGACATATTTTCGGCATTGCAAACGCCCGAGAACCCTCTTTATGCCTTGCCACTGCCACTACTTCCGGAATGATTTCTCCTGCTTTCCGCAAAATTACCGTGTCTCCGATACGAATATCCTTTTCCTTAATGAAATCTTCATTATGCAGAACCGCTCTGCTGACAGTCGTACCTGCCAGTGTGATCGGGGCAAATATCGCTGTCGGTGTCAGAACCCCTGTCCTGCCGACATTGATCTCTATATCAAGCAGTTCCGTTTCTTTTTCCTCCGGCGGATATTTATATGCCTCTGCCCATCTCGGAAATTTTGATGTACTTCCCATTACTTCCCGCTGTGCAAAATCATCTGTTTTAATTACCGCTCCGTCTATCTGGAAAGACAATTCTCCTCTTTTATCTCCGATTTCTTCTATCTTCTCCAGCACCTCGTCAACATCATGACACGCATAATAAAACGGCAATACCGAAAAGCCAAGCTCTTTCAGATACTCCAGCGACTGTACATGGCTTGTCAGCGTTTCTCCCTCTATCTGCTGTATATTAAACACAAATATATCAAGCTGTCTTTCCGCTGTGATTTTTGCATCTTTCTGACGCAATGATCCGGCTGCTGCATTGCGGGGATTCTTGAACGGCTTTTCTTCATTTTCTTCCTGTTGGGCGGCAAGCTGCTCAAACACCTCTACCGACATATACACCTCGCCTCTGACTTCCAGATACGGCACCGCTTTTGTCAGCTTCATCGGCAAAGAACGAATTGTTTTCAGATTTTCCGTAATATCTTCTCCCACTCGTCCGTCTCCTCTGGTGGAACCTCTCACAAAAACTCCGTTTCGGTACTCCGCCGATACAGACAATCCGTCTATCTTAGGCTCTACCACCAATACTGCTTTTCCTGCACTTTCCTGCACACGTTTCGCAAATTCCCTAATTTCTTCATGCGAAAATGAATCATGCAGGCTTTCCATGGGCACACTATGCTCAACGGCAGAAAATTTTTCTCCTGCCTGTCCGCCAATCTTTTGTGTGGGCGAGTCCGGTGTAATCAGTGACGGAAATGCTGTTTCTATTTCTTCCAGCCTTTTCAAAAGCATATCGTATTCATAGTCACTGATTTCCGGGGAATCCTGATTATAATACCTGTCATTATGATAAATGATTTCTTTTCGCAGTGCCTGAGCCTCCTGCTCTGCTTGTCTGATTTCCATGTACAATTCCTTCCCTTCGTTGAATTTCATTTTTATTATACTCTCATTTTTCCATGAAATCAACAAGCCCTTTCTATTTGTATTTTGTCTTCACAAGTAATAAATCATTCAGGAAAATAAAAAGTATTTTAAAATCACATTTATTTTTCCGTACCGTCTTTTTCGTGTCAATTTCTGTCGTTTTGTGCAATTTCATGTAAAATTTTGAAAAAATTTACGCAACATATTTGCAAATACTTCTTGTTTTTATTTGATTTATGTGGTAATATTAATTAAGAGGTATGCGGTAATATTTTGGACTTATCGCATATGACATCTCTCTTCTGTCGGGAGATACTTACTAAATCTTTTGTTTTTAAAAGGGGGTATTTTTATGTTCTGGGAAAGATTCTACAATCTCTGCCTTCGCAACGGCAAAAGACCGAATCCTGTCGGCAAAGAAATTGGACTCTCATCCGGAATCATAAGCAAATGGAAGAATGGTGGTATTCCTAACGGTGAGACTCTGATGAAGCTGGCAAGATATTTCAATGTTTCTACAGACTATCTGCTGGGACTCAGCCCGTACATCCAGATCAACGGTGAACTTGTTGCAATGGAATATACGGATCTGGAACTCAAAAAACAGATTACCGAAAATGTTGCTCTGCTCAACAACAAAGGTCTCTCTAAAGTTGCGGAATTCTCCAAGGATCTCGTATGCAGCAAAAATTACGAAAAAGAAGAGGCTGTCAAAAGCGTCAATTCTGAAATCTGACCTTTTGATATCTGACGACCGAAACCGATTTTGCGCCCTTTTGTGCAAAATCGGTTTTTTCTTTTCAAAATCAATAAATTTATTATTGTAAATTTGACTGAAATGTGCTATCATTATCTCAGATGCTTTGTGCATACGGGGCAGACCGGCTTTTTTCCTCTCTGCCCTGCAATTCATTCAACGAAAGGAGACCCCATTATGATTTATTCAAAAGAGGTTGAACTGATGTGCCCTGTCGCTAAGGGTGCAAAACACGAGCCTGCTCCTATCCCTGAAGAGGGTAAGTGGGTTCATGCAAAACAAATCGGAGATATTTCCGGCTTTACTCACGGTATCGGCTGGTGTGCTCCACAGCAGGGTGCCTGCAAGCTGACACTCAACGTTAAAAACGGTGTCATTGAAGAGGCTCTTGTAGAAACGATCGGCTGCTCCGGTATGACTCATTCCGCTGCTATGGCTGCTGAAATTCTTCAGGGCAAAACTATCCTTGAAGCTCTCAACACCGACCTCGTCTGTGATGCTATCAACACTGCTATGCGTGAGCTTTTCCTCCAGATTGTTTACGGCAGAAGCCAGAGTGCTTTCTCTGATGACGGTCTGGCTGTCGGTGCCGGTCTTGAGGATCTCGGCAAAGGTCTGCGTTCTCAGGTGGGTACGATGTACGCTACCAAGGAAAAGGGCGTTCGTTACCTCGAAATGGCTGAAGGCTATGTAACAGGTATTGCTCTTGATGAAAACGATGAGGTTATCGGCTACCAGTTCGTTAGTCTCGGAAAAATGACTGACTTTATCAAAAACGGTGATACACCTGACGTTGCCTGGGAAAAGGCAAAAGGTCAGTATGGTCGTGTCGCTGATGCGGTAAAGATCATTGATCCAAGAAAGGAGTAATATTATGGCACTGTTTGAATCCTACGAAAGAAGAATCGACCAAATCAATGCCGTTCTCAACAGCTACGGTATCGCTTCTCTGGAAGAAGCTGAAAAAATTACCAAGGATGCAGGTCTTGACGTATATGCTCAGGTCAAGAAAATTCAGCCTATCTGCTTTGAAAATGCCTGCTGGGCTTACACGGTAGGTGCCGCTATCGCTATCAAAAAGGGCTGCCGTCGTGCTGCTGATGCTGCTGCCGCTATCGGCGAAGGCTTACAGGCTTTCTGTATCCCCGGCTCCGTTGCCGATCACAGAAAAGTTGGTCTCGGTCACGGCAATCTCGGCAAAATGCTTCTCGAAGAAGAAACAGAATGTTTCTGCTTCCTCGCAGGACATGAGTCCTTTGCTGCTGCGGAAGGTGCTATCGGTATCGCTGAAAAAGCTAACAAGGTTCGCCAGAAACCTCTGCGTGTTATCCTCAACGGTCTCGGCAAGGACGCTGCCCAGATCATTTCCAGAATCAACGGCTTTACTTTCGTTGAAACAAAGTATGACTACAAGACAGCTACTCTGAATGTGATTTATGAGAAGCCCTATTCCACAGGTCTCCGTGCTACCGTTAAGTGCTACGGTGCAGACGATGTTCAGGAAGGCGTTGCTATCATGCACCATGAAAATGTAGGTGTTTCCATCACAGGCAACTCCACCAACCCCACTCGTTTCCAGCACCCCGTTGCAGGTACTTACAAGAAAGAATGTAATGAACAGGGTAAAAAGTACTTCTCCGTTGCTTCCGGCGGCGGTACAGGCCGTACTCTCCACCCCGATAACATGGCTGCCGGTCCTGCTTCCTACGGCATGACCGATACCATGGGACGTATGCATTCCGATGCTCAGTTCGCAGGCTCCAGCTCCGTTCCCGCTCACGTTGAAATGATGGGACTCATCGGCATGGGCAACAACCCCATGGTCGGTGCTACCGTTGCTGTCGCTGTAAGCGTTGAAGAAGCTGCCAAGGAAGGCAAATTCTGATTCTTTATCAGATTCTTTTAAAAAATCAGCGGCTCCCTTATGATCCTCTCATAAGGGAGCCGCTCTTTTTATGCTTTGACTGTCAATGTGAAATATTTTTTTACAACTGTACCGGCACTGTCCTTGACTTTCACGCAAATATCATACGTTGTTGCCTTGGCAGGCTTGATAAATACTCTGTTATTGGTACCGAAGCCCTGACTTTCCGTCCATTTTGTCTGGGAAGTCTGCTTATAATAGAATGCATAGGTATAAGTGCCCGTACCGCCCGATGCAACACCTTTCGCAGAAATACTGCTGCCTAATGCAATGGAAGATGCGGAAAGGGTGGAATTATTGGTCAGCGTAGATTTTTTCACCGTCACGGTAAAGAATTTCTTGACCTCTTTGCCTGTACTGTCTTTTACCTTTACACATACATCATATGTTGTGGCATTAGCCGGCTTGAATGTCACGGTTGCATTCGTTTGATAAGTCTGTGCTGTTGTCCACTTCGTCTGAGATGTCTGCTTATACACTACCTGATACCGATATGGAGCGGTGCCGCCTGAGCCGATACCTTTCGCTGTGATTGTCTGTCCCAGTGTGACAGACGTTGCAGAAAGGGTGGAGTCATTCGTCAGGCTGTCAGCTTTTACCGTTACCGTGAAGAATTTTTTATTTTCCGTACCTGTACTGTCTTTCACCTTTACACACACATCATATGTGGTAGCTTTGGCAGGCTTGAATGTTACGGTTGCGTTCGTCTGATAGGACTGTGCTGTCGTCCATTTTGTCTGAGCGGTTTGCTTATACACTACCTGGTACTGATACGGAGCCGTGCCGCCTGAACCGATACCCTTTGCCGTAATGCTCTGTCCGAGTGTAATACTCGTTGCCGAAAGTGTGGAATTATTTTCCAGCGTTTCGGGTGCCGGAGTCGTACCGACTGTGATTTTTGCCGTTGCCGTAATATCCGACTGGGAATCCGTACCGTTGACTGCAATGATATAAGTGCCGTTCTTTGTCGGAGTCCATGTAAAGGTATTTTTCGTGGAAGCTGCCTGTGTTTTGCCGTCGGAAGTCGTGAATGCATACTTGACCGTGCCTGAATTGTTGGAAGCCTTTGCCGTGAACGTCACAGCAGTATTGGCAGCTACTGTCTTTGATGACGGTGTAAGCGTCAGTGTAAGCTTAGGGGACGATTCGGGCAACGCTTCCAATGAACTGTTGGCAAACAGCTTTTTATCCGTTGCTTTCATGGAAAGTCCGGCACCTGTCGGATACTGCACACCGCTGTTGTTATTGAAAATGACCTGTACATTTCCCGTGAATTTGCTCGGAAATTCGTATGTCCAGAAACCGCTGCCCTCGTCTGTCATCGCTTCTCCCGGCCAGCTTGCATTATTTACAACGCTGCTGCCGCTCTCGTCATAAACATAGCAATATACCTTGCCCCATTTATAAGTGGAATTATCAAATACCACTCCGCCTCCGTTCAATGTCGGATAGTCCGAAGTCGGGGCTTTCTTGGAATAGATAAAGCTCTTTGTCTTGGAAGTGCCGTCAGCAGCAGTTGCCGTTACCGTCAATGTCGCATCTGTACCGGTTGCCGTCAATGCACCTATTGAAATCGTTTTGGAAGTGCCTGTAAAGCTGCCGGAAATTCCCTCGGAAGTCGTATACTTTACACTTGCGGCACCCTCTGCCGTTATCGTGACATTGGTTTTGTTGGTCATAAATACATTCTTTTCATCAGCCGTCTTTGCATTGATTCTCAGTACTGTCGGCTGTTCGGGATTCACTGCACCATAATCAACTGTCGGATTATAGACAACGGCGATACCATCTGCATTTTTTACTGTACCCTTGACAACACCGCCCGATACGGTGAATTTCTCACCTGTGACCTGGTCATAATACGTGCCGTCCGTCATACCGACACTCAGGGATACGGCACCGGGGCCTTCTCCTCTGACAATCACAATACCCGTCTTGCCACGCATATTATAGGCTGTCTGTCCCGAACTTCCCAATTTTTCACTTTGTCCGACAAAGAAGTTTCTGAAACGGTTGGCCGCTACGACTGCCGGATCTGCCCATGTCAAAGTTCCTACATCACCAAGCTGTGTCTGTTCACCGCCTACATTTTCAAGTATCGTTGCATAGGACTGTCTGGATTTTGAAACGTCATTTGCAAGAATGTCTTTTGAATAGTATGGTCTTGCGAAGAACAGGCCTGTTGCATCCTTTCTCGATGCAAGTATCGCCCATGTCTTTTTTATATCGGAATCGTTTGCATCATAGGATGAGCCGCCTCCCATGTATGTATCATGGGATTCCGCCCACATAACCGCATGGTCTGCCTTTCCGTGAATGTATCCGCAGTAGCCCGATGTTGCAAGAGCGTTGACCGAACCATGCACTACACTGTTTCTCAGGTTATCACTTGTGGAGTTATCCGTTAATGACATTTTGCTCAGATAATAATTCTCTGCATTCGTATCGTCAAGCCTGTTGAGAACTTCTCCGTAAAAATAGATACCGTCATAGCCGTTTTTCTGCTTATAGTAAGCCCTTGCACCGTCAAGTACAACATCCCAGAAACTGCTTGCAAATGCAGAATTATCTTTCGGGGTTTCGATATGCTTGGCAGCGTCAAAACGGAATCCGTCCGCACCGCAGTCAATACATTCTTTCAACAGTCCCAATACCATCTGCTGTACCTTGCTGTCACCCGTATTCAGGTCAGGCATACCCATGTTGCCTTGTGTGACATCAAATCTGCCGTCACTTGAATGTGTCCATGATGTACTGATATGCCAGTATGACGGATCGGTAAGCATATCCTTGTTCCAGAATTCTCCCACCTGCGGAGATATATCTGCCATAACAGCTTTTTGCTGTTCTGCAAGGCTTGCACTCTTGTCCGCTATTTTATAGCCCTGTATATTGCCCATGTGATTGGCTACTATGTCAACAATGACCTTGACACCGTACTTTTCGGCTTCATCACACATTTCTTTGAATTCCTGCTTATTGCCATACCATGTATAGCCGTTATCACAGATAGAAAATGTTACGGGCTGATAAGCTTTCCACCAGTTTCCTTCATAGCCTCCCGTACCGTCAGGAATTCCTACGTTGCCATAGGCAACTCCCTCCCAGTAATAGTCTTTCGGCTGCTGTACGGGAGATGTCTGTACAGAGGTATAACCTGCCGCTGCAATGTCTTTCATGTACTTTTTAATGTTCTTGTACGACCAGTTCCAGCAGTGCAGGATAACGCCTTTTTGTGAAGTGTCTGCCAGACCGTAGTCTGTTCTTGTCGCCGCCGCATCTGCACTCAGCGACAATGCACTTCCGACCGCAAAAACGGATGTCATCATCGCACCTGTCAGCATAACCGACAGGATTTTTTTGGCAATGCCTTGTTTCAATGGGATCACTCTCCTCAATAATTTTTTCGCTTTCTATTGTACACCATTTTTTCCGTTTTGTAAAATAGAAATTTCCGCAAAAAATCTCCGCAATGTATAGCATTACGGAGATATATTGCTGTTATTTTGTAACCTTCACGGTAAAGTATTTCTTGGCTATCTTGCCGTTGGCATCTTTTACCTTGACACATACATCATAAGTACCGGTTTTTGTCGGTTTCAGGTTGGCAATCAGGCAACGGCTGAAATCCTGAAGCGTTGTCCAGCTATTACTGTCTGTTCTCTTATAATAATAAGCATAATGACAGGAACCCATGCCGCCCGAAGAACTGCCTTTCAGTGTGACGTTCTGTCCCAGTTTAATGGACGTTGCCGAAACTGTCGAATGATTGACCAGCTTTGTAACATTCAGCGTCTTATAAACTTTTTCCACATTGCCGGCGGAATCCTTTACTTTAATGCATATATCATAGGCGGTATCTTTCATAGGAGTGATGGAGGCGGTTGTATCTGTTGAAAAATCCTTGATCGTTACCCAACTGTCACTTTCATGTCTTTTCTGATAGTAAGCATATGTATAAGAACCGATACCGCCTTTTGCCTTGCCTGTGATCTTCACTTCATCACCGACATAAGCCTTTGATGCAGACAGCGTAGACTGATTGACCAATGTATTCTTGACTTTGAATGTCATGTACTTTTTCTCAACATTGCCTTTGGCGTCCTTTACTTTGATGCATACATCATAATCTCCGGGGGAAAGCGGTGTCAGCTCTGCTGTATTTTTCTCGCTGAAATCCTGTACGGTTCCCCATGAGCTTGAGGCAGATTTTTTACTGTAATACGCATACGTATACGGTGCTGTCCCCTTGGAAGCCGAACCTTTCAGTTTCAGCGTATCACCCAGCGAAATTTCCGTTGCACTGATAGCGGAAGTGTTTTCAAATACCAGATGAGTCGATTCAGGCAGTTTGCTCTCTGTCACAGCCGTACTGTCAGACTTTGCCGTTTCCGTTGAAGCCGTTGTTTTGGCTGTGTTCGTTGATACTTTCGTCGCATAATCCAATGCGATCCAGCCGTTTTTCGACTGATAGCTGACATAGCCCCATGTGTATCCGCCATTGCTTGTTTTTTTTGTGACATTCACAACCGCATTTTGCGGAACATATCCGATAATACTATTATAGGTACCCGCTCCCGAACGCAGATTCAAACCCGCATCATCCGTTACTTTCCATGTCTCGTTCACGTTGGAAACGCCGGATGAACTTGTTACGCTTGTAGCTGTGGAATTCGACGTCAGATAAAGATCGGGACTGGCTACCAGCCATACGGATTCCACATTATAGATATTGACATTGCTCTGTGACATCGGTATTCTTGCTTTGGGCTGTTCATACCAAGGATCGGAACAGTAAAATGTACCGTTTGTATAATCCGTCAGCAAAATCGCATGAGGTCTGTCATAATCATAAATTACGACTCCTTCCGGATGATCTTTCAACACTCTGATAAACAGTTCTTTTCTGTCTGTCACACCATATTGTCTCTGAAGCTGACTGATAACAGGATTTTCTACAGAAAAAACTCTGTAATTATATTCAAACACCATGCCCCCCGAACTCCACATAATAGGACGGCAGGTATCCTCCGTAATGGATGCCCAGTCGGAATAGCCGTACATCATAGCCGCACGTCTTATCATCATGACATTGGCTGCCAGTGTACAGGTATAATCCGTCTTCTGATTGACAAACACATTCTCTTGATTTACTTGTGCAAATGTAGCTGCGTTGACATTGAGTGCAAATACCGGTGTAACAACAATCGCACTGCACAGCAGTGCTACAAAAAGTTTTTTGGTAAGATTCAAATGAATAACCCCCTGAAATTTTAAGTCCTATACAATAATAGGACATATTACAAAAAGTTTCAAGAGGTAACAATCATTTTGCTATTTTTTCGGCGTTTGTAACAACTTTGTAAAAAATTACTTGTGTAATTTCCACAATAACCCAAACGTAATATTTTTGCATATCGTCAATATATACATTTTCTTTCCACTTCTATCAATAAAGTGATTACAAATCCCTTTCCCTATATCCAATAGTAACACATTTTCTTTGCTGCGTCAAGGAAAAATAATCATTTTTTCAAAAATCAACTCCGCAATGCCGGCAGTACATCACGGAGTTGATTTTTTTATATTTCAGTAACCGTAATCTTATCGAATGCGATTCCTGCCTGACGATTCACAATATCCTTTATTGTAATCGCTGTCGCATCATTCAGGTTTCCTTTCGGAACAATCACGGTACACGTCGTATTATTAATGGATACCAGACACTCCTCAAAACCTTTCGTTTTAATCTCTGCTTCAATATCTCCCTGTACCTTGATACTCTCCGCTATTTTCTCTGCTGCTTTCACTGCATCTTTTTTTGCCGTTTCAGATGTCGATGCCGACTCTATCATGTCCGACAGGGCTTCTGCTGCCTGATCCTGCAGTTGTTCCCGTTTGGCTCTCTCTGACGAAAAATAGCTCTGCTGCTCCTTCGACAGCCTGGAAGTAACTTCTGTGGTTTTATCTTCCAAGGCCTGTGAAACCTGCGGGCTCTGCGAGACTTGTGATACTTCCGCTGTTTTTTTCGTCTCCGCCTTACTTTCGGGCTTGGACATCTCTGCATCCGACACTTCTGTATTCACATATGTTGTCTGTCCCAACTGCTTCGATACCGACGACGTTTCCGGAACATCATTCACGCTTACAGGTTCTACTCCCGAAAACTGCCAGTTTAAATATACCGCTGTGCCCAGTGCCGTTACCAGTGCCGCTATTACCAACTGTCTTTTTCCGAATGTCATCATCATTCTCCTCCGTCATGTATTCATTTTTGTGACACAAATATGCGATGAAGTGACATCAAGTGCCGCTGACACCGCCTTTGTTATCCGACTGCATATTTCCGGATCCGCTCCTCCCTCGCATACCACAAGCACTCCCTTGATTTTCGGCATTAACTGCCCTACTGTCAGGGCCTGTTCCGAACCGTCTTTCTGACGCATCACGATGCACGACTGCTTTTCTGTGCTTTGCTTGTCTGCATTCTCGTCCGAACTGTTTTTACGGGATGTCTCTCTTTGCTGTATATCATTATCCGTTGCATAGATATTCCTCACTGTACCATCCAATGTCAGCATAATCTTTGTTTTCCCTACTCCCTCAATACTTGCCAGCATATTCCCCAGCTCTTCGCACAAATTGTCTCGATACTCTGCCATATCATCTGTCTGACTCTGCGACACCTCCGCAAATGTATCTTCTTTTTCGGGCTTCTGAAACATGGCCGAACAAAATATCAGCACCACTCCTGCCAGACCTATCCATACAATAAGCTTTAACAGCTTCTCTTTATTCCACCATTCCGTTTTCACTGTCTCCTGCGTGCCGTCCTCCATCTGTCCGTCACCTCTTTCATATCAACACCGTCTGAACTTCTATTCCAAGCTTTTCTCTTACGATCTCTCTGACCTTACCCGCACTGCTTCTCTGTTTTTTCTCCAATCTCACCTCTGCCGTTATCATTGATATGCTGTTCTCTTCGTCAATATCCATATCTATCCCTATTTCCACAGGAAAAATTCCTGCTTCCTCCAAATTTTCTTTCACCATTTCTTCGAGCTTTTCTTTCAGAAACGCTACCCTCTGATTTTCCACACTTTCCGGTATCTCCTGCGGCATGACTCCCATACTCTCCATATCTGCCGAAAAATCTGCCGCTATCCCTCCCAGCGGCACTATCACTGCACATAGCATCATGGCTCCCAAGACAAATCTTACCGTCTTTTCTATCGCTGTATCCGACAGCAGCATTTCCACAATACACACTACTGCCGAACACAAGCATACTCCCGTTGCCCACTGCACTGCACCTTCCATTTTTATCCTCTTCCCGTCATTAAAATCATTCCCGTTGAGATAATAAACACTGTCATCACACAAAACAACAAGGCTGTCATCATCGCTACTGCTTTGGAAATACTTCTGAATAATCCGCTCATCACTGACAATCCCATGAAATCCCCTGCACTCGACAGCACAAACAACGCAAACTGCCACACAATACACTCTGCCGCTGACGGCAATACAATCCATGCCGACGCAATAATGACAAATACGCCTGCTCCCGATCTCAGCAATTCCAAACTCCCGTTAAATGTATTCAAAGCCTCTCCCAGGGCTCCCCCTACCACAGGTACAAATGAACTTACTGCAAACCGCAGGGCTTTTTTACTCACATGATCCATGGATGATGTTACTATCGTCTGCAATGACATCACTCCTGTGAAAATCGCCATCACAAACGTCAGCACCCATTTGGCAAACTGATACACACTGTTGCACAATGCTTTCAGATTCATCTTCTGTGACAGCGACGACATCACTGTCAATGCTAAAAATATATTCATCAGCGGTGAAATAAATTTCGCACTCACCGATGATACCGCATTTCCTGCCGTCATCATCACTGTATAATAGGACGTCCCCGTTACTTCCTGCCCTGCCGACAACAACAATCCTGCCATTATCGGTATATACAGCATCATGAATCCTGCCGCTCCGTTCAGCACTTCCACGGCTCCTGCTATCGTACTGCACAGCGGCACCACAATCGCTGTACAAATACTCATTGTCCCTACCATATTTGCCGTACGACTTAATTTTCTGTCTGCAAGCGTTACCTGAAAACCCTCTGTCATACAGCACAACAGCATGATTCCCATACACACCGACATCCCTGTCAATGCCGTATGACTGCTGTTTCCCAGCATTTCCACCATCTGCCGAAAAATTTTTCCTGCATCCAACTGCGACATCTGTTCATAATTTACCGATGTGATACCTATCTCCGAAAGACCTCTCTTTGTCGCTTCCGGCAGACTTTCAAACAGTCTTTGTGTATCAACGTATACTTGTGCTCCCTGCATTTTTCACGCCTCACTTCATCAATCCCACTGCCGTATCAAGAATATGCCTGAACAACGGCAGTGCTGTGACTATCACTGTCACTTTTGATGCAAGCTCTACTCTTGACGCAAGTGATACCTGTCCTGCCTCTTTGCACGAATCCGATACAAATTGACACACAAGGCTTATCCCTACCGTTTTCAACAATATCGGGGCATACTCCATATGGATGTCTGAATTCTGCATCAACACATTCAACTGCTCCGCTATCGGTGTTACTTTGGACAATACTGTCACAAATATCATTATTCCTGCCGCTGTTACCAGCAATACCGCTGTCTCGGGTGCGTATTTCTTCAGTGCCAGGGCGGATATGCCGCCTGCCAGGGCAATCCCTGCTATTTCTATTATCTCATTCATATCCTAAAATCCAAACAACGTCTCTATTGTCGTAAACAACTCCGCAATCTGTCGCACCAGCATCAGCAACACCACGATCAGCCCTGCCAGTGTTGTCATCATTGCCTGCTCTTCCCTGCCCGATCTCGACAGAACCAGACTCAGCACTGCTACAATGATTCCTATGGCCGCTACTTTGAAAATAAATCCTACATCCATTGTTTCCCCTCACTCAGCATATCATCACGGCTGTCAGCACTCCGCAAAACATCCCTACAATCCGATAAATCCGGCTCTTTGAGGCAAACTCCTCTTTTAACACTCTCGCCCTCTCCCTTACCAGCTCCGAATGTATCTGTATTTTTGCCAACTCTCCCTTGACATCCGTTACTCCGAACAGCTCTCCGAAAGTATACAGCACTTCCCTGTCACTCTGACTGAATCGCAGTGCTTTCATCTGCCGCTCCACTGCTTTTCTCCACGCCTGCTCCAACCGCATTCCGTGCTCCAGAAAATACTGCGTTTCTTTCAGAACCGGTTCTACCAATGCCACTCCTTTCACTCCCGACAATATTTCCCTTACCGACATCGCTCCATATCCAATCATTGTCTGTGCCTGCACTAAAAAAATCAAGTACTGCTCCCAGAATTCTACTTTCCTCTTCAGCCACAACGATACGTATATCCCCGAAAATGTTCCGCATATCACTATCAGAATCCCTCCTGCCAATTTCAACATCACTCCACACTCCACTCTCTTTAAAGTTTTACATATTTTGCTATTTTACATGGTCTGTCACTCGATTCCAGTATCACTGCCGTCTGAAACGCTCCCGTTGCCAGCAGTGCTTTTGCCTGCTCTCTGTGCAGAAGCTCTTCATATGACGAAGCGTGTATACTCGCAATTATCGTTGCCCCTGCATGGAATCCCTGTGATACGCACCGACAATCTTCCTCTGTTCCCAGTTCGTCACAAACAATTACCTGCGGTGACATTGCCCGTATCGCATGAATGATTCCCTCTCCCTTCGGATAACCGTTCAGCACGTCACTCAAGCCCATATCATTACACGCTGTTCCCGAATAAGTACCCGACAATTCTCCTCTTTCATCTATGACACACGTCCTCATGATATGACACCCTATCCCCAATGACAAACTCCTTGCCAAATCTCTCAAAATCGTTGTCTTTCCGCTGGACGGCACTCCCACTATCAGAATTCCTCCCTCAAACGGATAAATATTTTTCAACAGTTCCTCCGATACTCCCGGAATTTCCCTTGCTATCCTGATATTCATCGACGAAATATCATTCAGTGCCGTGATTCTCCCGTCACTCACCACTGCTGTTCCGCACAGTCCTACTCTGTGCCCCCCTTTCATTGTAACAAAACCGTTCTTGATCTCGTCCTGACGGCTGTATACCGAATAATCACACAATCGTCTGAATGTATCATATACCGCTCTCTGCGATACTTTTACCGCCTTATCGCTCACGGAATACAGAATTCGTCCGTCATTCCCTGCAAACATCGTTGTTGCTCCGTCTGTCAGGGCAACAGGCTTCCCGATTCTCAGACGAATTTCCTGTATCGTTGCCTTGCGGCTGTCGGGTATCTGCCTGAGAATCCCTCCGATTTCCTCCGAAAGCACCTCTGCCGCACTGTCAAATGCTTTTGAATCTGCCATTTCACACATCCCCTTCGTTTCTGATATTCCATACATATTCATTTCCTTCTCTTTTTATGCACAACTCATTTTTTTATTGACCACTTCCCTAAATTGTGTTATGATATGCATTGGAATTATTATGAAAACTGGAGAAAGATCATCATGAATACATTTCAGTCAAGAAGAATCGTTGTCAAGGTCGGTACTTCTACGCTTACCTACGACAACGGCAAAGTCAATATCAGACAAATGGAAAAACTTTGCAAGGTCCTCAGCGATCTTCACAACAGCGGCAAACAGATTATCCTTGTCAGTTCGGGAGCTATCGGTGTCGGCATGGGAAAACTCAACCTCAAAGAACGTCCCAAGGAAATCCGTCAAAGACAGGCTTTGGCCGCTGTCGGTCAGTGTGAACTCATGTTCCTCTATGACAAGCTTTTCGGAGAATACAACAATCACGTTGCTCAGGTTCTCCTTACCAAAAATGTCGTTATCAACGACCATTCCCGTCAGAATGTTGTCAATACCTTTCAGTCTCTCTTTGAAATGGGAATCATCCCTATTGTCAACGAAAATGATACCGTTGCCATTGATGAGCTTGTCGGGGAAAACTTCGGTGACAATGACAATCTCTCTGCTATCGTTGCCGATCTTGTCGGAGCTGATCTGCTTGTTATCCTGACCGATATTGACGGTCTCTATGATTCGGATCCACGCAAAAATCCCGATGCAAAGCGTCTTTCCGTTGTTACTCACATTGATGACCATATCCGTGAAATGGCGGGCGGCTCCGGCTCCAACAGGGGAACCGGCGGTATGGCTACCAAAATCATCGCTGCCGCTGCCGCTACCAGTTCCGGTATCAACTGCTGTGTCATGAGCGGACATGACCCTCACAATCTCTATCGTCTTATTGACGGTACACCTATCGGTACTATGTTCGTTGCTCAGGAAGGTAAAATTTAATTTTCGGAGGAATTTGTTATGACTACTATTGAACAAATGGGAGCAAATGCCAAAATCGCTTCCCGTTGTCTGCTTACCGCAGGCGAAAAGAAAAATGATGCTCTCAAAGCCATTGCCAAGGCTCTCAGAAATCACGCCGCCGACATTATCGCCGCTAACAAAATTGACCTTGACAACGGTGTACAAAACGGTCTGTCTGCCGCTCTTCTCGACAGACTCAAGCTCGACAATACCCGAATTGACGGTATTGCCGACGGTGTTCTGGAAGTTGCCGCTCTGCCTGATCCTATCGGTACTGTTATCTCCGGCAGTACCCGTCCGAACGGTATGGAAATCACCAAAGTGAGAGTTCCTCTCGGTGTGATCGGCATTATCTTTGAGGCAAGACCCAATGTTACTGCCGATGCCGCTGTTCTGTGCCTCAAAAGCGGCAACGCTGTCATTCTCCGCGGCGGCAAAGAGGCTATCAACTCCAACAAGTGCATTACCTATATTATGCAGGATGCTATCGAAAGTGCCGGTCTGGACAGAAATTCTGTTCAGCTAATCGAAGATACTTCCAGACAGTCCTCTATTGAACTGATGGAACTCACAGATTATCTTGATGTCCTCATTCCCAGAGGCGGCAAAGGTCTCATTCAGGCCGTTGTCAAAAATGCCAAAGTCCCTGTCATTGAAACGGGTGCAGGCAACTGCCATGTCTATGTTGACGAAAGTGCGGATATTGATATGGCGGCCAATATCATCTACAATGCCAAAACTTCCCGTCCCTCTGTCTGCAATGCCATTGAAACCATCCTTGTTCATGAAAAAATCGCTGAAAAAGCCCTGCCTGTGATCAAGGCAAGGCTCGATGAAAAAAATGTTCAGCTCAGAGGCTGTGAAAAAACTCGTACGATCCTCGGTGAAACGATTATCCCTGCCACCGAAAGCGACTGGGAAACGGAATACGGTGATTATATCTTAGCCGTAAAAGTAGTTGCTTCCCTCGAAGAAGCTACCGCTCATATTGCTAAATATTCCACCGGTCACAGCGAATGTATTGTTACCAAAGACTACAAAAATGCCAAATTATTTACCGCAACTGTCGATTCCGCAGCCGTGTATGTCAACGCTTCTACCCGCTTTACAGACGGCGGTATGTTCGGACTGGGGGCTGAAATCGGTATCTCTACCCAGAAACTCCATGCAAGAGGTCCTATGGGACTCAATGAACTCACCTCTATGAAATTCATCATTGAGGGTGACGGTCAGGTCAGATAAGCAGATACAGCAACGCCAATATTAAGCTGTTATCACTCTTTTCATCCATCAGCAACAGTATCAGGGCAAGTATCAGTGTCCGTTCCTTGTCTTTCATCAATGTTTCAAACAAACCGCCCGTTTCATTCGGCTTGTCCGGATGCTTTTCGGGCGGCTTTTGGACTTGTATCGGCTCTTCTCCGAAATGCTCCTCCCGCGGCGGCGGCTCCGGCTGATGATGCGGCTGCTGTACCGCTCTCGCACGGCTCTGCATTTCTTCTGCCCGTCTGACCGCTTCTTCCTGCATTTTCCGCATTTCTCTCTCTGTCATGCCCTCACCGTCCTATCCAAACAAATGAATTCCCGAATCTTTCAGGAGCGGAAGTATTTTCATAAACCCCAGCATTCTGATCGCTCCGTCGATTCTTTGGGAACGTTCCTCTTTTAAAAACGGTTTCAACGCACGGAGAAGTCGTGTTGTGTCATCTTCTCCTCCTGCCGACTGAAAAAGCGGAGCTAATTTCATCACCGTTCCCAGCATATTCGGATCCGGCATATTACTCAGTGATGACAAGGCGTTTGGCTTTACTTCCGCTTTGGGAACCGGCGGCTTCTCACCTGACTGTCCGAGAAGTCCCGCAAGTCCTTTTATCTGCTCCATCATTTCCGGATCTCCCAGCAGCTCATTGATCTTACGGGACAAATCCTCCATATTTTATTTCTCCCCCATCAGTTTTTTTAAAATGGCTTGTGCCTGCGGTGTCTTCAGTATTTCCTCTGTCTTGGACTTATCCGAAAGAATACTCTGCACCTGCTTCTGCTGCTCTGCCGAAAGTTTCTGAAACAGCTTTTCGGTGCTTTTCTGATCCATTGGTTCCATTGCGTTCACCACCCTTTCTCTATGTATGCAAAGTTCATTCGTTTTATGTCAGGAGGAATTTTTTCATGAAAATTATCGCCTTTTCAGATTCTCACGGAGACCATCTCTCCATGCTTCACGCTCTGCGAAAACATCCAAAAGCCGAAGTTGTCATCTTCTGCGGTGACGGTCACAACGACATCAGAGAAGTTCAGAAAGCTTTTCCCGACAAAATGTATCTCACTGTCAAGGGAAATTGTGACTGGTGCTGTGAGTTTGCCAATGTGCAAACCATCACCCTCTGCGGAAAAAAACTGCTCATTACGCACGGACATATCCAGCGTGTCAAGGAAAGCATGATGCAATTAACTTACTTCGGCAACCAGGAACATGCCGATATTGTCGTATTCGGACACACTCACCAACAGGTCACATTTCTGGAAAGCAAAATGATCCTCCTGAATCCCGGCTCCATTGGTTTCAACCAACAGTACAGCATCATTGACATTGACGAAAAAACAGGGAAAATTACTGTCAATGAGTTTCCTCACAACAAGTACGGAACTTTTTCTGTTGTATAATATGCATTGTTTTTCTTTTTGATACATAAAAACAGCTGCCTGCTGTAATTTCTTCAGCAGGCAGCCTTTTTGTTTGATTGGCTATTGATTATTTCTCTTTACCTTTTTTTACTGCGTTGATAATCGCCTTTCTGATAAGGTCTACCGGAATGATCGACAGAGAGGCTACTGCTACAAACAGCCATTCCATGACATTCAAGCCATAGCAGTTGAAGATTTCTCCTCCGATATAGGTCAGTCCTACCTGAATCAGAATAATCAAGCCCATGATTCTGAAATAGTTCGGGTTTTCACTGATATGTTCAAATACATTGACTTTTTCCGTTCTCACGTTCAGAGAGTTGCATACGGAAATCAGGATGAAGAAACAGAAATACACTGTCATAAGAAATTTAGTTGTAGGTTCACCATTGTCTGTATCCCTTACAAAGTTCCATACAGGACTTGTTGTCCAGAGCTGTGATATGAGAATAAAGGAACTTAACAGGAATATCCAGATCGTGCTGACTGTCAGCTGACTCTTCATAGACGGGCTGACAATGCTTTCATCTCTGCGTTTCGGTTTCTCGTTCATATAACGCTTCAGTGCCGGCTCTCCGCCCAGGGCGAGGGCTGCCAATGTATCCATTACCAGGTTTACCCACAGAATCTGCGTGATTGTCAGCGGGTTGGCAAGCTTGAGCAGCGGCATGATAAACGAAATCAGCACTGCCGAAATATTAATTGACAACTGGAATGTAATAAACTTACGGATATTATTGAATATCGTTCTGCCGTAGAGAATTGCTTTTGCAATGGAATTGAAGTTATCATCAAGGATAACAATGTCGCTGGCTTCTTTGGCAACCTCCGTGCCGCCGCCCATTGCAAAGCCTACGTCTGCTTTCTTCAAAGCCGGGGAGTCGTTGACACCATCGCCTGTCATACCAACTACCAGATTCAATTCCTGTGAAAGTCTTACCAGACGGCTCTTATCTGTCGGCAATGCACGGGCAATGACACGGATTTGCGGAATTTGCTTCTTGACTTCTTCATCACTCATCTTCGCCAGCTCTGCGGATGTCAGCACAACCTGATCATCAGATGTCAGCAAGCCTGCATCTTTTGCAATTGCAACGGCTGTTTCCTTACGGTCACCCGTAATCATGACAACCTGTACGCCTGCATTGTTTACTTCCTTGATGGCTGTGATAGATTCCGGTCTTACCTCGTCACGGATGCCGATCACACCGATCAGTGTCCAGTCGCCTTCCGGAAGGGAATCGCTTGTCAAAGCAGTATCGGAAGTTGCTATTGCAAGCACACGGATGGCTCTGTTTGCTAATTCATCAATTTTTTCATTGAGAACTTTGCCGTCAAATTTGGCTTTATTGCCCTTTTCGTCATAGTAATATTTACAATTCTGGATAAGTTTTTCAGGGGCACCCTTGATAAGCGTGATATTTTTGTCACCCTCAACAGTTGTGGCACTGTATTTATTCGTAGAGTTGAACGGTACGGAATAAACGGGTTTTACATTCGGATATTTATCCTCTGCCTTGGCTACAAACTGCAAAACGGCTCTTTCTGTCGGGTTGCCGCCGACCACTTTCAGCGTATCGCCTGAACCTGTAATCACTGCGTTTGTATTATGTTTCAAAGCAAGTGCCAGCATTTCGCCTGCCTTGCCTTTGATTTCTTCAAAGCTCTTAGCTTCCTTGCCGGTGCCGTCAAGGAAATTGACTGCTTCCAGCTTACCTTTTGTGATAGTACCTGTCTTATCGCTGAACAGAATATTCAGGCTGCCTGCGGTTTCAATACCTGTCACTTTACGCACAAGCACGTTATCATTCAGCATTTTCTTCATATTCATGGAGGATACGATTGCAATCATCAACGGCAAGCCTTCCGGTACTGCCATAACGATAACAACGACTGCAAACATGACGGCATGTACTACGTCTGTAAAAATCGTGATCCACAAATCCGGATTGGAAAAATACCCTGCCGCTCCACCATTACCGAAGAAAATTGCCTGTACCATATAGGCGATTGCAATAGCCACACCGCCGATATAACCAAACTTACTGATGGCATTGGCAAGATTTGTCAGCTTTACCTGTAACGGTGATTCTCTGTCATCATCTATTTGCAGTTCCTTTGCAATCTGACCGTAAACAGACTTGTCACCGACCGTTGTCACCTGCATGACAGCGTTTCCTGAGCAGACAACGGCTCCTCTGAATACTTTGTATTCATTCAGGAAGTCCATTGCTTCGCCCTCGTCCTCTTTGTAATCATCCGGTACGGCAACTTTTTTTGCTTCCTTGCTCTCACCGTTCAGCACGGACTGGTCAACTGCCAGTGTACCGTCTACGATAATACCATCGGCAGGAATTTTGTCACCGCTCTGAAGCAGCACACAGTCTCCTACTACAATATCATTGATGGCGATCTCTGCAATTTCACCGTTACGGTAAACCTTACATTTGATCAGCGAGGCTTCTTCCTGAAGCTTTTGGAATGCATTTTCGTTGTTGTACTCCGAAAGAGTCGAAACGAAAGTTGCAATCAGAACGGCTGCCGCAATACCTACGGCTTCATACCATTCTGTGTCACCGATACCTGCCGCATAGTGCAGGACTACGAAAATTACGTTGAGAACCAGTGCCACGAGCAGAATTTTAATCATGGGATCTCCGAAATTTTCCAGCAATTTTTGCCAGAAAGTCTCTCGTTTTTGCTCGGTAAGCCGGTTATCGCCGTACTTTTCTTTCGATTGCTTGACTTGTTCGTCAGTCAGTCCAAAGGTTTTCATGTTACGATTCTCCGCCTTTTTAATAAATTTGCATTGTAAAAAATCACAATACTGTTATTATTTTACAACGCTATTCACTAATCGTCAAGTCATATTATTACGATATTTATGTAAAAAAAATGTAAAAAAAACCGATATTTTTTTATGTTTCATCGAAATGCAGACAGCAGGATAACCTTTACATGATAATGAAGGCCACCCTGCTGTCTGAAAGATATTATGTAATTTTTAAATAGTTCCCTTAAATAAATTCAAATTATTTTGATGCTTCGGATTCTGCAATCAGTTTTTTGGCTAATCCCATTACTTCTTTTCTCTGCTTGGGTGTGAGATTGCGAACCACAAAAAGAAGCTCTACTTCATATTTGGTTGTAGCGTGGGTACGATACTTCAGTCCTTCATCATCATCCGCTGATCCGGAATGAATATCTGCCACTGCCGCCTCCAGCTCATCTTCTATACCCTGAAGGAGAGCTGTATAGCTGATATTGAACACCTTGGCAATTTTAATCAATGTGTTAATATCGGGTTTTGTTTTGCCTGTTTCATAGTACGTATAGGTGGAACGCTCGATTTTAAGACGGTCTGCCACCTGCTGCTGTGTAAGACCACATTCATGTCTGTAGTACTTCAGCCAGTAAGAAATCATACTGTACATTAAAATTTACCCCCTGTGTAAATAAAAATTATAATATCTCGTGAATACATTATATACTACTTTTTTTTAAATGTCATCACTTTTTTTCATTATTAATATTAAATTTACATTTTTCGGCATTATATATAATTATTTGCCTATTTTTTGGATAATTTTCTGTTTTCAGTTCACATTACGAAACAGCCTGTTTTTTTAAAAAATTCGCTTTTTATCGCATTTATCAGCTCTTTTTTTCTTTCATAATTCAACTTTTATCACGTTTGAAAATTCATATTTTTTCACCTTTTATTTTTTAATTTTCCTCTTTTCAAGCCGTTTTTTGTGTGAAAAATTAATCTTTTTATGGTAATAAATGCCATATTTTGTCGCTTTTTGTCAGCTCTTTTTCTTACTTTTATCATATTTTTTAGCTGCAATAATCCTGTATCAGTCGTTTCAGTGATTTTTCATCCTCTGCACTGATTCCCTTTTTCAGCAATTCCCTATCTGCCGGCGGAAGTGTGCTTACATAAACCTCACTGACATAAATCGGCTTCTCTTTGCCCGTTTCAAATACGGCTATTTTCTTTTCATACTCCGACAAAAGATACTTTTTTTCCGGCTCCGGTTCCGACACGGTATCTCTGCTTACTTCCTGAACACTCATTTCTTGTATTTCTGCTTTTTTTTCTGATGCTGCTTCCGGTTTCCTTGATGAATATGCCGACGTGATCATCAGACATACCATTAATATACTACCTGTTACAATCAATAAATTTTTCATTGCTGTCATCTCCTCTCTCTTTATTTTGGGAAATTATCACGTATTTATTCATCACTTTGTTATTTTTTTGATAAAATCATAGATATTCAAAACCAATTTTTTTTTTCTAAAAAAAATATTCCATTTTTTTTATTTTATGGTATAATAGCATAGGTGATTTGTAAAACTCTATTCAAAACCGTCTGTGCTTTACCGCATGGCCGGTGCAAAACTATCTTAAAAAATCCTGCATGATGTGTTTCCGCATCCTGCACAACTTCGGGGAGGCTTTTTGAAAACATGAGAAAAACTGACATCAGCAATTACAAAGATGAGGCTGCTCCTTCTATTCCGTCTCTGATTGGCTCGGCTGTCGGAGGTGTCTTCTCTTTCTTTGGCAAGATCCTCTTTACTGTCCTGCTGGCTCTTTTCGTCACAGGCATTGTAATTGGTCTGTCCCTTCTGTTTTACATTATGGGCATTGCTAACGAACCTCTTAACATCAATCTTGACAAAATCAACCTCAATCAAACCAGTAAAATCTATGTCCAAAACTATGAAACTAAGGAATTTGAGGAATATACACAGCTTTACTCCACCGAAAACCGTGTCTGGGTAAGCTATCAGGATATTCCAAAGCAGATGGTCGAGGCTCAGATTGCTATCGAGGACAAACGTTTCTATGAACACAACGGTGTTGACCTCAGACGTACCGGCGGTGCTATTTTCAGTCTTGCAACCGGCTCTTCTCAGTTCGGCGGCTCCACTATTACACAGCAGCTCATCAAAAACCTTACCGATGACAATGAAAACAGTATCAACCGTAAACTCAGAGAAATTTTTCGTGCTTTCAAGCTCGAACAAACCTACTCCAAAGACGATATTATCGAAACTTATCTGAATCTCGTCAACTATGGCAGCGGATGCCGTGGCGTTCAGTCTGCCGCTAATCTCTACTTCAACAAGGATATTCAGGACTGCTCCGTTGCACAGTGTGCTGCTATTGCAGGCATTACGCAGAATCCCTACGCTTTTGATCCCCTGATCTTCCCCGAAAACAACAAGGAACGCCGTGAAACCGTGCTGGATCAGATGCTTGAGCAGGAGAAGATCAGTAAAGCAGAATATAATGAAGCGATGAAAGAGAGCAAGAACATGAAGTTCGTCGGTTACTTGATCGAAGAAGAGGAAGACGAGGCAGACAGCTGGAACTGGTATGATGACAGACTGTTCCGTGACGTTTCCCGTGATCTTGCCGCATCACTGCGCATCACCGTTTCAGAAGCGGAGGATATGATCTACAGCAAGGGTCTGAAGATCTACAGCGCAATGGATAAAAAGGCGCAGGAAGCAGCTGAGAAAAAAGTTCTTGCGTGGAAAACACCTGACGATCCTACACTTGACATTGGATATATGATGATGGATTTTGAAGGAAGAGTGCTGGCAACCGTCGGCGGACGTCAGGAAAGAGACGGACGCTTGCTGTGGGATAACGCGACCCGCTCTGCGCTGCAGCCCGGCTCGACCATCAAACCGCTGACTTCCTATACTTTGGCGCTGGAACAGAAAAAGATCAATTATTCAACACTTGTGGCGGACGAAGCCGTATGGAACTGGAGCTATAATTCCAACGGAGATCCTGTTGCGGGTCCCCGTAACTGGTATGGCACCTACTATGGAAATATCACGGCGACCAGAGCGCTGACGATCTCATCAAACGGCGCAGCGGTCAGCATTCTGAAAATGGTAGGTATGGAGGATGCTTATAACTTCCTGACAAAAACACTGAATTTTACACATTTGGATGAGGACAAAGATCCCACGAACCTTTCAGGTCTTTCCATCGGCGGCTTTACCGGCGGTACGACTGTTGAAGAAATGACAGCGGCTTATGCAATTTTCTGTAATCAGGGATATTACTATGCGCCCTATACGTATTTCTGGGTTGAAGATAAGGACGGAACGGTGCTGCTGGATAATCGTGACAGAGGTATGCCCGACAGAGTGATCTCTGCGGAAACGGCCACGATCATGAACAGAATGCTGTCCGACGTTGTCAACTCAGGAGAGGATGCGCTGGGCTACCGTGCAAAGATCGACGGATGGGATATCATCGGTAAAACAGGTACGACCGACAGTTCCTATGACAACTGGTTTGTCGGTGCGTCACCCTATGCCGTGGCAGGTATCTGGACAGGACACTCTACCCCTGCGGCGATCGCAGAATCCGAACAGAGCAAGGTGCATTACCTTTGGAGAGATATCATGGCAGAATGGCTCAAAGATAAGGCAAAGACTACCTATAATCTTTCCCCGACGGTCGAGCAGCATTCGTTCAATACAACCACAGGTCTTCTTCTGACCTATGATGCAGGAGACCAGATGGCAACGGGCTATTATACATCGGACAATCTTCCCGATTATGCAAAGATCCCGACAATAGAGCCGGAACCAAGCGAAGACGAAGATGACGATGACGACGACTATGACTATGATAACGACGATGACGATGATACCGAAGAGAGCAGCGACAGCGGCGAGGAGTCCGAAACGACAGAGGAAAGCAGTGAGGATACCGATACCGAACCGCAGGACACGGAGGAGTCGTCTGAGGACGTAGAAGAAAGCTCGGAAGAAACACAAGAAGAGTCGTCAGAAGAAACTACAGAAGAATCTTCGGAGGAAACATCTTCGGAGGAAATATCTTCGGAAACTCAGGATGAATCAAGCGAATCCTGAATTTCGGTGACATAGGATGAAAATTTTCTGCTGTGATCCGGACAGCGGAAACGAAAAAAGCAAAATGAAAACAAAAGATAAGGAGATTTATTTATGGTACAGGCAGCGGTTATGGGCTACGGTGTGGTAGGTTCGGGAGTCGTAGAGGTTTTGACACAGCATACAGACAGTATCGCAAGACGCACAAAGGAAGAGATCGGCATTAAGTATATTTTAGATATCCGTGATTTTCCCGACAGCCCTTTTCAGGATAAGTTTACCAAGTCTTTTGATGATATTCTGAACGATGATGAAGTGAAGGTCGTTGCCGAAGTGATGGGCGGCGTCAATCCTGCATATGATTTTACAAAGAGGCTGCTCGAAAGCGGCAAAAGCGTGGTAACGTCCAACAAAGAGCTGGTAGCGACAAAAGGCGCTGAGCTGCTTCGGATCGCAAAGGAGCATAATGTCAACTACCTCTTTGAAGCAAGCGTTGGCGGCGGCGTGCCGATCATCCGTCCGCTGAGTCAGTGTCTTGCGGCAAATGATGTGATCGAAATCGCAGGCATCCTCAACGGCACCACGAATTTTATCCTGACAAAGATGATCAGAGAGAATATGCCCTTTGAGGACGCTCTCAAAATGGCGCAGGAGCTGGGCTACGCAGAGAAAAACCCGACAGCCGATGTAGAAGGACTCGATGCAGGCCGCAAGATCAGCATCCTTGCATCCCTTGTATATGGAAAACACGTATATCCGCAGTATGTGCATACTCAGGGTATCACGGGCATCACGCTCGAAGACGTAGCCTATGCAGCGTCATGGGGCGGTGTCATCAAGCTGATCGGTCAGGTGAAACGGCTGGAGGACAATACGCTGGATATCACCGTAGAGCCGATGCTGATCGAAAAGAGCAGCCAGCTTGCCAATGTGGATGACGTGTTCAACGGTATCCTTGTCAGAGGTGATTCCACAGGCGATGTTGTGTTCTATGGAAAAGGCGCAGGAAAGCTCCCGACCGCAAGCGCAGTGGTTGCGGATATCATGGACTGCGTAAAGCACCTTGCCAAGAGAAAATACCTTGATTGGGCGGACGGCGACGCAAGCGTTGTCAAGCCGTATCAGGAAACTTCCTATCCTGTCTATATCCGACTTTCGGGCAATCTTCCGAAGCAAAAGATCAGCGAGCTGGTCAACACCCTCTTTGTCAACCCCAGAGAGATCGTTCGTTCCAACGCAAAGCCGAACGAGGTTGCTTATGCGGCGGATGATATGACAGTGGAAGCGCAGGAAAAAGCGATGGCCGCT
>DEFH01000057.1:97752-97955 GCA_002350705.1 Ruminococcaceae bacterium UBA2857
TCAAAAATCCGTATTTCGGATTTATAATAAAATTGGAAAATCGGAGGAGAGAAAATGAGTTTAATCGTACAGAAATTCGGAGGCAGCTCCGTAGCCAACGCTGAGAGAGTGTTCAATGTGGCAAGAATCGTTACGGATACATACAAACAGGGCAACGATGTTGTCGTTGTTGTGTCCGCGCAGGGCGATACCACAGACGACCT
>DEFH01000057.1:98109-99787 GCA_002350705.1 Ruminococcaceae bacterium UBA2857
CAGATTTCCATTGCTCTTCTCGCAATGGCTATCGAGAAGCTCGGCTACCCTGTAGTTTCGCTTCTGGGCTGGCAGGCAGGCTTCCAGACGACTTCTGCCTATACTTCTGCCCGCATCAAGCGTGTAAAAGCCGATAGGATCGCAAAAGAGCTTGACAAAAAGAATATCGTTATCGTTGCAGGCTTCCAGGGACTGAACCGATATGAAGACGTAACGACCCTCGGCAGAGGCGGTTCCGATACCAGCGCAGTGGCGATCGCTGCTGCAATGCACGCAGATATCTGCCAAATCTTTACCGATGTGGAAGGCGTATATACCGCAGACCCCAGAAAAGTACCCAATGCCCGCAAGTTACAGACGATCTCTTATGATGAAATGCTTGAGCTTGCTACCCTCGGCGCACAGGTACTCAATAACAGAAGCGTAGAAATGGCTAAGAAATATAATATTGAGCTTGAGGTACTTTCCAGCTTGAATCGAGTACCCGGCACTATCGTTAAGGAGGCTACTAAAATGGAAAAAATGTTGATCAGCGGTGTCGCTAAGGATACGAATGTTGCAAGGATCTCTGTTGTCGGTGTACCTGATAATCCGGGTCTTGCGTTCAAGATGTTCTCCAAGCTTTCTGCAAAGAACATCAACGTGGATATCATCCTTCAGTCCATCGGCAGGGACGGCACAAAGGATATTTCCTTTACCGTAGCAAGAGATAACGCAAAAGAAGCTGCTGCTGCTATGGAAGATTATGTTGCAACTGTTGGCGGAAAGTCTGTATTGGTTGACGAAAACGTTGCTAAGATCTCTATCGTTGGCGCAGGTATGGAGAGCCATGCAGGTGTTGCGACCAAGATGTTTGAAGCACTCTATGATGCGCAGATCAATATCCGTATGATCTCTACCAGTGAGATCAAGGTATCCGTTCTGATCAGTGAAAAGGATGCAGACGCTGCGGTCAGCGCTATCCACGCTAAATTCTTTGACGAAGACTGATCCGATCCTTTAGGAAAAAAACAATCGTTCATAGTTTAGTTGATAGCAGCAGTGAAAACTGCTGCTATTGCTTTTTGGCAAAAAAACGGCAGGCGAAAGTTAAGGCTCCACCGCACAAAGACCGCCTTGCTGAACTATCTTTGTGCGGTATTGCCTTTAGTGTTTCCCGAAATGATGAGCTTTCATTCACAAGCTCATGCAGGAAGACAGGCGATGTTGTTTTCGGACATTTGCTGTGTGGTGAGTGGTGTCTGACGAGTGCAGGTCAATGAATCGCTTTTGCGGTGGTTTCTGTGAAGTGATTTTGTGACGGATTTGAAAAATTGCGTTGATGCGTGAGATTTGCGTTGATGCGTGAGATTTGAATGGGTAGGTGTGGTTTCTTTATCCTTCCCCGGCAAGAAGACTCCGACCTCTNNCCGAAAATCACATCTCAGCGGTTTTTATCGTAGATGATCTGTAAACCGATCAGAAGAAGCTCATCATTCAGGATGATGTCATGCCTGCAATACGGAATAATGGCAGGTGCAAGACCGCCTGTTGCAATGACAGTCGGTGTGCCGTCGATTTCCTGACTCATCCGATCGATCAGACCGTCCAGCATGGCAGCATTGCCAAAGACAAGCCCCGAACGCATACAGTCAGCGGTATTGGTGCCGATGGCTTTTTTTGGCGGATAAAGACCGAT
>DEFH01000057.1:99801-104132 GCA_002350705.1 Ruminococcaceae bacterium UBA2857
CTATAGGCGGTGAGTACTTCACACAGGACGGAAAAGATACGCTCAGACGATACCGGAAGCGGCAAGCATTGCGCCTAACTTTCCTGTATGGAAATTGAGCGAACCCTGCATCCAGACGGCATACGGCTCACGCAGGGGAGCGTCTGCCGACAGTTCGATGGATGAGCCGAGAGTGAATGCGCCTGCCGCCATGATGACCTTGCTGTCATAGCCCGGCATATCCCAAGGTTCGGGTGTGACAAAAGAGTCAATGGGAGAAGCCTGCTGGATGCCCTGACAGAAACGGATGAGATTCTGTTCGTTTTCAAGGAGGATCGCCTGAATGATGTCACCCCGTTCCTCGTCGTATCCGGGGGTTACGCCGAAATTCAGAAGATCATAGAGCGCAGAAGTGAAGATAGCGGTCTTGACGGCTTCACCTGTCACATGAGGTGCGTTGAAAGCGCCCATGAACAGTTCACGGCTGTTGCCGAGGGTACAGCCGATCTCTTTGCCTGTGCCGGGAGTGGTCAGACGGTAGCTGCACTGCTCCACAAGATCGTGCCGCCCTGCAATATAGCCGCCTGTGGGCGCAATACCGCCGCCGGGGTTCTTGATGAGTGAGCCTGCCATCAGGTCAACGCCAAGACTGCCGGGGGCTTGTTTCTCGACAAATTCACCGTAGCAGTTATCGAGCATGACGATGCAGTTTGGCGCAAGCAGATGGGCAAGGTTTGCGATCTTTCTGATCTCTGCCGCTCTGAGTGTCGGGCGGAGCGAATAACCTCGTGAACGCTGGATATAGACCATTTTGGTGGTGGGAGTGATGCGCTGTTTCATGGTTTCAAAATCCACTGTGCCGTCAGAGAGCAGGTCAATCTGTTCATAGCAGATGCCAAAGTCTTTGAGAGAGCCGCTGTAACTGCTGCCGATACCGATCACGCCTTGCAGGGTATCGTAAGGAAGTCCTGTGACGGAGATCATCGTATCGTTCGGGCGCAGGACGCCAAAGAGCGCTACGGTCAGAGCGTGTGTGCCGCTGCAAAAATTATGACGTACCAGAGCGTCTTCCGTATCCAGCACATCCGCAAAAACAGCGTCAAGAGCATCACGTCCTCTGTCGCCGTAGCCGTAGCCTGTGGAGGCGGTAAAGCAGCTTTCGCTGACACGTGCTTTCTGAAAGGCTTTCAGCATTTTCTGCTGGTTATATTCGGTGATCTCGTCTGTACGTTCAAGATACGGACGGCAAAGCACCATCGCTTTTTCCGCCGCTTTTTGTATTTCGGGTTTGATCGTATAAAAGGATGTATTCATATTTTTCTTTCCTTTTCTGACAGACTTCCTCATCACTTTTGAGAAAGTCTGTTTTTCTTTTTTGTATGGATTTCGTAAGTATCTGTTGTGCGGTGCAGAAGGCTATGCTTCATAGAGGGTGAATGAAGAAGTGTTTTCAAATCCGAGCTGACGGTAGAATGTTTCGTGACGGTCTTTATCACGCATGATAAAGACCGTCCTGTCGTGCAGCATATTTATCAAAGCGCTGACGCAGAAGCTGCCAAGTCCTTTTCGGCGGTGAGGTCTTGCGGTGGTGACACAGCCGATGATGGCAGATCGTTCATCCTGTGCAACGGTCAGCGCAGCGGCGGCGATCGTATCCCGATACAGCAGCACTGCGCAGGCGGCGGTGTTGTGCCGCAGCTTATGGGACAGGTCGAGCAGGAAATCTTCGTAGGCAGGTACTCTGAAATCCTCTGCTTCCGATCCTTTCAAAAGCTGATAGAGGGCTTTCAGGTCGGGCTGACAGGAGAGAGCATAGCCCTGTGGAAGTGTTATGCCGCTTTGGTCACGGCTTTTTTTGAGCGTCATGACGGTGCCTGTCTGACATGATTTGTCAGCAAAGAGCGTTGGTTCACACAAAACAGAATGTGCGCCCAACATGGTGACAAATTCACGCCATTCGTCAAGGTCGCTTTGTGAAGTCAGGCAGAGGGTCAGATCGGCATAATATTTTGCCGCCGCGCCGACGGGAGCGCCGTTTTCATCCGTCTGTATATAAAATGACAAAAAGTCATACAGGATCCCGTAGCTTTGCAGCAGGCAGGAAATGCGGCAGGCAAAGATGTTTTGCTGCTTTAGAAAACGCCGCAGGGACGGCAGTGCATTTTCGTCTGTGAAGTGTATCATTCGGACAGTACCTTTTCGGCGGTCGCCCTGACAACGCTGTAAACGGCTTCCATGTCCTCTGCAAGGGAAAGGCTGTGGGCGGAGTGGATATAGCGGCACGGCACAGATACCGCAAGCGTTCTGACACCTGCGCATGACTGATGGATGATGCCTGCATCGTTGCCGCCTGCGATCATGGTCTTTGTCTGCGCTTTGATGTTCAGCGACTTTGCGCAGTCCATAGCGGTCTTGTACAGGTGTTTATCATACATCGTGGAGCGATCCATAAAGCTGACGACAGCGCCGCTTCCAAGGCAGCATACCCGTTTTTCGTCATGGGCAGAGGGAATGTCGGAGGCGGTGGTCGCTTCTACCACGATTGCAAGATCGGGCTGTATGGTATAAGCGGCAGTTCTTGCCCCCCGCAGTCCGATTTCTTCCTGCACGACAAAGCTGAAATACATATCATAGGGCAGCTCGCTTTTCAGCATTTCGATCAGCACCAGACACCCGAAACGGTCGTCAATGGCTTTGGAGATCACTCTGCCGTCTTTGTATTCAAAAAAAGGTTCAAAGCAGACAGGATCACCGAGGGATACATACTGCTGCGCTTCTTCCCGTGACTTTGCGCCGATGTCGATCAAAAGTGTGTCGATCTTCGGGTTTTTCTTTCTCTCGTCACCCTTGACAAGATGGATGGGCGCTGAACAGATTACGCCTGCCATTTCTTTTTCTCCCACTATCACATTCCTTGCAAAAGCAGCGCTGTCGTTGATGCCGCCGACAGGCGCAAATTTCAGACAGCCGTTTTCGGTGATATAGGTCACGATAAAGCCCACTTCGTCCATGTGGGCAGAGATCAGCAGCTTTTTTTGCGCAGGCTGCTTTCCTTTTTTGAACACCAGCAGATTGCCGAGAGGATCGGTGCGGATGCTGTCGGCATAGGGCTGTATTTCAGATATAATCAGCTCACGGACTTTGCTTTCATCTCCTGAAATGCCGTTTGTCATACATAGCTTTTTCAAAAGTGTCATATCAAGCATGAACAGCACCCCCTTTTTCTGCATAAACGGACAGCAGCTTTGCGATCTGCTGCATATCGCTCAGGTTTACCACTTCAACAGGCGTATGCATATTCTTGCAGGGTATGGAGATCACTCCGCAGGGAATGCCGCCCTTTGCCGCAGCAATTCTGTCGGCGTTCGTTCCCGTGCCGTCGCCGCAGACTTCATAGCTGCACTTCATGCCGATCTCGTCTGCGATTTGCTGCAATCGCTTTGTGACGGGTCTGCTGAGGACAGGGGAAATGCTGATGATCGCGCCTTCTCCGAGTTTGCCGCTCTTTTCGATCGGTACACCGTCCTGCGCGCCAAATCCAACGTCTACGATCACCGCTTCATCTGCATTCAGCGCAAAAGCGGCTGTGGCTGCGCCCATCTCATTGGTTTCTTCCTGCGCAGAAAAAACAAGTGACAGCCGTATCGGCAGTTTCTTTTCTTTCAGAAGTCTGGCGCATTCGATCAGCACAGCGCAGCCGCTGCGGTTATCCAGTCCCGACATGGCAATATTTCCGCCCAAAAGTTCTTTGAAACTGCCGTGCAGCAGTATTTTGTCCCCCAAGGCGATCTTTTCACGAACGGTTTCTTTCGCAAGCCCTGTGTCGATCCATATCTTGTCCTTTGACAGTTCTCCGTCCTCCGACAGATGCGGCGGTACGGAACAGATGATCCCTGTGACGGCTTCTTTGCCGAAAACCGTCACCGCTCTTCCCGGAAGAGTGCGCAGGTCGATGCCGCCTACGGGTTCGGCTTTCAGAAAGCCTTCTTCGTTGATGTATGTGACGATCAGACCGATCCTGTCGGCGTGAGCGTCAAATAAAATGTGTTTTTCGGCGTTCGGGTCGCCCATCTCTGCGATGATATTGCCGTTTGGCATCATCCTGACGGAAGAGGCAAACTCCAGCATGTCGGACACGGTGTGAAACAGTTCTTCTTCACTGCCCGAAACGCCCTTGTCGATACACAAATGTCTGAGTATTTCTTTCATATTCTTTTCTTCTTTCATTAGACTTCTTTATATAATAGATTGAACACAAACGACCTGACTTCTTGCTGTCAGACTGTATGACAGGAGCGCAGAAGGGGGTCTGAATGTGTATGGCTTATAAGGGCAACACCGCACAAAGACCG
>DEFH01000067.1:0-3781 GCA_002350705.1 Ruminococcaceae bacterium UBA2857
TCACCACTTTTAACAAAAAATGCTTTTATTGAAAGTGATTTTTTTATTTTAGTAAATTTTAATTGTGCAAATTGTTAATTGTATTTAAACAAATTTGATGATATAATCTAAAAAATAAAAATCACCCTCAAATGTCAATATTGTAATAATTCAAGTTACAAAAATGTCATTTCCTTGCAGGAATATAGACTCTGTCCGAAGCATATATTTTATAGTTAGCTTTCTTTCCTGCAAAAGCAGATGAAAATGATAAGATTTCAAAACGGAGCGGAGTGTGGAACATTTGGAAAGCAAAGCTGCTGATACCCCCGTATCTGTACAAGACAAGCCAAAGTCCTCTAAAAAAAAGAAAAAACGTACTGCAAAGTATTACTTGACAGAACTGCTGATAAAAATGGGCTTTACTGTTGCTGTACTGTGTATTTTACTCAATTTTATCGTGGCAGTGAATGTCTGTCATGATAATTCCGCTTATCCGATGATCAAAGACGGTGATTTCTGTCTGACATACAGGCTGGCGGAAATCAGACAAGGCGATCCGGTTTCCTACCGTGACGGTGACAAAATCAGATTTGCCCGTGTCATTGCCTTTGGCGGTGATACGGTTGACATACAAAATGATGCGGTGGAGGTCAACGGAATCCATATTGCGGAAAACGTTGTCTATCCCACCGCAAAGGGAAATGGCATAGCATTTCCCTACACTATTCCCGATGACTGCGTGTTCGTACTCAACGACTACAGGAGCGACCTGTCAGACAGCAGAGAGCTGGGCGGAATCCGGCTTTCCGATATACAGGGAGCTGTTGTGTTCATCATGCGGAGACGTGGCATATAATATATATATATCAAAATTTAATTTCAGGAGGAAAAGAAAATGAAAAAGAGAAACTTTTTGGCAACCTTTACCGCAGTTGCCGTAGCGGCTTCCATGTTTTCAGCCGCTGCAATGACAGCTGACGCAGCCAATACCTACATCCCTACAGCAGGTGGAACGACAAGCTTTGACAAGTACCTTGTTATGGATGAAAATGCGAATGTTCCAAATGTATCTTTTGAATACACTGTTACGGCAGGCAAAGCACAAACTTTCAGTGCCAATGATAAGACAATCGCTGTTTATGCAGGTCCTTCACCGGAAAAAATCGCCTTTTCAGGTGAAGATATCTCTGATGAAACTACTGCCGACAGCAAATTTGAAATTGCTTTCGCACAGGGAGACACCACTGTAACACAAGCCGCTAAAACAACCGACGAAACCAATACAGACAATGTGAAAAATCTGGATGCCGGAGAAAAATATGCCAAGAAAACAGCAAAACTTGATTTTTCTGAAGTAAAATTTGACGAGCCCGGTATTTACCGTTATATTATCACCGAAACGCAGGGCGATGCACAGGGTATTACTTATGACGCTGATGCAACAAGAATTCTTGATGTTTACGTTGTAAATGATACGGAAAACGAAAATGCTCTTACAGTAAGTTCCTATGTTCTCCATGCAACAGACGGCACAATTACAATTGATGGTGAAACATACGGCTCTGACGGAAATGTTATTTCCACAACAAATGATGAGGACGATAAGACGGATGCCAAATCACAGGGCTTTACAAACGAATATACTTCACATGACCTTACTTTCTCCAAAACCGTTGCAGGTAATCAGGGTTCTAAAGACAAGTACTTTGCATTTACCGTAACAATCGAAAATGCTGTTAAGGGAACGGTTTATGATGTTTCTTATGCGGACGACAACAACGCAAACACCACCGACGGTAATGCAGATAGTTCTATAAAGGCTAATCCTAACAGTGCAACAACTGTCATTACAGCTGCCGTTACACAGCCCGCTATTCTTACAGTCGGTGAAGACGGCACCGTAACACAAACCTTCTATCTTCAGCACAATCAAAAAATTGCCATTCGCGGACTTGCCGACGGTACAAAATATACGATAACGGATGGCAAAGAAGATTATGCTGCGGCTTATACGACAAATGACGATAAGGACACAACAGCTGTAAAAGCAGATGTTGCATCAAATATCACAGGTATTGCCCAAGAGGTAACCGTTGACTTTACCAATACAAGAGAGGGCATTATCCCGACAGGTATTCTTCTTTCCGTTGCCGCTCCTGTTGTAATCGGTGTGGTTGTTCTGGCAGGCATTGTATTCCTTGTTGTCAGAAACAAGAAAAGAGATGCTGAGGAAGACTAATCCTTGACGAAGTTTTTAAAACAAATCAATATTCTCTATGAACGGCTGTTACTGATACTGCTTGTAGTGATTTTACTCATAGCCTCATGGTGCGTTTACGACAGCTGGTATGTCTTTGAGCATACCTCCAACAAAAATATGCTCCGCTACAAGCCCTCGAATACCACTGCAGCCGTTCAGGGAGACAAAACCATTTCCGATGAAATGGTCGCATGGCTGACCATTGATGATACGGATATTGATTATCCTGTCATGCAGGCTGCTGACAACGTGAAATATCTCAATACCGATCCTTTCGGAGATTACTCTCTGGCAGGCAGTATCTATCTTGACAGCAGAAATCATCCCGATTTTTCTGATTCCTACTCTCTTGTGTACGGTCATCACATGGAGTACGGCAGAATGTTCGGAACGCTTGACAGCTTCCTTGATGAACAGTATCTTTCCCGACATCGGAAAGGCACTTTACTCATCGGCAAAAATGCCGAAAAATCCTATTCCCTGCAAATCTTTGCGGCTTGCCGTGCGAATGCCAAGGATAAAGCCGTTTTTGATCCCGGTCAGGGAAATATCCGACAATTTATCATACAAAATGCCAATATCCGTGTCAATGACAAATACCGGCTGTTAGCCTTGTCCACCTGTGCAGAGGGTGATACGGGTTCCAGAATCATTGTATTCTGTTATATCATAGATGAATAAACGAAGGGAGGACTTGGATATGAAAGCTGTACGGCATTTTGTTCGTATGGTTGGCATCTGCATGATCACCCTTTGTTTTTTTATGCCTTCATGCGTGAATGCCAATGCATACCATACCATATCGGCAAAAATTCCCGTCTTCTGCGTGAAAATGCCGGAATGGGAAGACTATACTTATCAAGTTGTCATAGAGCCTCAGAATGACACATCACCTATGCCAAAAGCAACCTTGCTCGAAATTCTCAATCATCATACGGATGCGTTTGAGATTGAAATCAGTGAACCCGGTACCTTTTCCTATCAGATATATGAAAAAACCGGTGACTATTTGGATGTACAATATGACAGCAGGATTTATCACATCACTGTCTTTGTCACACAGGATGACAATGATCATCTGCAATACTCTGTAACGGTTTCCGAGACGGAAACCGATTCCAAAGCAGATTCCGTACAGTTTCAGGATGGCTGGGTACGGGACACCGAGGAAGTAGAAGGCTCTCAGCCTGATGAATCATCTCCCGACTCCCCCGAATCCGATCAAACGACAAGTCTCCCTGAACCAAGCACTGTTTCCGTTCCGCGGAATTCCGATAAAGTACTGACAGGAGATACTTCCTCTGTCAGCAGTCTGTTTGCAATCACCGCCTGCTCATTGGTCACGGCAGGATTGATTGTCATTTTGAGCCATAAAAGGGCAAGGGATGAAAACGATCAAAACCTCTAAACCGACATAAAGAAAAACAGATTTGGACAGTGAATCTCTGCCCAAATCTGTTTTTTTTAAACAAGTTCTGCCACTAACTGCTCCAGCTTTTTCATATCCTCTGTGGGTTCAAAACGTGCCACGACATTTCC
>DEFH01000067.1:3966-4155 GCA_002350705.1 Ruminococcaceae bacterium UBA2857
CTTTTTCATCTGCGGAAACTGCGTATGATATTTGAGCGTACAGAATTGATGAATTTCCTCATCTGTACCGGGTGTTTGTCCCGCAAACTGATTACAGGGAATATCAATGATTTCCAGTCCCTTATCATGATACTTTTCATACATGGCTTCCAGATCCTTATAGTGCGGTGTGAAACCACAACCTGTGGC
>DEFH01000016.1:0-5135 GCA_002350705.1 Ruminococcaceae bacterium UBA2857
TTTTTCCGACTTCCGACGGCTCGATGCGAAAAAAGCTTTTGCCTCCGCCAGTATTTCATTTTCTTCCCGCAGACGCTTGTTCATTTTTTCGAGCTCTTTATTTTTCTTTCTGAGCATTTCCAGTTCTTCCGCCATGTTCATTGCACTTTCCGGGGTACTGTTTCCCGCACCAAGATATATTTTTCCCTGCTTGGTCTTTTTTCTCCAACCTGACAGCGTTCCATCCGGTATCCCTAATTCTTCTGCCGCTTTCTTTGTTCCTATTTTGTTCGACAGCTTGATTGCCTCTATTTTGTACTCCTTACTGTATTTTCTCTGTTCTCCCATTTTTAACACAACCTTTCTTATTTTTTATATTTTATTGATTCGACTTCGTTGCGTCAAGTTTTATTATACAACATCATATAATAATTGCAAGTTATTAGTGATAATGCAAACACACAGCAAGACATCTTTCCGAATGTTTTGCCGTGTGTTATTATTGTTTATTCCTCAATCAGCCATTCAATCAGATCAACAGACTTTATCCCGTCATAAGAGCTGTCCATTCCCGGATCAAGGGATAGAATGATTTTCTCATAGTTATCTCTGATTTTTTGCAGGGGAGCAAGCTCACGCTTTCTGACATCCTCGCTCTGCATTGACTCTGTGACCTGTATATAGATCTTGTCATCGGCAGTTGTTGCGATGAAATCCATCTCGGCATTGTCTATCTTGCCTATGGAAACATCATAGCCTCTGCGCAGCAGTTCAAAATAAACCACATTTTCTATTGCGTGACCGCTGTCACGATTGCGGAATCCCAGCAGATAATTTCTCAAACCGATATCGGCAATATAGTATTTGCCCAGGGTGCGGAGGTACTCCTTTCCCTTGATGTCAAACCTTTTGATCTCATAGAAGAAATAGCTTTCAAGCAAGGTGTTGATATATGCCTGAACGGTATGAGCGCTCGGAGTGCCCTTACGCTTACCGTCTTCAAGCAGTCCTTCGTTTACCAATGTGTTGCCGATCGACGCAACTGAAATGCTTGAACCGATATTATCTGCAAGAAACAGAATGATCTTACGGAGAAGAATGGGATCGGTGATCCGCTTCTGACCTCTGCGCTTCTCACGCTCTAAAATATCCCGGATGACTACAGTGGAATATATACCATCCAGCAGCGACAAAGCCTTATCCTGATCAAGCCCGACATCGGCTATGCCCGGCATACCGCCGAATCGCATGAAAGCATCAAACACTTCCCTCAGCTCATAACGCTCGCCGTTTTTATCATACACCTGTCTGCGTGTACCACCGAGTGCGCTTTTTGTTTCCCGTAGCTCAAAATCATAGAAATACAGAAATTCACGGAAGGAAAGCGGCAGCATTCTGATCTCAACGCATCTGCCGGAAAGGTAGGTGGAATACTCCGAAGAAAGAAGATATGCGTTTGAGCCTGTCACATAGATATCACAGTCAAAATCCACACGCATGGAATTGATCGCATCCTCCCATGCATCAATTCTCTGTATCTCATCGAAGAACAGGTACATTCTTTTTCCGTTTACAATACGATCTTTGACAAAACTATATACATCATCGGAAGTAAATTTCCTGAAATCATGGGATTCAAAATTCATTTCCACGATCTGCTCCGGCAAAACACCGGTTTCTCTGAGGTGTGCAGACATCAGCTTTAAAAGACTTGATTTTCCGCAGCGCCTTATTCCCGTTATGACCTTCACAGGCTCTGTATCCCTGAATCCTATCAGTTTGTCAAGATAATGCTCTCTTTTTTTCAGCTCGTGTGATTCTATCATAGCGCAGCCCTCCTTAATGAACCATAATAGCATAAACTTTCCAAAAAATCAAGTTTATGCACTGAAATGCAAAAACTTTTAATTTTCGACAGTTTTTGCATTTTTGACAGGCTATACACAATAAACTTATAATATGCTAAGCTGCAAGTTACTTCATGTTGAGATCTTTGATTTCATTTTATATCATGTTTTATTTCATTATATATCTGTTTCACACTCTCCCAGTCAGTACTTTCTTTATCTTCCTGTAAAAGCAGCGACACATGATCAGTAAAGAATTTTCTTCTCTGGATGTGTTCCTCTTTAAGTCGGGGCTTATCTAACATAACATTACCCCATTCCTTATTGAGTGCTTCTTCAACCTGAATATCCATTTTGGTAAGGAAATTATCAAAAAAGTGCTGCACTTCTGAAACAAAATCCGAATAATTCATTTCATAGCATCCATACGGTGAAGTCCATATATGTGCTCCGTTTTCAAGTTTTCCTCTCCCATCCCAGAGAATTTTAATCTTGTCCGCATATCTGAAAAAACCGATATAGGGACCTCCTACAAGATGCGCTGAATCAAAGCTACGATCTCTGTACCATTCAGTAAACTTCTCTAAGGTGTCATAGTATTCGTCATCTGAATCATCCGGATGATCATTGTCCCATTTATTATCCCATTCAGATATAACATTTTCAAAATGCTCTATATTGTCATACAAATACTTAGGAACTGATTCGTATATAAAACTAAATGTATAGCTTAAATCCTCACAAAATCTTGTCAACTGATAATCATTATACCTGCTTCCCTCATTATTCCAATAAGCAAGAGCCTCATCCGAATATTCATAAATAATATCGTTCCCGACATTGATCCAAAGCAAACCATCAGTTAATGCAAACCAATGCATAGAATCACGGTTTTCTCCGAATGGGATGATCCTGTCAATATCCTGCAATTCAAAATTGATTTTAAAGCTCATATTTACCTCACAATTCCGACAAACAAATCTGTTATCATTGTACCACAATACAAAACCAACCGCAAGGAAAGCAGAAAATATCTCCTTACCACGAATGAATATGTCCCTACGCTCAAGGGAAAAATAAATAAAACGATAACTCACACTTCACAAGGAGGCACCATGAGCAACAGACTAAAAAATGAGATCAGCCCCTATCTGCTGCAGCACGCAGAAAACCCGGTGGATTGGTTTCCGTGGGGAGATGAAGCCTTTGAAAAAGCTAAGGCGGAGGATAAACCGATCTTTCTCAGCATTGGTTACAGCACCTGCCATTGGTGTCATGTGATGGCGCATGAGAGCTTTGAATCGGAGGAAATCGCCGGAATACTGAATCGGGATTTTGTTTCGATCAAAGTTGACCGTGAGCAGCGGCCGGATATCGACAGCGTGTATATGTCGGTCTGTCAGGCACTCACCGGCAGCGGCGGCTGGCCTATGAGCATTTTTATGTCAGCGGACAAAAAGCCGTTTTTTGCCGGAACATATTTCCCACCCCATTCACGATATGGCTCGCCGGGTTTTGCGGATATACTTTCAGTGATCGCAAAGCTATGGCGTACCGACCGTGAAAAGCTGATCCGCTCCGCCGATGAAATCATCAATGAAGCAAAGGAGCAAAACGCCGGACAAGCTGACGACGGGTCGAACAATCTGCCCGAAAAAGCAGCACGGCTGCTTTCCTATAGCTTCGACAAGGTGAACGGCGGTTTCGGCTCTGCTCCAAAGTTTCCGACTCCGCACAATCTGTTATTCCTGATGCTGTATGCGGTGCAAAACGACAGACCTGACATTCAGCAAATGGCAGAAAAAACGCTGCTGCAAATGCGAAAGGGCGGCATTTTCGATCATATCGGCGGCGGCTTTTCGAGGTATTCCACGGACAAATACTTTCTTGTCCCCCATTTTGAAAAAATGCTATACGACAATGCTCTGCTGATCATGGCGTACAGTACGGCATATCACCTGACGAAAAATGAGATTTATCTCGATACCGCACGCAAAACGGCAGACTATATCCTACGTGAAATGACTGCCCCTGACGGCGGCTTTTACAGCGCACAGGATGCGGACAGCGACGGTGTTGAGGGAAAATATTACACTTTTACCTACGATGAGATCATCCGTGTTCTCGGCAGGGAGCGTGGAGAAAGATTTGCCGGGGTTTTTGACATTACCGAAAGCGGCAATTTCGAGGGGACAAACATCCCGAATCTACTGAAAAGCAACGACTTGCAGACGGATTTTTCGGAGGAGATCGGGATGCTGTATGCCTACCGCAAGGAACGTACTCACTTGCACCTTGATGATAAAATTCTGCTTTCGTGGAATTCCCTGACGATAGCGGCACTTTGTATGCTGTACAGAGCCTGCGGCGATAACAAATATCTGAATGCGGCGGAAAAGGCACAAAAATTTATTGCCGATAAAATGACGAACGGTTTGCAGCTCTTTTTAAGCTGCCGTGACGGAAGGCGTTCTGAGGGAGCTTTCCTTGACGATTATGCTTTTTATATTGCGGCTCTGATCGAGCTATATCATTCCACGCTGAAAGCTGATTATCTGCAAGCAGCTTCGGCTTTGTGTGATGAAGCCCAAAAAAGATTTGCCGACAGCAGCGGCGGTTACTATCTTTGCGAAAGCTCCGAGCTGTTTATGAATCCGAAAGGAACCTACGACGGTGCTGTTCCCAGCGGAAATTCAGCTTTGGCGTATGATTTTGTCAGGCTTTATCATATCACAGACGACAGCAGATACCGCACCCTTGCGGAAAAACAGATCGACTATTTGTCCTCCCGGACAAGCGGCGTTCCTATGGGGAACTGTCTGTTTCTTACTGCCAAGCTGCTTTATGATTCGCCCCCGACACACATCACCGTTGCCGCAAAGTCAGATGATGAGCCGAACGAAATCAGAGAACGGCTGCCCTTTTTTGCCGATATTTCAGTCAGATTAAACAGCAACGAATATCCGCTTATAAACGGCAGGACAACCTACTATATCTGCAAAGGCAGGAAATGTCTGCCGCCGAGGAATGATTTTTAGGCAAGATCAAAAGATGCATATTTTTGTTTTATTGTCGACTTTATAATGATTTCAACACCTTGTATCTCCGCTTTGGAAGATGCAAGGTGCTGCTTTCTTCATCAATTACAAATTTCTCGAATAATTAAAATTTCTCATAGGGACAAATTCCAATATTTTCAGCATCAGCGCAAAACTCTATATAATGGTCAATGGGTATCTGTGGTGTGTTCTCCGGTATTTCTATCATATCAAGCCAATCAGAAGCATACCGGATATAATATACATCTTC
>DEFH01000016.1:5235-6256 GCA_002350705.1 Ruminococcaceae bacterium UBA2857
AATTATCAGGATGATGAATACTCAGCTCCACATGATAATTATTTCCGATAACAATTTTTTCGTTGCCTTTCCATATACCTTTCAAAATTCCGATAACTGTAAGACATTCTACCAAAATCCCCTTTTCAGATTGTTGGATGTTTTTGATCTGAATCCTCATTAGCCGTTTTCTCCTTTAGTTTTCTTTTAGCCATTTCTCTGATATTTTCATTACAATCCATTTTACATTCCATCAACATTTCAAAAGTAATGCTTCCTCTTGATTCAAGAACATCAAGAGCATACTCTCTGCAGCAGGAACACATACTGTTGTTGTAGATCCACAGCAGATATTCATCCGGCATAGCATTATTTTCTGTTTCAGCCACATCAAGTATGCTATGCACAATATGATGCCAACCGTTCTTATCTGACAAATCTACTGTCAATGAATCAAGATAATCCAATAGTAATTCTTTGTCCGTCGGTTGATAGTTAAACAGTAAAATCGGAAAAGCTTTCTGTTTATCCCCGTTCATAAATAATTGGTAAGCAAAGTCATGCACCTGAGTATTTTTTATAAAACTTAGAACTTCCAGAATTGTATCACGCAAAACAATATTTCCCGAATCTGCTTCGATTATGAGCTGATCGCAAGCCAATTTCCATGGGTTTTCAGCCAAAGTGAACGCTTTGAGCAGCTGTGATTTTACAGAAACATCTGTTTCTGCTAATGCTGCCGAAGCTAACCTGTGTTTTTCCTCATCCAAAGCACACTTAGCAAACATATATTTGTCTTTATGTCTAAGCTCCTTGTTTATGACTTTTTCTATGTATTTATCAGCAGTATCTGTCTTATCGGTAATAACGGTTCCCGTTGTTTCTTCATCAAGGTAATTACCCATAACCTTGAAAAAGCGTATTATTCCTGTTTTGTCGCCATCGGAATTATCAAGCCAGAATTTCGCTTCCTTGGCATCATCGCCAAACTCTTCAATCAGATTTACTGCAAACCACTGAAAGCTCCAGTGAAGCTGTTCGG
>DEFH01000016.1:6297-15981 GCA_002350705.1 Ruminococcaceae bacterium UBA2857
AAACTTTTTCTTTTTCACAATGGTGCATTATCTGCATAGAAAGATATTCATAGCTTTGGAGGATGTCATTTGTATATTTGCTGTGCCGTTTCTGCATCAGAATTGAATAGAGCTCTTTATATTTGCCATCCAGTGCTTTCAAAGCATCCTCGCTATGAATTTTTCCATAAGCAAAATGGCTTATAAAATCCGTCATTTGACAGAAAAGGCACAAATCATCATTTACAAGATTAGTCGAGAACTTTTCTATTGCAGGTAATAAAAAGCTTTCGGGATTATCGAATCTTAATGCAAGATTAAATAAAAACAGTCCTCTTGAACCTTCGCATTGCCAGTCAAAGGCAATATTATTCAGACATCCATACATTACTGAATCTCTGAATACATCCGCACCATACTGCTTGATCATTTGAAAACATCTTCCGTGTCCGCTGAGCATCAGTCGATGAAATTCATTTTGTTTGCCCATTTGTTTCTCCTTTTTCAATTCAATATAAACTGCACAATAAGCCCTGCCGCCTCACATACGATCAGGGCAAGCAGCTCTCCGATGAAAAAACCTAATCACTGAAAGTTTACTGTGATTTTATATTAAAAGCCCAAAGGCTTTTTCGACCATGCTGAGTGTTTCATCTATACTTTTTTTCTCATCCCTGAGTATGACATTGAAGCCGGAATTTAAAAATGCATTATACCGCTTTGGTGAATTGATTCTCTCCAGACATTGTCTGAAATTTTCCACTGCCTTTTCGGAGTCTTCTTCATCCATAAGAAGCTGATAAATAAACTGTTTTTCCCTGTCAGGTCTTTCAAAAAATCTCTTTACGGAAATATCAGGCTCAGCCAGCATAATCAGAACATGGTTATCGTGCGTGATTTTTTTCAATGTTTCTAAGCTGATATTCGTATCTACAAAAATCTTCTTTCCTTGCCCGGAAAGATCCTTTAGAATTTGCAGTTCCAGTATTTCACATTCCTTTGAAACTCCGTCAATCCATTTTTCGTATTCATCAGGGCTGCGTCTTACAAAATCATGCCAGTCCTGCATATCCCTCGTGTAGGTCAGATACGGAAAATCCTTTTTGTCAAGTTCGGCAAGTCGGCAGTCGTGATAGTTTTCTCCGCAGAAAATGCCGTCATATTTTTCTGCAAGGAGTTTTACCATAGTGGATTTTCCGGCATAAGCCGTTCCGTTAATAAAATAAGCATTTGCGAAGAACATGTTATCACATCCTCGGTTTATTATCATTCTCTCTGCAATTTAAATCAAACCAAATTCTTTCAATTTACAGATCATTGGAAATAAATCTTCATTTTCAAAACAGTATTCATTGATACCAAGAATATCATTATAGACCTCTGCTTCCGATTTTTTGGTAAACGTAGAAAGAAGTCCTGAAAGATTTCTGTCGCTGTAATCCTCGTATAGCAAAGTAATAACCATTCTGTATTCAGTTTGATTCATGCCATTTGGAAAAACATCTTTTAGTTTATATAATTCTTTTGTTAGTATTTCAGTCATCTGTTTCCCTCATAATTTCAAAAATCATAAAAATACAGTTTAAGAAAAAATATTGCACTCAGTAGTTTTCTTCTATTATCAGTCTCTTGCGGATTTGTCCTTGCCCTGTCGCAAGATTCGATAATAAAACCAAGATAAAAACATATTGCCGCTATCGGCAAAAATCCGCAAATAGTCGTTAGCTCGTAATTGATATTTTGCCGATAATGTGTTATACTATAATTGACACAAAGAATGATCGGAGGTGCGGCATATGAATTATATTTCCGTTTCGGAGGCGGCAAGGCGTTGGGGATTGTCTGAGAGAAGTGTGCGGAATTATTGTGCGGCGGGACGGATAGAAGGAGCATTCCTCACAGGGAAAACCTGGAACATTCCCGAGACTGCACAAAAGCCTCAGCGGCTAAATAGACACAAGGATGCACCGGAGGATCTTCTTTCCCGTCTGCGTGCAGAGAAAAAAACAGGACTGCACGGAGGGATATATCACCGCATCCAGATCGACCTTACCTATAATTCCAACCACATAGAGGGCAGCAGACTCACCCACGATCAGACACGCTATATTTTTGAAACGAATACCATCGGTTCGTCAGACGCTCTGCGTGTTGATGACATTGTCGAGACAGCAAACCATTTCAAGTGCATCGACATGATAATCGACAATGCTGCGAACGCTCCCAGTGAAAGCTTTATCAAGCAGCTTCACGCCGTGCTGAAAAACGGCACAAGCGATTCACGTCTTGATTGGTTTGCAGTTGGTGAATACAAAAAGGTTCCGAACGAAGTCGGCGGCAAGGAAACAACACTGCCTGAGCTTGTCAGCACTGAGATGAAAAAGCTGCTTTCGGATTACAACTACGTTAACGAAAAAAGCTTCGATGATCTGCTGGATTTTCATTACCGCTTTGAAACGATCCACCCGTTTCAGGACGGCAACGGTCGTGTCGGACGGCTGCTGCTGTTCAAAGAATGTCTGCGAAACCATATTGTTCCGTTCATCATCACAGACGAACTGAAAATGTTTTATTATCGAGGGCTGCAAAACTGGAAGACCGAGCACGGATACCTGCGTGACACCTGTCTGACTGCGCAGGATGAATTCAAACGGGTGCTGGATTATTTCAGAGTGCCTTATGATGAATAAATGAATGAAGATGTCCCCATCATGCAATGTGCACGGTGGGGATGTTTTCAATCCAACTTTTTGATAACTTTAAGAAACTCCTCTTCGGTAATTTCACCCGAAGCCCATTGCTGCTTTGCCTTTTGAACTTTTTCCTGCCAGATATATATTCATTGAAGCTCAGCGACTTTGGTGTTTCTGTTCCATCAACACGGTTCTCTGTTCTTTCTGCTCTTTTGAAATTGCGTTCCATAGCTTTGTCATATTCGCCGAGAGCAGCAAAGTAATTCTTCACATACTTCCGTATGAAAGGCGGTCCCACCTGTTTGCAGGTTTTACCGTCCTCCGTTCTCACCCTGTCACAGTACCATGTCTTTTTTGAAGTTGACGGAATAAAGAAATGACCACAGTACTTGCATATACAAAGATTAACATCGTACTGCAATGAATTCAAAAATATAAACCACAAAAAATCCTCAAGCCGATCAAAGAAATATCCACGGTGAAACGGATAACTAATTTCTGAGGTAGTAAACATTTTTGTATCGAGCGGCGAGGTGAGTATAAACTCCGTAAAATATCTGTTGACCATTTGCGGATTTTCACTAACAGCATTAATAACTCTTTTTTCGTGTGGCTCATCCAGAGATGCATACGCATAGGTGTATTTGTACAGCTTTGAACTCATAACGAGCATACTGTCAATTATGCTTACAGCTCTTTCACGCAGTCTGTCAAGATCCCAGTTGCTGCTCACCATTGTTCCCTGAATCCTGTTCTCCATTTCGGTTGACAACAGAAAGCTGTACTCGGGATGAGCCTCGTAAAACTCCCTCGCAAGCATTGCATATATTCCTTGAATGATCATATTGGCTCTGTCAAAATCATATCCACCGTCATCGGTGTATAGATTATAGTCACGGAATTTGCTCAGGATGTTACTTACCGGCGTCAGATTGACCTCCAGAAAATTGATAAGCTGCAGAGCAAAGGTTGTATCCGGGAGCTGCTTACATTCAGTTCCGTCATAGGTAAACATTTTAAAATTTCCGTTTTCCTGCGGGAAAACATACAGTCCTTTTTTCGCAATCATAAAAAACCCCATTCCAATCGCATTTTTTCTTTCCGTAATGAAACTTTGCCAAAAAGGTGAAGTTTCATTTTGCATTTAAAAGCCCGAAATCCTATAGTAAAATTGTATCATAAATCCGTATCAAAATCCACCGATCAGGTAAAATTGTTCGGATTTTTGTTTGCAATGTTCACTCTCGGAAATGCGCAGCCGAGGAAAAGAACATAAGCAAAAATTCTGCCGGCAGAAAAAAGAAAATCAAAAGGAATGGTCAAAAATGAATGAAACAAATAAAAGACTTGACATTATCGACGGAGAAACACTTATAGATATGCGGCTGGAGCCTGTGAATTTCTGTATAGAAAAACTTTTGCCGCAGGGTATCGCTATGATAAGCGGAGCTCCCAAGATAGGTAAGTCGTGGCTAATGCTGGACTGGTGTCTGAAGATCGCAAAGGGTGAGTCGGTCTGGGATTTCAGGAGTCACAGGGGAACAACCTTATATCTGTGCCTTGAAGATAACTGGAATCGTGTGCAGAGCAGGCTGCTGAATATCACGGATGAAGCGCCTGACAATATGTTCTTTGCTGTATCATCATGTTCATTGTCGGATGGGTTGTCAGAACAAATAGAAAGCTTTGTGCTTGAACATCCCGACACGGTTCTTGTTACGATAGACACCTTCCAGATGATTCGCAGTGCAGAAAAAGACAGCAGCTACGCAAACGACTATCAGGAGATCGAAGCTCTGAAAGCACTTGCAGACAATGAACATTACGATACTGCTTGTGCACCATCTCAGAAAGCAGACCGACACCGATCCGCTGAATAAAATTTCGGGAACGACAGGTATCAGCGGTGCGCTTGACACAACTTTGATACTCGAAAGAAAGGAACGAAGTCAGAACAAGGCTGTGCTGATCTGCACCGGTCGTGACATCGAGCATCGGGAACTGGAGCTTTCATTTTCAAAGGACAGTCATACATGGGAGCTTATTTCCGACAGCGTGGAAGAGCCTGTTTTTCTTCTGCCGGAGGATATGAAGCTGCTGATTGAGTTTATGAAAGATCGGAAAATGTTCAGCGGAACGAATGCAGAATTCTGTTCGGAGTTCAATAATCATTACGGCAGACACATTGAAACTAATCATCTGAAACGCTTGATGAACAAGCACCGATACGAGCTGGAGGCTCAGGGCGTGTTCTTTGAATCTCGTCGCTGCAACGGAAAACGGCTGCTGAGTATTGAATACCGACCGCCGGATGACGATAGTGACGATAAAGACGATAAAACTACGGGTGTCAAAAACATCGTCAACACCGTCCCTATCGTCCCTCACGGCACCTATTGAACGATCTGAGCCGATTTGAGGGGCTTTGAGAAGAAAAACGAATGTGTACCCGACGTTAAATTAAACCGCACACAGGCGACCGTGTGGCGACTGTAACAATCATCACTTTGGACTAATTGCAACGTGCCTCATTTACTTCGAGCGCAGTCAAAAAGACGGCTGACTATTGACTTTCAGCAACAAACTCGACGAGACAGAGACTGCGCCGCCTGTGAGCCGCCGTGTGCCCCTGTGTGCGAAGATACGGCAAAAATCGGGTAAGTATCCGCCGAAAAGACAAAACGCCGTGTCGGAGCGGTACGGCGCAGAAAGGAGAACATGAAATATAAGAGAAACAGAGCCGAAAGTCTGACAATCAGAATGACAGCAGAAGAAAAAGAGCTTATCCGTCTGAAAGCCCGAAACAGAGATATGTCAATAACTGATTTCCTGATGATGTCGGTAATCGAGAACAGGCAGGTTCAGGAGCTGAAGCCTGTGCTTGAAAAGCTGACGGTGCTGCAGAAGAAAACCTCCGAGATCAGAGAGAACTCAGACACTCCCGGATGGCGTGAAATGAAAGACCTACAAAGTGAGATAATCGCAGAGGTAAAAAAGCTCATCGGCAGGGTATAACAGCGCTTTTAGGGCTGGTGGATTTTCAAGCAGGTGAAAGGCACGGGGTCACAGAAGCCCCCTGCCAAAGACACAGCAGCCGGCAGAGCCGACTGCCATGCGGTTTACGGGCACTTCAAAGCCTGGGGTCAGGGTTGAACCCTTGGAGTCGGTTTTGGAGTCGTGGGTTGAAACCTGACCGCAAAAATCGGATGGTTGCGGACTTTTGAGAGGGGTCGCAACTCGGGGTCGTAAAAACAAACCGCTTATTTTTGGTGATTATGACACCACATATAAACACACTTAACTGAGAGAAAGGACTGACGATAAAAAAATGCTTTACGTCACGTTTCATACAGATAAACAAAGAAATTTCACTATAAAAGGAGAATCAAAGATTGAACAAAAGACAATATACAATGCTGCTCGGCAGCTACCCTTCTGCGATGAAGGCAGCCGAAGTTGCAGAGGTGCTCCGTGTCAGCACCAAGACCGTTTACAAGCTGATACGGGAACAGCGTATCCCTGCCGTAAAGGTCGGCAGAGAGCTGCGCATCGCTAAATTCGAACTGATCCGCTTTCTTTGTCAGCGTGAGTCTGCACCCACTTCCGGTGTTGACGGCAGCAACACTCAGAAATATATCTGGACTTTTGAAGATTTATGTGATATCGTTCGTGTTGATCCGAATGAGATCGCATCAAAAAACACGAAAGGAGCAGATGCAAATGAACGGAAAACCGACATTCGCCGCAAGCGTACAGGCTAAAAAAGGCAGACTGTATGCCGTGATCCAGGCAAAGAAAAACGGAAAAACCAAGTCTGTCTGGAGAGCACTCGGGCTGCCGGAGGGAGCACCGAAGTCAAAAATCAACAAGCGTCTTCGTGAGGTTGTCAACAGATACGAGGAGGAGGCGGCCGAAGAAGAGAGGATTAAAAACCTTCCCTGCTGCGAAATTCCGATCTACGAATACATGTCGGCGTGGGTAGAAAAAGCCAGGCAAAGCATCCAGATCAACACATACCGAAGCTATCACAGCATGATTCACAGCAAGATACGCAGATATTTTGAGGCACACGAGGACATAACTGTGGGCAATCTCAAGCACAAGGATATCGAAAACTTCTACGATTACATGTTCAATGACGGCGTAAAAGCCAACACGGTAATACACTATCATGCGGTTCTGCGCAGAGCTTTCAAGCAGGCATTCAAGGACGAACTGATAACGGTCAATCCCTTCGACCGTATTGATAGACCGAAGAAAAACAAATTTCACGGCGAAAATTATTCCGAGGAGGAGCTGAGAACTCTGCTGACTCTCAGCAAGGATGACATAATCTATCCGGCAATAATGCTCGCTGGCAGCATGGGACTCAGGCGAAGTGAAGCCCTGGGAGTGAGGTGGTCGAGGATAAACTGGGAGAAGAAAACGGTTCTGCTGGACACAAAGATCGTAGAATTTGATGATGATAACCACGTCAATGTGCAGCCGGTAGAGGAAATGAAAAACAAATCCAGCTGCCGCACTCTTCCTCTGCCGGAGCCTGTCTATGAAATGCTGCTGGAGGAAAAGACAAAACAGGAGACATACCGCAGGCTGTTCCGGTCAAGCTACCACAGAGAGAACGACGATTATGTCTGCGTGAATCAACTCGGAGAACTGATACGTCCATCGTATGTAACCTCACATTTCAGCGACTTACTGAAAAAATACGGACTGCGCCACATAAGATTCCACGACCTGCGGCATACCTTTGCAAGCATACTGCTCGGCAAGGATGTACCGCTTATCAATGTGTCAAACTTCCTCGGGCACTCGGACATAGCCACCACAGCGAACATCTATGCCCATCTTGACAAGGCGAGCAAGCAGGCAAGCGCACAGGTAATCACCGACATATTAGAGAGAAAGGACAGCAATTAAGGCACCCGTCCGGGTGCCTTTCTGCATGGTGAAGCCTATGAAAAAAGAATATATGAGCGGGTGTGAGCTTAGAAAATACCTGCATATCTCCACGAGAAAAATGAAATACCTGATGGACAACAATCTGATTCCGCATGAAAACACGGGACAAGCTACGCACAAATACCGTGTGAGCCGGGAGGATGCGAGGAAGTTCAAATACCGTATGACGCACGATCAGAAGCTTATTGCAGAGCTTGCAGGCAAATTCAGTAGTCACAGCAAGCATAGCAAGGAATCAGAAAACCGCATTATCCTTGCACCAACAAAGGAAAACAGCAGGTCGTTCAGGACATATCTGACGGAGCTGTGGGAGGACTATCCCGAAGCCATACTCACTCAGGATGCCGCACGTCTCATCGGCGGCACTCCCCAGAGTCTGCACAAGCTGATACGGGAGGGCGTCCTGCACGGTGCAGTTATTATGAACAGGCAGTACTGCTCCAAGAATGGGCTGATAAAATACATCGGCAGACCAGAAATGTTCGGCAGCGCAGATTGCAAGGGAATACGAAAACTGACGGAGGAGTTTGTCAGGGTGAGAGAAGTTAATAAGGGCAGGTAAGGAAAGGCAGCCACTCGGATGGGTGGCTGCTGTTCGTATTATTTGATTTCCTGTTCGGTTTTGTTAAATAAATCGCTGTCAAAAAACTCTCTGACGGAGATTTCCAGACCATCGCAGATGATCTTTATGGTAACAACTCCTGGGTTTTTGCTTTTCGTATTCAGCAAGCTATAAATCGTTGAAGGCGATACACCGCAGATGTTTGCAAGCCCGTTGATGGTTAATCCTCTTTCTTTACACAGTTGTTTGATCCGCATAGCCACTGCTTCTTTTGTGTTCACTCCCAGCCCTCCCACGATTATCATTACCATAATTGTATAAAAATATGGGATATATCGTGTGGGATATATCGCAAATATCAGAAACAAAATGCTATAATTACGATATATCCCATATTAAGGAGGTATATTTATGGACAAGTCAAAAACCTGTTGTTTTATCGGGCACCGTGAGGTTACGCATGACATCCGTGCTAATCTAAAAGTACAAATAGAAAAACTGATTCGTGAAGGTCTGGCTGACAACTTTCTTGTCGGGCATCAGGGACAGTTTGACAGTATGGTTTATTCTGTTTTAAAGACTAACTATTAAAAGTCAATAGGAAAAAGCAAAAAATATCAAAAAAAAGTTTTCAACAATCAGGATTAGGGAAAAATCGTATGACAAACAGAGCGACCGATTAGTCGCTCAAAAAAGTATTCAAAAGGAAGCAAATCAAGGATCATATTCTTCGCCGGTTGTTTGTAAATGATAGATTACTCTGACAAGTTTTTTGCAGGCATGAGAAATTGCGACATTGTAATGCTTACCTTCTTTGCGTTTCTTTTCCAGATAATCAGTAAAGTCGGGAGCCCAGTTACAAACAAACTTTGTTGCATTGAAAAGAGCATACCTGAGGTAGCGTGACCCTCGTTTCTCCATGTGAGAATGAGTAGAAGTAAGCTGCCCGGACTGGTATGTAGAGGGCGATAAGCCTGCATAGGCAAGTATCTTGTCAGGAGAAGAAAATCTTTCAAAGTCACCGATTTCTGCAAGAATCATTGCTCCCATACGATAGCTGATACCGGGAATGGTAAGAATAGGTGTATCCATTTCATCCATGATCTCTATGATACGGATTTCAATTTCATTGATCTCTGAATCAAGCTCCTGTATCAGTTTGACAGTATGCTTTAACTCCAGCTCCTTTGCGGGCATATGAGAGCCGATAGAAGCTCTTGCAGCTTCACGGATAGCCTGAGCCTTATCCTTGCCATAACGCCCTTTAGACGCATCTGAGAGCAGATTGGTAAGCTTAGTCAGATGTACAGCAATCAGTCTGGCAGACGGATATTCCCTGAACAAGGCATAAACAGAGGCAATATGAAGTGTCGGAACAAGCTCTTCAAGCTCCGGAAACAAGATGTTGACGAGTCTTGCAACGGAAGTTTTGAGCTTGGCACGTTCCTTAACTTTATCAAATCTGTCATGGCAACCGCATGAAAAAAT